>JAUNSA010000112.1 GCA_030539405.1 Propionibacteriaceae bacterium
CCGCCGGTCCTCGGCAGCCGAACCGCCGGTCCTCGGCGAGGGGAGGGTGCTTGTCCGGACCCGCATACTGGCCAGCATGGACACACTGCTCTTCCTCGGTTTCGCCGCGGCCTACTTCGTCCTGCTGGTGTGGGGCGTCCGCCTCGCGATGCGGAACGGGTGGTGGACGCCCGCAAACCTGCCGCTGCTGGTGGTGGCGGCCCTGGTCTACGACAACCTCGTGCTGGGCCTGGGCTCCACGCTCGGGCACGGGCCGTTGCTGGAGGGGCTGAGCTATGGCCGCTACTGGATCCACGCCGCCATCACGCCCACGCTCGTGGCGTGGGCCCTGCACACGCTGCGGCGGGCCGGCTTCGGGTGGGCGCAGTCACGGGCCTACCAGGTCCTGTCCATCGGTGCCGCTCTGGCGCTGACCGTCCTGGAGTACTTCCTGGAGGTCCGGGGCCTGCACCTGGTGCCGCAGGAGGAGTACGGCGTGCTGTCCTTCGGCTCGGCAGAGCCGGCGACCGGTCCGCCCTTGATGGTGCTCATCGTCGCCGCGTTCCTCGTCGCCGCCGGCGCCTTGGTGTGGTGGAAGCAGAAGTGGCCATGGTTGTTCGTCGGCGCGGTGGTCATGACGATCGGCAGCGCCGTCCAGTTGCCGCTGCCCAGCGGCGCGATCACCAACGCGTTCGAGCTGGCCCTGCTGATCTCGATCATGGCCACGAAGTCGTTCCAGGACCGCAACGACCTCAGTCATCCAGTGCGCTGAGCCCCCGCTCGAGCAGGTCGGCGAAGCGGTCGGCGTCCAGGATCGGGACGCCGAGCAACTCGGCTTTGGCGTACTTCGACCCCGACGACTCCCCGGCCACCAGCACCGAGGTCTTCTTCGACACCGAGCCTGCCGCCTTGCCGCCGCGGGCCTCGATGGCTTCCTGGGCGCTGTCGCGGTTGTGACCGGGGACCGCCCCGGTGACCACGACGGTGAGCCCGGCCAGCGTCTGCTCCACGGCGTCCGTGGCATCCTCGGCGTCCGCGTCGCGCTCCGGGTCGGCCAACACACAGCCCGCCGCCTGCCACTTCGCGACGATCGCGCGGTGCCAGTCCACCGCGAACCACTCCACGATGGACGCCGCCAGCGTGGGTCCGATGCCGTCGACCGCGGAGAGCTCCTCCTCGGACGCCGCAGCGAGGGCTTCCACCGACGGGAAGGCACGCGCCACGTCGGGGGCCACCCCCTTGCTGATGTGGCGGATGGAGAGCGCGATCAGGAACTTCGTCCACGGGCGGGTCTTGGCGCCCTCCAGGTTGGCCAGCAGCTTGTGGGCGTTGGCGTTCAGGACGCCGGCCTTGGTGCGGAAGAACCCCACCTTCTCCAGGTCATCGGCGGTCAGGGAGAAGAGGTCACCCTCGTCCTCGATCAACCCGCCCGTGAGCAGCGCGTCGGCCGCCTGCCAGCCCAGGTTCTCGATGTCGAGGGCCGTGCGGGACGCCACGAAGAACACCCGCTCGCGGAGCTGGTTGGGGCACGAGCGTGCGTTGGGGCAGCGCAGGTCCTTGTCGCCCTCCTTCTGCTCGGCCAACGCCGTGCCGCAACTCGGGCAGTGCGTGGGCATCACCCAGGCGGGCAGCCCTTCGGGGCGCAGCGCCAGCACGGGCCCCAAGATCTCCGGGATCACATCGCCCGCCTTGCGCAGGATCACCGTGTCGCCGGGGCGCACGTCCTTGCGGGCCACCTCGTGGGCGTTGTGCAGGGTCGCCATCTCGACCGTCGACCCGGCCACCACCACCGGCTCCATCACGCCATAGGGGGTGACCCTGCCCGTGCGGCCGGTGTTCACCTCGATGCGCAGCAGGGTGGTGTTGACCTCCTCGGGGGCGTACTTGAAGGCGATCGCCCAGCGCGGCGCGCGCGAGGTGAACCCGAGCTCCCGCTGGCGGGCGCGGTCGTTGACCTTGAGCACGATGCCGTCCATCTCGTGCTCCAGGTCGTGGCGGCGCCCCTCCATGTCCTCGATGTAGGACAGCGCCGCCGTGAGGTCCGGCACGACGATGTTGTGCTGCGACACGGGCAGCCCCCACTGCCGCAGATGCTCATAGGCATCGGACTGCTCGGTGTAAGCCACCCCCGAGGTCGCGCCGATCCCGTGGCAGTAGAACCGCAGCTTGCGGGACGCCGTGACCCGCGGGTCCTTCTGCCGCAGCGACCCAGCGGCCGAGTTGCGCGGATTCGCGAAGCGCTGGCGTCCGGCCTCCTCCAGGCTCGCGTTGAGCGCTGCGAACGCCTCGGCCGTCATGAACACCTCCCCGCGGACCTCGACGAGGTCGGGCGCGTCGTCGGTGAGCGTCAGCGGGATGTCGGCAATGGTGCGCACATTGGCCGTGACGTCCTCGCCGTAGCGCCCATCACCCCGGGTCGCGGCCGTGACCAGGCGGCGGTTGCGGTAGACCAGATCCAGGGCAAGTCCGTCGATCTTCACCTCACACAGCAGCTCGGGCTCGTCGCCCAGGCGGGCGTACCAGCGCTCCACCTCCTCGGTGGAGAAGGCGTTGTCGAGGCTCATCATCGGCTCGAGGTGCTCCACCGCCGCGAACGTGGCCGACAGGCCCCCGCCGACCTGTTGCGTGGGCGAATCGGGCGTGACGAAGTCCGGGTTCTCCGCCTCGAGGGCCCCGATCTCGGCCATCAGCGCGTCGAAGGCGGCGTCGGTCAGCGTGGGGGCGTCCAGCACGTAGTACTGGAAGCGCGCATCGTTGATCTGCTGGGCGAGCTCGGCATGACGGGACTGGCTCTCGGCTTGTGTCACGCAGTGAACATACCGGCAGTGCGACCGTGCCGGTCAGACCCCCGCGGGGAGCCGGTGGATGCCCCGACGGGCGAACCAGGACGCCGCGGCGTCCTGCTCGGCGCCCGCGGCGTCCACCTCGACGGTGACGACGTTGACGGGGAAGATCTCCATCGTGGTGACCCGCTCGGCCAACAGCCGGACGGTGAGGCCGAGGTCGGCGGTGAGCTGGGCGAGGGTGGCGCGGCCGGCGTCGGCGCCGACGAAAACGAGGTTGAAAGTCATGGCGTGCTCCAAGGGTCTGGCGTGTTGTCGGGAGGGTGGCGGTGCGCGACTCCCGAGCCAGCGGCGTCAAGGAGTCAGGCGCGACAACACGGACAACAGCCCGTGGGCAGGCGGAACGACGACATCGCGTGGGTGCGTGCGGTCGTGGCCATGGCGGCATCCTAGGGGAGCCGGGCCCGCAACCGCACCTCGCCGGGTCGGATCGTGAGACGCGTACGCTGGTGCCCGTGGAGGGACTGAACACCGACCTGGACCTGAACGGGACGACGAGCCCGCGCGTCCGGCCGCACGTGGGGGAGTGGCCGCCCGCGGACGTCCCCACCACGCGCCGCAAGCGAGCGTTGCGCTGGTGGACCATTGCTGCGACCGTCGTCGCCCTGGTCGCGGTGGTCGCCTTCGGGTACGTCGCCTACCTCGCACTGCGCGGGTACTGAGCCGCCGCACGGCGGCCGTCCACGCCGGCCTCGTTAGGCTGGCGTCCATGACTGAGGAGCCCACCACCGACGAGGTGACCATCTACCACAACCCCCGCTGCTCGACCTCCCGCAAGGCGGTGGACGCCGTCGCGGGCGCGACGGTCGTGCCGTACCTGAAGGAACCCCTGGACGCCCCGGCGTTGCGACACCTGCTGGACATCCTCCAGGACCCGGCCACCGACCTGGTCCGGCGTGATGCGCGCTTCGCTGCGCTGGGCCTGGGCGAGGACGACGTGGCCAGCGCCGATCAGGTCGTCGACGTCCTCGTGGCGCACCCCGAACTGATGCAGCGCCCCGTCCTGGTGCGTGGCGAGCGCGCCATCATCGGCCGACCGCCCGAGCGGGTGGCCTCATTCATGGCGTAAGGCCACCGGCTGGTGGTCGGTCTCCCCGGCCATCAACGCCATGTGGCGCAGGCGCGCCAACTCGGAGGCCCGGAACTCGGGCCCGGGGCGTCCGACCACGATCGTGTGCCCACTGCGGAACGGGGCCACCGCCACGGCATGGGCACCCCACCCGTCGCTCCATTCGGCGCCGACCTCGCCGACGTGGGCGACCGACAGGTCCCCGAACAGGTTGACGGCGTGCTGGGGACCCAGCGGCGCCATGGCGCTGCGGTGCACGACGTCGCCGGAGGCCCGGTCGAGCAGCAGCGCCCACGCCCCGTGGAAGGTGGTCGGGGCGGCGTCGGTGAGGAGCGCCTCAGCCTGCTCGGGGTGCTGCGCCATGGCGTCCACCACGTCGAGGTCGGCGGCCAGCCCCCAGTTCTCGGGGTAGAACGAGACCCACAGCACCTCCACCCCGGGCACCTGGGCGCAACCCGAGACCAGCACGTCGGGCTGGACGTCGGCGGGGATCGCCAGCATGAAGTCGTCGATGACGACCTGGTCACCCCGCTCCACGATCTCAACGGCGTTGATGTCCGCGCCGACGGCGCCGAGCGCACTGGCGACGGCACCGAGCGCTCCGGGGCGGTCGGGCAGGGCGACACGCAACAGGTACATGCTGTCTTGATACCCGATGGGCGAGTCCCCGCCCAAGGGTCGAGCGCGACCCGTAGCGCCCTTGTAGCGTGATTGAAACACCCGCCCGGACGCCGCGGCGCGCGTGCCTGCCGTGCCCACTAGCATGGTCCGGTCGCCATCCCGTCCGTGAGGAGTCGCACCGTGGCCCTGTCCACCGCCGAGGTCGCTCGGCTCGCCGAGTTGGCGCGTATCGCGCTGACACCTGAGGACCTGGAGCGCCTGGCCCCCCAACTCGACGTCATCCTCGAGGCCGTCGCCTCGGTGTCCGAGGTGGCCGGGGCCGACGTGCCCCCGACCTCGCACGCGCTGGCGTTGACCAACGTCTTCAGGCCGGACGCCGTGCGCCCCAGCCTGGGCGTGGAGGACGCGCTGGCCAGCGCCCCCGCGGTCGAGGACGAGCGCTTCCGCGTCCCCCGGATCCTGGGGGAGGAGCAGTGAGCCACGCCTTCCTCACGGCCACGGCGTCCGAGCTGGGCCGCCGCATCGCCGCGCGCGAGCTGACCGCGGTCGAGGTCGCGCAGGCCTTCCTCGACCAGATCGAGCGGACGAACGCCGACGTCAACTCCTTCCTGCACGTCGACACCGAGGGTGCGCTCGCCCAGGCCGCCGCCATCGACGCCCGCCTGGACGCCGGGGAGGAGCTCGGCCCGCTGGCCGGCGTCCCGGTCGCGGTCAAGGACCTCTTCTGCCAAGAAGGCGTCCCGACGACGGCCTCCTCGAAGATCCTGCAGGGGTGGCGTCCGCCGTACAGCTCCACGATCGTGCAGCGCATGCTGGACGCCGGCCTGGTCCTGCTCGGCAAGACCAACCTGGACGAGTTCGCGATGGGCTCCTCCACCGAGACCTCGGCGTTCGGCCCGACCCACAACCCGTGGGACCTCGACCGCATCCCCGGCGGCTCCGGCGGTGGCTCGGCGGCCGCGCTGGCCGCGTTCCAGGCGCCGCTGTCCATCGGCACCGACACCGGCGGCTCCATCCGCCAGCCCGCCTCGGTCACCGGCACGGTGGGCGTCAAGCCGACCTACGGTTCGGCGTCCCGCTACGGCGTGATCGCCATGGCGTCCAGCCTCGACCAGCCCGGCCCGTGCGCCCGGACGGTCCTGGACGCCGCCCTGCTGCACGAGGTGATGTGCGGGCACGACCCGCTCGACTCCACCTCGATCGACGCGCCCGTGCCGCCCGTGGTCGAGGCGGCCCGCTCCGGCGACATCCGCGGGATGCGCATCGGCGTGGTCACCGAACTCGGCGGCGAGGGCTACGAGCCGGGTGTGGTGGCGCGGTTCACCGAAGCGCTGGACCTGCTGCGCCAGGCCGGGGCCGAGATCGTCGAGGTCTCGTGCCCGAACTTCACCTACGCCCTGGGCGCCTACTACCTGATCATGCCCTCGGAGGTGTCCTCGAACCTGGCCCGCTACGACGCGATGCGCTACGGCATGCGCACCGGCGACGACGGCGCGCACGGCACCGAGGAGGTGATGGCGATCACGCGCGAGGAGGGCTTCGGTGATGAGGTCAAGCGCCGCATCATCCTCGGCACCTATGCGCTGAGCTCGGGCTACTACGACGCCTACTACGGCTCGGCCCAGAAGGTGCGCACCCTGATCATCCGCGACTTCGAGGCCGCCTTCGAGCAGGTGGACGTGCTGGTGTCGCCGTCGACCCCGTTCACCGCCTTCGACATCGGCGAGAAGCTGTCCGACCCGCTGGCGATGTACAAGTCCGACCTGTGCACGATCCCGACGAACATGGCCGGCAACACCGCCGGTTCCTTCCCGTGCGGGCTCTCGCCCGACGACGGCCTGCCCGTGGGGGTGCAGGTGATGGCGCCGCCGCTGGCCGACGACCGCGTCTACCGCGTCGGGGCGGCGCTGGAGCGGTTGTACGCCGAGCGCGACGGCGGCGTCCTGACCGACCAGCTCGTCGAGAGCTGGGTACCCGTAGATGTGGCCGAGGCGATCGGATTCGATGAGTGGGACCTTTTGTGATGAACGACCTGATGGACTACGACGACGTCATGGCCGCCTATGACCCCGTGCTCGGCATGGAGGTCCACGTCGAGCTGAACACGGCGTCCAAGATGTTCTGCGGGTGCGACAACGCCTCCGGTGGGGCGCCGAACACCACCACGTGCCCGGTGTGCCTGGGGCTGCCCGGCTCGCTGCCGGTGGTCAACGGCAAGGCCGTGGAGTCCGCGATCCGCATCGGGTTGGCGCTGAACTGCGAGGTCGCCACCTGGTGTCGTTTCGCCCGGAAGAACTACTTCTACCCGGACATGACCAAGAACTTCCAGACCTCCCAGTACGACGAGCCGATCTGCTTCGACGGTCACCTCGACCTGGAGGTCGACGGCCGCACCTACCGGATCGAGATCGAGCGGGTCCACATGGAGGAGGACGCCGGCAAGCTGACCCACGCCGGCGCCACCGGCCGCATCCACGGCGCCGAGTACAGCCTGGTGGACTACAACCGGGCCGGGACGCCGCTGATGGAGATCGTCACCAAGCCGATCCGCGGTCTGGGTGAGCACGCGCCGGCGGTCGGGCGCGCCTACATGGCCCACCTGCGCGAGCTGATGCGGGCGCTGGGGGTCTCCGATGCCCGCATGGAGGCCGGCAACCTGCGCTGTGACGCCAACGTCTCGCTCATGCCGAAGGGGGACGACGAGCTCGGCACCCGCACCGAGACCAAGAACGTGAACTCGCTGCGCTCGGTCGAGGGCGCGCTGCGCTTCGAGATCCAGCGTCAGGGGGCGATCCTCGCCGCCGGCGGCCGGGTGCACCAGGAGACCCGCCACTGGCACGAGGAGGGCTGGACGTCCCCGGGACGCTCCAAGGAGCAGGCCGAGGACTACCGCTACTTCCCCGAGCCCGACCTCGTCCCCGTCGCCCCCAGCCGGGAGTGGGTCGAGGAGCTGCGCGCCACCCTGCCCGAGCCACCCGCCGCCCGGCGCGCCCGGCTGCAGGACGCCTGGGGCTTCACCGACCTGGAGATGCGCGATGTCCTGGGTAACGAGGGCTCGCTCGACCTCATCGACGCGACCGTGGCCGCCGGCGCCACCGCGGCGTCCGCCCGCAAGTGGTGGCTGGGCGAGCTCGCCCGGCGCGCCAACGAGGCCGGGGTGGACCTGGCCGAGGTGGGCGTGACGCCGGCCGAGGTCGCCGCGGTCCAGGCGCTGGTCGACGCCGGCACGGTGAACGACAAGCTGGCCCGCCAGGTCTTCGACGGCGTGATCGCCGGCGAGGGGTCCCCGGACGCCGTGGTCGCGGCTCGCGGGCTGGCCGTCGTCTCCGACGACGGGGCGCTCGGTGCGGCCGTGGACGCCGCGATCGCCGCCAACCCGGACGTCGCCCAGAAGATCCGCGACGGCAAGGTCCAGGCCGCCGGTGCGCTGATCGGGCAGGTGATGAAGGAGATGCGCGGCAAGGCGGACGCCGCCCGCGTCCGGGAGATCCTGCTGGAGAAGCTGACGTGATCGGCGAGCCACGCGACCCGCGGGCCCGCGCCTACGTCCCGTGGATCATCCTGATCGTGTCCCTGGGCGTCCAACTGTGGGGGCTCTACACCAACGACCCGCCCGACACCGAGGGCTTCGGCTTCCCCGGCATGGACCTCATCGTCCACTTCGTCCTGTTCGCCGTGCCCACGTGGGCGCTGGTCAAGGTGGTGCCCAAGGCGTGGATGGCCGTGGTGCCGATGGCCCTGCACGTCGGCGTGAGCGAGATCATCCAGGCCACGCTGCTCAGCGAGCGCAGCGGGGAGTGGACCGACGCCCTGGCCGGTCTGCTCGGCGTCGCGGTCGGATGGTGGACGGCGGTCCGCGTCGACGAGGAGGAACGCGAGCGGGCGAGCTGAGCCGTCCCGTGGCAACGGACAGAAACTACCTGCGCTCGGGCACGGGGGCTGCTTAGGATCAAGGCCAGTCGTCTTGATCCCTTGGAGGTAGCAATGCAGCTCCGCGACAACGCGCAGTGGTCCCTGGTCGTCCCCACGTCCATGGGGGTGCGCATCACGCCCGAGAACCGGGCCCCGGTGCACGCCGCCGATCGGTTCTTCCTGCAGGCCACCAGCGCCGAGACCAATGTGGCGACGGTCGTGTCCTACCTCGGCGAACCCACCAAGGTGCTGACGGCCTTCGTGGAGGACTCCCCGATCTCGGCGATCATCAAGGCCGACCTGCGCAAGCGCAACATGAGCTATGAGGGACCCGACCTGCCCCAGGGGGACGCGTGGGGCCTGCGCCACCAGTTCAACATCGCCGACTCCGGCTTCGGCGGCCGCGCCCCGCGCGTGTGGAACGACCGCGCCGGCGAGGTCGGCCGCGAGCTGAGCGTCGACCAGTTCGACCTGGACAAGCTGTTCGTGGACGAGGGCGTGAAGATCCTGCACCTGTCGGGCCTGATCGCCGCGCTGTCGCCGTCGACGTCGGCCTTCTGCGTGGAGCTGGCCAAGAAGGCCCGCGCCAACGGCACCATGGTCGCGATGGACCTCAACTACCGCGCCACCTTCTGGAAGGGGCGCGAGGAGGAGCTGTCGGCGGCGTTCCACGAGATCGCCCAGAACTGCGACATCCTCTACGGCAA
>JAUNSA010000113.1 GCA_030539405.1 Propionibacteriaceae bacterium
GGAGGCGTCCGGCGTCACGCTGGGGTCCGGCGTCGGGCTCGGCTCCGGTGTCGGCTCCGCGGTGGCCTGCGCGCGGGCCTCGCGCTGGGCGATGCACTGCTTGGCCTTCTCGCGGAGCTCGACCAGCGTCGCCTGGGCGGCCTCGACGCCGTCGACGGGGATCGTCGCCTGCACCTTGGTCGCGTAGTACGGGGGCAGGTCGGCGATGCGCGTGGGGTCGGTCTCCAGCAACGTCGACAGGCTCGCCCCGAGGATGACGTCGGGGACGCCCCGGTAGAGCGCCACGTGGGCGTCCGACGGACCGATGTAGTAGCGCGTCTGGGTGTACTGGTACCACCCGTACGCGCCGCCCGCCAGCGCGATGACCGGCAGCAGGATCGCCAGCGACAGCTTGAGGATCACCGACGGCCGGCGGCGTCCGGTCAGCGCGTAGCGCTCCTCCTCGGTCAGGGTGCGTTCGTTGGCGGCCTCGGCGTCCACGTCGGACGCCGTGGGTGCACCCTCGGCGTCCACGGGCGCGAGCGTGGCGGTGTGCTCGGTGGTCTCGGGAGAGCTCACGGTGGCCGCGGCGCCGATCACGGCGGTGGCGCCGGGCGCACCGTCGGTCTCGACGTCGGCGAGGATCAGGGTGATGTTGTCGTGTCCGCCGGCCTGGTGGGCGAGCGCGACGAGCCGTTCGATGGTGGCCTCGCGCGGCGCCCCGGTCGTGGCGATGGCGGCGATGTCGGCGTCGGTCACCAGGCCGCACAGCCCGTCGGAGCACACCAGCAGCCGGTCGCCGGGCACGATGTCGAGCCAGCCCAGGTCCGGTTCGTGCTGGCTGGCGCCGTTGAGCACGCGCAGCACCAACGAGCGGTGCGGGTGCTCGAGTGCCTCCTCTTCGGAGATCCGGCCCTCGTCGACCAGGGTCTGCACCCAACTGTGGTCGCGGGTCACCCGGTGCAGGGCGCCGTCGCGGATCAGGTAGGCGCGCGAGTCGCCGATGTTGACCACGGCCAGGCGGTCCTCGGCGAGCACGAAACCGCACACCGTGGTGCCCATGCCGGCCAACGTCGGATCGTCGTCCACGAGTTCGACCAGGCGTTCGTTGGCGCGGCTGAGCGCGCCGGCCATGACGGTCAGGACGTCGGCCAGGTCGCCGGGGTCCTCATCGGCCAGCCCTTCGGTCGGCTCGGCCCCCGACACCTCCGACTCCGAACCCGGGTCGTCGAGCCGCTCGGCGCGCGCGGCGGCGATCAGGTCGTCGAGGCGTCCGTCGGTCTTCTCCAGCTCCCAGGCCGCCACGGCGGAGGCGAGGTCACCGGCTGCGGCGCCGCCCATCCCGTCGGCCACCATGAGCATGCGCGGGCTGGTGTAGGCCGAATCCTGGTTGTTGCTGCGGACCAGGCCGATCTCGGTGTGGGCGTCGTAGGCGAGGGTCAGGGCCATGTCAGGCCTCCACGACCAACAGCGTCCGCCCGATCCGCAGGGTGTCCGCCGGCGTGAAGGGGGCCGGGGCGGCGAGGCGCTCGTTGTTGAGGTAGGTGCCGTTGGTGGAGCCGAGGTCCTCGACCAGATAGCCGCCGTTCATCCGGTAGATGCGGGCGTGCCGGGTCGAGACGTAGTCGTCGTCGAGGATGAGGTGGCAGTCGGCGCTGCGGCCGATCTTGAGGCCGTCGCCCAAACTCATGGTCAGGCCGGCCTGCTTGCCCTTGCTGATGCGCAGCGTGGTGGGGACCTTGCTCGCCTTCCGCCCGCCGCGGCGTCCCTCGGCCTTGGGGCTGGTGCCGGTCGGCGCGGCACCCCCGGCGGGGACGCGGCGTCCGAACAGGTCGGAGCGGATCACCGCTCCGGTGAACAGGATGAAGACCCACAACAGCGCGAGAAAGCCGAACTTCAGGGCGAGGACCAAGAGCTCAGACATCGCTCACCGGGGACCTGACCAGCATCCGCGTACTGCCCAACTCGACGCGGGAGCCGCCCCTCAGCGGCGCCGACTGCACGCGGCGGCCGTCCACGATGATGCCGTTGGTCGAGCCCATGTCCTCGATCGTGACCTGCGGGGCCGCCTCGGTGCCGCGGACGCTCACCCGCGCGTGCAGGCGCGAGATGCCGGGGTCGTTGATCCGCACGTCGGCGTCCGTGCCGCGCCCCAGCGTGAAGCCGGGCGGGGTCAGCGGGTGGCGGATGCCGTTGACCTCCAGCACGAGCGTCGCCCGGCGCACGGAGGTGTCGGTCGCCGCCGTCGCCGCGGCCGCGATGGCCTGGCTGGTGACGGTGAACTGGCCGACCGGGAGCTCGCCGTCGAGTTCATAGGCGATCGTGACCGGCCCATTGAACACGTAGTTGGCGTTGGCCGCGTACTCGCGCAACTGGGGGATGATGTCGGAGTTCAGCGTCCGCGAGTAGGGGACCAGGCGGTCGTAGTCGTGGTTCGACAGCCCGATGGTGAAGTCGTTGGGGACGAGCTTGCGATCACGCGAGAGCAGGCGAGCCTCGGCGTCCAACTCGCGCTGCAGCCGGGCCGTGATCTCGACGGGTTGCACGTCACCCTTGAAGGCGCGCGCGAAGGCGCCGTTGACCACCCCTTCGAGCTTGCGCTCGAGGTTGTCGAAGACTCCCACGGCCCTCCTCCCGGTGTCACGTCGTCCTCGGAGCCCGCCGCCGCCCGGCGGACAGACCTCACCAGTCTAGATCCCTTGCGCTGAGAGCAACACCGCGACCGACGCTGAATCCAGCCGCAGGGTGCCCTCGGCGTGGGTGACCGATCCGAACGAGGCGACCAGGCTGCCCTCCCCGGGCACCTCGGCGGCCGCGTGCGGCGCGGCCACGACGGTGAGGGGCCCGTGAGTCAGGGCGAACCAGCCCTCGCCGTACGCGGTGGACACTCGGTGCCGTTCGGCGTTGGCATTGCCGTCGGCGCCCCCCGCGGGGGTAAAGAGGTGCTCGCGGCGCAGCGCGATCAGGGTGCGGTGCCACTCCAGCAGGGCGGCGTGGTGGGGGTCATCGCGCTCCGACCAGTCCAGCACGGACGCCGCGAACGTGGCCGGGTCCTGCGGGTCGGGGATGTCCGCGTCGGGCCCATAGATCTCGGCCCAGCCGTGCTCGGCGAACTCGCGCAGGCGTCCGGCGGTGACCAGGGTGCCGAGGTCGGGTTCGTGGTCGCAGAAGAACCGGAACGGACTCCGCGTGCCCCACTCCTGGCCCTGGAACAGCAGCGGCGTGAACGGCGACAGCAGCAACAGGGCGGCGCTGCCGGCCACCGCACCGGCGGGGAGGCGTTCGTCGGGGCGGTCGCCCAGGCCGCGGTTGCCGACCTGGTCGTGGTTCTGGGTGAACGTGACGAACCGGCGACGATCGACCGCCGCGGGGACGGGCGCCCCCCACGGGATCCCCCGGAAGGTCGAGTGCGACCCGTCGTGGACGAACACGTCCTCGAAGGCCTTCGCCAGCGTCTCAGGCGCGCCGAAGTCGACGTAGTAGCCGAACGTCTCCCCGGTCAGCCAACTGTGCAGCGCGTGGTGGACGTCGTCGGCCCACTGGCCGTCCATGCCGCGGGCGGACGCCGTGGGCGTGAGCGCCGGGTCGCCGGTGCGGTCGGGGTGGGCCAGGGTCGGGGTGATCATCGCGACGTCGTTGAGGTCGGATTCGGCGATCACGGTCAACGGACGCCCCACCTGCCCCTCCAGGTGCGCCACGGCGTCGGCGATCTCGGCCAGGATGTGTCGCGGCGAGTCGTCGACGAGGGCGTGGACGGCGTCCAGGCGCAGGGCGTCCACGTGGAAGTCGCGCAGCCAGCGGACCGCATTGTCGACGATGAAGGCACGGACGCCCTCGTTGTGGGTGTCGTCCAGGTTGATCGCCGCACCCCACGGGGTGTGGTGCTTGGTCGTGAAGTAGGGGCCGAACACCGGGGCGTAGTTGCCGGCCGGACCGAAGTGGTTGTGGACCACGTCGAGGCACACCGCCAGCCCCCGGGCGTGCGCGGCGTCAACGAACCGCTGCAACGCGGCCGGACCGCCATAGGCCTCGTGGACGGCGTACAACGACACCCCGTCATAACCCCAGCCGTGCTCGCCGGGGAAGGGCACGACGGGCATCAGCTCGACGGTGTCCACGCCGACCTCCACCAGGGCGTCCAGCTTCTCGATCGCGGCATCCAGCGTGCCGCCGGGGGTGAACGTACCCACGTGCAGCTCGTAGAACACCCCGCCCAGGACGTCGCGGCCGGCCCAGCCGGCGTCCGACCACGCGAAGGCGTTCGCGTCGAAGACGCGGCTGGGGCCGTGGACGCCGTGGGGCTGCTGCGCGCTGCGCGGGTCGGGGCGGGGCTCGCCGCCGTCGACGCTCAGCAGGTAGTCGCTCCCGACGGGCAAGGAGATCCCCCAGTGGTCGCCGTCGCGGTCGAGGGGGAGGCGTCCGCCATCGACCACCGCCTCGACGGTGGTGGCCAGGGGCGCCCAGACGGTGATGCGCTGGTCGCTCACGGGTTCTCCTCCCCGGTGGTGCGGTCGAAGAACCGCTGGGTCAGCCAGCCGAACAGGCCGGTCGATTCGGCCGGGGTCTCCTCGTCGGGGGTCGTCTTCGTGGGGCGCGGGGTGGCCCGGAAGATCGGCTCGCCGTTCTCCAGGGTGTCGGTCAGCACGGCGGCCTGGGCGGCGGCGTCCGTGCCGTCGGGGCCGTCCACCTTCTCCAGCACCGCGCACGGGTAGCGGTTCAACAGCTCGGCGAGCAGGACGTTGCCGCCGGAGAACTCGGTGCCGGTCAGGATGTCGCGCCACGTGCCCTCAGGCAGGACGACCGAGTGTTCGGTGAAGCCCTGCTGCTTGGTGATGTCGCGGTAAAGCCGGGACGCCACGGTGACCACCTGCGGATCCTCGCCGCGGGCGAAGCACAGGGCGTGCCCGGTGCTGCTGGGCAGGGGGCGGTAGGCGGCGTCCGGCCCGACGAAGGCGTCCGGGATGCGGCGCCGCAGGCGCAGGACCTCACGGGTGACGTGGAACTTCTCCTCGGCCAGCGTGAGGGGCTCGCGCCGGTCGAGGTAGCTGCCGAGGTCCGCCAGGGCCGAGAAGTCGGCCGGCGCGCGGTTGTCGGGGTCGACCAGGTAGTTCTGCAGGGTCTCGCAGGACTGGTAGGTGTCCGCGACGCCCAGGCAGGTGAGCTGGATCGCCTTGCGGGACAGGATCGAGACGCGCACGGCGTCCTTGGTGTAGTCGTACCAGTCCTGGAAGGCGCCCATGAGGTCACCGTTGTCGTAGATCTCGCCGATGAAGGCGACCAGCGCCTCCTCGGCGGCGGCGTCCTGCCCGGTCCAGGAGGTCCAGATCTTCTGCTCGCGGGACGCCTTGATCATGTACTGCTCGAGGCGCTCGCGCTCGATCGGGCCGTCCGGCGTCCAGGTGCCGACGAGGATCTGCCAGAAGAGGTTCTCGGTGTGACCCTCGATGCCCTCGGCGTAGGGGTGCAGCTTGGTGACCAGCGCGCGCCACTCGGGGGCGTACTGGGCCAGGACGCCGATCCGGCTGCGGACGTCCTCGGAGCGCTTGGTGTCGTGGGTGGTGCCGCACGTCATGGTGGCGGACCACTCGGTCGCCATCGTGGAGCACCAGCGGTGGAACTCGTCGGGGTTGATGCCCCAGGTGGCCGGCGAGCCGCCGACCTCGTTGAGGGCGACGAGCTGGGTCCAGCGGTAGAAGGCGGTGTCCTCGACTCCCTTGGCGGTGACGGCGCCGCACACCTGCTGAAAGCGGACGACCAGTTCGTCGCGCATGGCGCGCTGGGCGCGTCCCTCGGAGCCGACCTCGCGGCCGAGCACGAGGTCGACGACGACGTCCATGGTGTCGTGCAGTTCGGCGTCCAGCTTCTCGTTGGCGCGCGCGGCGGCGTGCGTGACGAGCTCGACGGCCTCCTCGGACGCCGGCTCGCCGGGCACCACATAGGCGCGGTAGCGGTCGAAGGCGATGACGAGCTCGGTGAGGCAGCGGCGGATCCACCCGAAGGTGTGGTCGCGCAGCATGATGTCGTCGCGGCAGATGTCGTTGGCCAGCGAGGCGATGCGGTGCACCTCGGCGAACAGGCTGGTGGTGGTGATCTCGCGCTTGGCCTCGTCGATGACGTCGGGCAGCGTGCCCGGGATGTCGCCGGTGACCACGTGGGCGATGGTGCCCAGGTCGCCGTACCCGTTGGGGTCGCACTGCAGGGCGCTGATTCGCCAACTGGCGTCGTAGCCGGTGGTGCCGGCGACCGGCCAGTCCTCCGGCATGGACTCGTCACCCTCGAGGATCTTCTCGGCCGCGATCCACGCCCCGCCGGTGGCCTTGGAGAGGCGGCGCATGTAGCCGCGCGGGTCGGCCAGGCCGTCGGGATGGTCGATGCGGAAGCCGTCGATGTGGCCGGCGTGGAAGAGGTCGAGCAGCAGGGCGTGGGTGGCGTCGAAGACCGCATCGTCCTCGACGCGGACGGCCACGAGGGTGTCCACGTCGAAGAAGCGCCGGAAGTTGAGCTCCTCGGCGGCCACCTTCCAGTAGGCCAGCCGGTAGTACTGCTCCTTGACGCACAGGTGGAGGGGCAGGTTCTCGGTGCCCGCCCGGACGGGGAAGACGTGGTCGTAGTAGACCAGCACCGGCTGGTCGCCCTCGTCCTCGTGGCCGGGGATGGTGCGGTGTTCGAGGGTGATCTCACCGTTGGCCAGGACCGTGCCGATGCGCGTGCCCAAAACCGGCATCAGGATGCCGTCCCCGTCGCCGGCCTCGCTGCCCTCGGCGGTGCCGTCGAACCAGTTCGCGTACGGGGAGTCCGGACCCTCCTTCAGGACGCTCCAGAGCGCCTTGTTGTGGTGGATCGGCGTGGGGACGCCCATGTGGTTGGGCACGACGTCGACGATCACGCCCATCCCGCGCTCGTGGGCGGCGGTCGCCAGGCGTTCGAAGCCCTCGCGTCCGCCCATCTCCTCGCTGATGCGGGTCGGGTCGACCACGTCGTAGCCGTGCGTGCTGCCCGGCGCCGCCTGCAGGATCGGGCTGAGGTAGAGGTCGGTGACGCCGAGGTCGTCGAGGTAGTCGAGCTGCTCGGCGACCTGGTCGAAGCTCAGGTCGGGCCCGAGCTGCAGCCGGTACGTGGACACCGGCGTACGGCGTCCGTGTGAGGGCAGGTGGGAGCGCGCGGGCGTCACGCTCGCGGCGGTGGTCGGGCTCACGGCCATGTCCTTGTCGTCCGGGTGCAGTCGCACCGTTCAACCTACCGGACGCGCCCTCGGGCCCCGCCGGGGGACCGGTGCGCGTGCTCGGCCGGCCGGTTGGCCAGGTGGTTGGTCAGGTGGCTTGGCCGTCGTCCTCGACCAGCGGCGCGGTGTCGGCGTGGGCGTCCGGGACCGTCGAGGGGCCCAACCCGGTCTCGTCCTGCTGCGCGATGTTCTCGGCCCCGGCCCACCGCTCGAGGTACTCCGGCTGCCCGCGCAGCCACTCGGCCCGCTCGCCCGTGGGACGCTCAGCACCCTCGCGCTGGCCGTGGGGGTAGTCGGTGTCCTGGTCCAGCCGGACGGTCTCGATCGCCAGGTAGCGCTCCTCCTGGGAGAGGCCGGCCCACCACTGTTCGTGCGATTCGTTCTCACGCGCTGTGCTCATCTGGTCACCCTAAGGGGACCGACCGACAATTCCCACCCCTTGTCACCTGCTCCTGGGCGCCGGGCGACGCGCGAGACTGGGGGGTGACCGACGTGCAGGAGAGGGGGAGGGGTGCTCGACATCTTGGTGATCACCGCGCCGCTCTACCTGTGCATCCTGGCGGGCTGGGCGGCGACGCGGTTCGGGCTGTTCCGGCGCTCCGACATGGACGTCATCGGCAGCTTCGTGATGAACGTCGCCCTCCCGGCGCTGATGTTCCTGTCCATGGCGCAGCGCCCGCTCACCCAGGTCGCCAACCCCACCTACCTGCTGGCGTACGCGATCACGAGCCCGGTCGTGCTGGTGTCGGCCTACCTGTGGTCGCGTCGCGTCAATCGGACGCCGCGGGCCGCGGCCGCGTTCGACGCGCTGGGCTCGGGTGGCGCGAACTCCGGATTCGTCGGGTTCCCGCTGCTCCTGGTCGTGATGCCCTCGGTCGCCGGGGTGGTCTTCGGCATGAACGTGATCGTGGAATCCCTGATCACCGTGCCCCTGTGCCTGTTCTGGGCCGAACGCAGCGCGGACGCCTCGGGCCTGTTCGCCTCGCTGCGGCGCTCGGTCGGGTCGATGCTGCGCATGCCGATCTTCATCGCACTGATGGCTGGCGTGGTCGTCTCGGCGGTGGGACTGCCGTTGCCCGCTGTGCTGGTCACCTCGTTCGACCTGCTCGGTCGCGCCAGCACCGGCGCGGCGCTGTTCGCGGTCGGCGGGTTGCTGGTGGGGTTGTCGATCAAGGGCAACGTCCGGCGGTTGGCTGCGGTGACGGTCGCGAAGCTGGCGGTGATGCCGGCCGTGGCGTGGGCGTCCGCAACCGGACTGGTGTTGCTCGGCATGCCGGCATTGGAGGGGGAGCTGTTCGCCGCGATCGTGCTCAGCGGCGCCATGCCGGCCTGGACGTCGTCGGTCGTGTTCGCCGCGCGGTACGGCGAACGCGACGTCCCGCCGGCGGTGTTGCTGGTCACCACGATGGTCTCGTTCGGCACCTTGTCAGGACTCTTGGTGGTGCTCACCTGACGTCGGCGACGGCGTCCATGCGCCGTTGGTATGGGTGTGGCCGGACGTTCACTTGGCGGAGTTTTCCACAGGGATGTCCACTGCTGTGGACGATGTGGAAACCATCGCCCCTAGTCACGGGAGGCAATCTCGATGCCGGGTGATCAGTCGAGGTGACCAGAAAGTGAACGCCTGGCCCGCTTCGGGGGTGGTGTGGTGGCCCTCAAGATGACCTCCGCAGCGGGTGCGTGCTAAGGTACTCAGGCTGTCCCCGCGAGGGGGCCGCGCGCGAGTGGCGGAATGGCAGACGCGCACGGTTCAGGTCCGTGTGTCCGAAAGGACGTGGAGGTTCAACTCCTCTCTCGCGCACCGAAGGCCGAGTCGATTACGACTCGGTCTTTTGCGTTGTTCGCTAACCCCGGGATCGAGAATGGGGGTTAGCGGCAGGAATGTGTGTATGGCTGTCGGCGTGTCATGGTCGCCAGCGTC
>JAUNSA010000114.1:0-1271 GCA_030539405.1 Propionibacteriaceae bacterium
CCCGTCATCTTCCTCTCCAACGGCGCCACGCATCGCATCTGGGACGACGCGGCCGGCTACCCGCCCCGCGAGATCGCCGGGTTCCTGACGCGGGACGAACTGGAACTCCTGATCCAGAGGCGGCGGACCCGCCTGCCGCTGGCGTCCGTGCCGGTCAACGCCAACATCGCCGGGCGGCACTACCAACTGCGTGCTGTTCGGGCGATCGACGATGCGCTGGAGGCGCGACGCCGTCGGGCCCTGCTGGTCATGGCGACCGGATCGGGCAAGACGCGCACGATCATCGCGCTGGTCGACCAGCTCATGAAGGCCGGCTGGGTCAAGCGCGTGCTCTTCCTGGCCGACCGGGTGGCGCTGGTCAACCAGGCCGCCGGCGCGTTCAAGACCCACCTGCCCGACGCGGCCACCGTCAACCTCGTCACCGAAAAGGCCGGCGACGGGCGCGTGTTCGTGGCCACCTATCCGACCATGATGAACCTGGTCGACACGTACGACGAGTCCGGGCGCCGCCGCTACGGGCCGGGCTTCTTCGACCTGGTGGTCATCGACGAGGCGCACCGCTCGGTCTACGCCAAGTACGGCGCCCTGTTCGAGTGGTTCGACGCCTACCTCGTGGGGCTGACCGCCACGCCCAAGGACGAGGTCGACCGCAACACCTACGGTCTGTTCCACCTCGAGGACGGCGTCCCGACCGACGCCTACTCCCTCGACGAGGCGGTCGCCGAGGGCTACCTCGTGCCGCCCGTCGGGGTGTCGGTGCCGCTGAAGTTCATGCGGGCGGGCATCCACTACGACCAGCTCTCCGAGGCGGAGAAGGAGCAGTGGGACTCGCTGGAGTGGTCCGACGATGATGACGTGCCGACCGACATCGACCCCGAGGAGCTCAATCGTTGGCTCTTCAACACCGACACCGTCGACCAAGCGCTGAAGGTGCTCATGGAGCGCGGCCACCGCGTCGCCGGCGGCGACCGCTTGGGCAAGACGATCATCTTCGCCAAGAACAACGACCACGCGAAGTTCATCTCCGAACGCTTCGATCTGGCCTACCCCGAGCACGCCGGACGCTTCGCCCGCATCGTCACCTACAAGACCGAGTACGCCCAATCGCTGATCGACGACTTCTCCAAGCCGGAGTCAGCGCCCCACATCGCCATCTCCGTCGACATGCTGGACACGGGCATCGACGTCCCCGAGGTCGTGAACCTGGTGTTCTTCAAGCTCGTGCGCTCGGCGTCCAAGTTCTGGCAGATGATCGGACGCGGTACGCGCCT
>JAUNSA010000114.1:1371-7073 GCA_030539405.1 Propionibacteriaceae bacterium
GGCATGAACCTCGACAACTTCGTCGTGCGACCCAAGCGGGCATGGGTCCAGAAGTTCTCGGATGCCGACGCGTGGCGCCGGCTCGACGCGGCCGCAGCGGATGACATCGCGACGCACCTGGCCGGGCTGCCGTCCAGCGTGCGTGACGATGACGAGGACGCCAAACGCTTCGACCTGATCATGCTCACCGCCCAGCTCGCGGTGCTGGAGAGCGACCACCTCGCCTTCGAGGCGCAACGGGCTCGTGTGCAAACGATCGCCGCGCGCCTGCTGGCGCAGACGACGATCCCGGTGATCGCAGCGCAGGCGTCCGTGCTGGCCGACCTGGCCGGCGATGAGTGGTGGGTGGACGTGACGTTGCCGATGCTGGAGTTCGCGCGGCGTCGGGTGCGTTCGTTGGTCAAGTTCCTCCCGAAGGGAGAGCGCAAGATCGTCTACACCGATCTCGCCGACGAGCTGGGGGAGTCCACCGAGGTCGAGCTGCGCGGCATCTCAGTCGGGACCAACTGGGAGCGCTTCAGGGCCAAGGCACGCGCCTACCTGCGCGAGCACGAGGACAACATCGCCCTGCACCGGCTGCGTCACAACCGTCAGTTGACCCCGACCGACCTGGAGGCACTGCAGGGGCTGCTGGAGGCATCGGGGGCAGGGACCGCTGAGGACATCGAACGAGCTGCCGAAGAGTCTCACGGTCTGGGTCTGTTCGTGCGGTCCCTCGTCGGGCTGGATCGTGCTGCTGCTGCCGAGGCGTTCTCGGAGTTCACGGCCGGGACGAGCTTGAGTGCCGACCAGTTGCGCTTCATCGAGCTGATCATCGAGCACCTCACGGCCAACGGCTCGATGCCGGCCAGACGCCTTTACGAACCGCCGTTCACCGACTACGCCTACGGGGGCCCCGAGGTGCTGTTCTCGGACGCGGCCGTCACCCGCATGATCTGGGTGCTGAGGGGACTGGATGCCACAGCGTCCCCCCACGGAGTGGCTTAGGTTGATCAGCTTGGGTCGCTCCACCGGCGTTGGCGCACGCTCGTCCCATTGTTGGCGTCTTCGTACGCGTCAAACATGAGGATCACGACCAGCAATACGGTCAAGAGCAAATAGGCCCCGCCTCCGACCAAGAGGGCTGTGGCGAGTCTGGTGATGACCGGAAGAGCGGTGTCGTGGGCCTCGGGCGTGCTGGGGACGATGATGTTGCCCAACACAACGCTGAGCCCCGCTAAGGAGATTGACGCAATGACCACCGAGAAGCGTGTTTGCCGTCGCTTCATCGAGCTTTCGGTGAGCGACGGCCTCGACGGAAAGCGCCCTTTCAGCTAGGCGTTGTCGCCAAGCCGAGAGCTGCGGTACGACAGCGAGAAGAGCGGCAGCCAAGAGCGAGAATCCCGCGACCAAGCCGTCGGTATCCCGGATGGCCCAGTGAAGGGCAAACGAAGTAATGCAAAGGACAGTGGGGATCCCGAGAAGGATGCCGATGGCGACTAGATCCAACGGTTCCTCCCCGCTAGTCTGCCGCACACGGACAGCTCCAAGAGCCCTCGCGGCCAAGTGCCTCGGGCTGAACCGGTCAGTCATGGTGCTCCGATCGGCTAGAGGTCGAGCTCCACTTGTTCGAGCTTCGCGAGTTCGAGCAGCTTTGCACGCGTGCCCTGTTCCCACGAGACGTTGTCAAGGCGGACCTCGGAGGACAGCCCATACGTGAAGAGGTCCTTGACTGTAGTTGGGGTGACTGACACTTTCTGGGTCGAGTGCAGTTGGATGCTGGCGTTATTGAAGGAGAGCCCGGTCTTCGCGAGACTCGTCTCGTTGAGGTTGAGCACTCCGAGTAAGCGTCCGACAACGCCGTGTGGCGTTGAGGATGGCTCCATCCATTTGGCTACTTCATCCAAGAGCGAATCCTCGATACCCCCACCGACGTCGACGAAGGTGAGCCGCTTCTCGACATCCCGGAACCTGCCGCGTTTCGTGACATGCCCAGCCTCCACCAAGTCCACATCGATCTTCTTTGCGTCCTAGATCAACTGTAGGAGGAAATCTCGGTCCGCTACTTGGACTGCGCGGAACTTCCGCCACTCATTCGGGTCGATCCACGCCTCGGAGACTTCGGGATTCTCTGCCGCGTGTGATTCTGCGCTCTGCTTCAGGGCGCGCATATCCAACCAGGCGAGCCAGCGAAGGAACTCCTCGACCGGAGTTGCACGTTTACAGGTCTCGGCCACTAGCATCCCCGCATCACCGCTCTGAGGGAAGTAGAGGTCGAACCTGTACCGGCGTCCCGCGGCTCGATCGGTGATCGGCTCGACGTCATCCCCGACCAGCTCGTCGTGATCCCCGTACGTGCCGGCGATCACTTCACAGCGGACCATCTTCCCGATTCGCCAGACGTCGGCCAAGACCATCACTGGCTCGCCTGCGTCGCTGCCCTCGGGTGTGATGATGGAACCGTCACCGACAGCTAAGTTTGGGCGGTATTTCAGCAGCTCTGACTTGGCGCCAACGAGGTTCGCGTGTACCCGTCGGATGAGGGATTCCCCAAGGTCGGACATGTCCTCAGCTTTCCGCCAACTGTTTCGGGGCCAACTCCGAGCGTGTAGACGCGGTAGCCGTAGCGTTTGGCGGTTGCCATGCTTCTCCCGATAGGTGTGGAATGCGGCCCAAGTCGCGAAGCCTTCGCAAGATGATACCGACGCGACTCCCCCGAGGGTGCGCTGCGGGAAGCGAGTGGCCGCCGACCGGATGCTCGGCAGGCTCCAGGGGCTTTGCGGATCAGCGGCAGGGGATGGCGGCAGCGCAGTCTGATACCACAGTGATACCGTTCATGTCATGGCTATGACCTTGCGACTCAATCCCGATGACGAGCGGGCCCTGGCGCTGCTGGCCGAGGCAGACGGGGTATCACGACAGGAGGCCACTGTCCGCGCGATCCATGAAGCCGCCAGTCGGCGCGTTCGGGCTGACCGGGTCCAAGAGCTTTCTGCCAAGGCCCGGGACCGCTACGCAGACCTCCTCGACCGCCTCGGCCAGTGATCGAGTACCTCGCCCTCGACGATGCCTTGGCCCTGATTGAACACCTGGGTGTCGGACCGATCCGTGACATCGGCCTGCTCGACTCGGCGCTGCACCGGCCCCGAGTTTCGGTGTTCGGTCGGGATGCCTACCCGACCCTGGAGATCAAGGCGGCAGTCCTGTTGGAGTCGATCGTGCGGAATCACCCGCTGGTGGACGGGAACAAACGGCTGGGCTGGTTGGTGACGGTGGTGTTCCTCGGCCTCAACGGACTCGACCTGCAGGCGCCTGATGACGAGGCCTACGACCTGGTGATCGGGGTCGCAAGTGGCCACATTCCGTCCGAGCAGGCTGCCGACCAGCTCCACGCCTGGGTCTAGCTGTTCGCAGCAACAGCGCGTGATTTTGCTGGGTTCGATCCCGGCTCGTGGTTGGGGTGCCTCAGGTGATGCGGGCGAACCGGTCGATGTCGCGTTTGGTGCCGGACACGATGAGTTCGTCGCCCTCGAGGATGGTGGTCTCGGGGTCGGCGTAAATGAAGTCCTCCCCGGCGCGTTTGAGGCCGATCACGGTGATGTTGTGGCGTGTGCGGATGGCGGACGCGGCCAGCGGTCGTCCCCAGGCGAAGGCGGGCGCGAGTGTTCGGGCCAGGGCGAAACCGTCCTCGAATTCGAAGTAGTCGATCAGGTGCCCGGCCACGGTGTGAGCCACCCGTTCGCCGGCTGACTTCTCGGGGTAGACGATGTGGTCGGCGCCGATGCGCTTGAGGATCTCCCCGTGCTTGCGGGAGGACGCCTTGGCCCAGACCTCGGGGACGCCTTCCTCCTTGAGGGTCAGCACGGTGATGATGGACGACTCCAGGTTGGCCATTGACACGATGGCGATGCTGATGTTGTCGAGGCCGAGTTGGCGCAGTGCATCGGCGTCGGTGGAGTCCATCTTCACGACGTGTTGGAGAGTGTCGACGTAGCGGTTGACCAGGCCGAGGTCGGCGTCGACGCCGAGTACGTCCATGCCGAGTTCCTGGAGTCGGCGGGCGCAGGCGATGCCGAAGCGTCCCAGGCCGAGCACGAGCACCGTGCCCTCGGCGGGGCGGGGTTTGAACGGGTTAGCCAACAAGGGGGTCCTCCCTGGGGAGTTCGTAGTGGCGGTGCCGGGTGGTCATCGCCAGTGCGGCCGCGACGGAGACGGGTCCGACGCGGCCGAGGAACATCAGTCCCATCAGGACGCCCCACGCCGCGTGCGGCAGGGTGGGGGTCAGGTTCATGGACAGGCCCACAGTGCCGAACGCCGAGATGGCCTCGAAGGTGTCCTCCCGCAGGGGTGCGTCGCTGACCGCCGAGATCGCGAGGATGCCGCCGAACACGGCCGCAATCCCGAGCACCACGACTGCCAGCGCCTGCCGGGACACGGCCGAGGAGATCTTACGGCTGCCGAAGACCGTCTTCTCATGGCCCCGCACCTCGGTGACGACGGCCAGCAGCAACACGGCGACGGTGGTGATCTTCAACCCCCCGGCGGTGCCGCCCGAGCCCCCGCCGATCATCATCAGCCCGAAGTTCACGGCGAGAGTTTCATCGGCCACCAGTGCGTAGTCGACCGAGTTGAACCCCGCCGTGCGCGGGAAGACGGCGCCACCCAGAGCCCCCAGGAGCTTCCCGACCGGCCCCTGCCCACCGAGCGTGGCCGGATTGCTCCATTCAAAGGCCGCGAACGTGACGAACCCGACCACGAGCAGGATCACGGTGCCGTACAGGGTCAGGCGCAGGTGGACCGACCAGAACGGGGGCAACTGCCCCCGCATTCGCTCGACCAACTCCAGGTAGATCGGGAAACCCAAGCCACCCAGCACGATCGCCAGGCAGATCGGCACCATGATGAAGGGATCGGCGTTGAACCGGACCAGGTTGTCGGGGTACAGCGCGAAACCGGCATTGTTGAACGCCGAGACTGCGTGGAACACCCCGTGATAGGCCGCAGCACCCCAGTCGGGGAGGTAGTGCCGAAACCGCATCGTCAGCACCACAGCGAAGACCGCCTCGAACGCCAACGAGAGCACCAGGATCCGCACGGGGATCGACCGCAATCCCCGCCGCGTCCGCGCCCGCGTCTCCGACTGCGCGATGTGCAACTGGGCCAGGGAAGCCCGGCGGGTCACTGAGAAGATGATCAGACTCGTCAGGGTCATGATCCCCAGACCGCCGACCTGGATCAGCGCCAAGATGGTGACCTCACCGAAAGTGCTCCAGTGGCTCGGGGTGTCAACCACCGCGAGCCCCGTGATGCACAGGGCCGACATCGCCGTGAATGCAGCTACCCAGAAGCCGCTCGACTCCCCCGACTCCGAAGCGGCCGGCGACATCAGCACCAGCGTCCCGACCACCCACCCAGACAGGTAGGCGAACGGGGCGATGCGTCCGGGGTGGGAGAGCCACCGCACGAAGCCGAGCACGGCAGAACGGTACTCCCAACAACACGGGTCATCACACGCACGATCATCAGCGTCCCCTGGACGACGCTACGCACCTTCGTCGATGGTGGCTCCGGTAGTAGGCAGCCGCACCCGTGCTATCGCGCCCCCCACCTCCTGCCGGCTCTCCGGTTGTGTCGGACGCCCAGCCGTCCCGTGCCCGCTGGGCGTGCCCCTGCTTGAACCGTCCAGCGGCGGGTTTCGGGATCGGTGTGCAAGCATGGGGATC
>JAUNSA010000114.1:7173-9121 GCA_030539405.1 Propionibacteriaceae bacterium
GCCAGGCCCAGCTCGTCCGCGAGGGCCTCGACGCGGCTTTGGATGTCGTCGCGGATGAGGTCCATCCGCTGGTCGCCCTCGATGCCACGCGTCGAGGGTTCGTCGGTGTCCCAGCGTTCGATGGTGGCCCGCATGCCCTCGACGGGGTCCACCTGGGCATCGCGGCCGAGAACGATCACGCGGTCGGCGCTACGCAGCAGTTCGGGGTCGATGGGCTTGCTGGTCGCGGCGTCCATGCTTGCTCCGGCTCGGGCGACCGATGCCGCCGATTCGGCGTTGATCTTCCCCTTCGGGGCAGTGCCGGCGGAGTGGATAGCGGCGGCGTCCCCGACGTGGGAGCGCATCAGCGCTTCGGCCATCTGGGACTTCCCGCCATTGGAGACGCAAACGAACAGGACGGTGGGACGGTCGGTGCTCACGGGCTTCCTCCTCAGTGTGGACGCGCGACGGTGGCGCGGGTGGGGACGGTGGGGTCGTTGGGGAACAGCTTGGGGGCCAGCCAGAGGCTGACGTAGACGAGGCCAACCAGGACCGGGACCTCAATCAGTGGGCCGACCACGCCGGCCAGGGCCTGGCCGGACGTGATGCCGTAGGTGCCGATCGCGACCGCGATGGCGAGTTCGAAGTTGTTGCCGGCCGCCGTGAAGGCGACCGTGGCTGAGTGCGCGTAGCTCAGGCCGGTGGCTCGGGAGGCGAGCAGTGACCCGAGCCACATCACGGTGAAGTAGGCCAGCAGGGGCAGGGCGATCCGGGCGACGTCGAGGGGCCGGGACGTGATCTCGTCACCCTGGAAGGCGAACAGCAACACGATCGTGAACAACAGGCCGTACAAGGCCCAGGGGCCGAGCTTGGGCAGGAAGCCCTCTTCGTACCAGGTGCGCCCCTTGGCCCGCTCTCCGAGGTGTCGGGTCAGGAAGCCGGCCACCAGCGGGATGCCGAGAAACACCAGGACCGACACGAAGATCGACCAGAACGAGAAGTCCGCCGACGTGGTCGGCAGCCCGAGCCAACCGGGGAGGACCTGCAGATAGAACCAGCCCAGCGCGCTGAACGCGATCACCTGAAAGACCGCGTTGATCGCCACCAGCACCGCGGCGGCTTCGCGGTCGCCGCAGGCCAGATCGTTCCAGATCAGCACCATCGCGATGCAGCGGGCCAGGCCCACAATGATCAGGCCGGTGCGGTACTCGGGCAGGTCGGGCAGCAGCAGCCACGCCAGGGCGAACATCAGCGCCGGACCCAGCACCCAGTTCAGGACCAGGCTCAACCCCATCAGGCGCTTGTCGGCCGTCACCTTGTGGGTCTCGTCGTAGCGGACCTTCGCCAGGACGGGGTACATCATCACGAGCAGGCCAAGCGCGATCGGCAACGACACCGACCCGATCTTCACGGCGTCCAGCGCGCCAGCCAGGCCAGGGACGAATCGCCCCAGCACCAGGCCGGCGAGCATCGCGGCGATGATCCAGACAGCCAAGAACCGATCGAGCACGCTCATCTGGCCGGCCACGGACGGCTGGGGTGCGGTGTGGGTGGACGTCACAACCAACGCCTTTCATATCGATGACCTTCGATGGAAGCCTTCCTAAAATATCGAAGCCTGTCAATACGTGGGGTACCGTGGCGTCATGGAACGCGCCTTGGGCCTCGACGGCGACACCGACGCATGCGCCGCCGGTGGGCCAGCGGTCATGCCCGCCGACCGCGCCGCGTGTTTGGCCGACGTGTTCAAGGCCTTGGCAGACCCCACCCGGGTGCGCCTGCTGGACCACATCGCGGCGGCTCCCGGTGGCACCGCCTGTGCCTGCCACCTGCCCGACAGCCTGGGAATCAGCCAGCCGACCCTGAGCCATCACCTCAAGAAACTCACCGAAGCCGGTCTCGTCACCCGCGAACAGCGCGGCCGCTGGGCCCACTACACCGCCGTGGTCGGCGTGCTCGACGCCGCGCG
>JAUNSA010000115.1 GCA_030539405.1 Propionibacteriaceae bacterium
GGGGTTGACGTCCTGGTACTCGTCGACGACGAAGTGGCGGTAGGTGCGGCGCACCTCGCCGGCCACGTCGGCGTCCTCGGCGAGCAGCCCGGCGGTGCACAACAAGATGTCGTCGAAGTCGATGACGCCACGGGCCGCCTTCACGGCCTCGTAGTGGGCCAGGACGCGGCCCACCTGGTCGGGCGCGACGTTGTTCACCTCGCGGCCCCGCGCCGCGGACAGGGCCGCGTACTCGCCCGGGGCGACGTTGCTGACCTTGGCCCAACTGATCTCCCCCGCGACATCGCGCAGCAGGCCGGTGTCGGGCACGAGGCGCTCGCGACGCAGGGCGTCCGCCACCAGGCCCAGGCGCTGGTCGGCCACCGGCGGCAACTCGCTGCCGTAGGCGCGCGGCCAGAAGTACTGCGCCTGCCGCAGGGCCGCGGAGTGGAAGGTGCGTGCCTGCACGCGGCTGACGCCGAGCCCGGCCAGGCGCTGGCGCAGCTCGCCGGCGGCCCGCGTGGTGAAGGTGAGCGCCAACACGGCGGTCGGGTCGAACGCGCCGGTCGCCACGCCGTAGGCGATGCGGTGGGTCATGGCCCGGGTCTTGCCCGTCCCGGCCCCGGCCAGAACCACGACCGGCCCCTCGACGGCCAGCGCGGCACGGCGCTGCTCCGGGTCGAGCCCGGAGAGGATCGCGTCGGCCTGAGTGGTCACATCGAGACACTGTAGGCGTCCCCGCGGACAGTCCGGGAAAAACTGTCGGCGACCCCCTCTAGGGTGAATCCCGATGAACCAGATGCTGCTCCACACCGCTGTCGACCTTGGCTCGCTCGCCGAGGCGTTCGTGGCGGCCTCCGCGTCCACCGGCGATCCGTTCGCCCGCCCGCTCGTGCTGGTGCCCGGCGCGGGCCTCCAGCGGTGGCTGAGCCAGCAGGTGGCCCGGGGCAGCAGCACCGACGGCGAGGGCATCAGCGCCGGCTTCGACGTGCACCGGTGGGCGGAGCTGGAGGCGTTGTTGGATCCGCGGCGTATGGAGGATGCGTGGCTGCCCGACCGCCTGGTGTGGTCGGTGCTCGACGTGGTGGAGGCGGGCGCGCCCGGCCTGGAGCCGCTGGCGCGGCACCTGGCGGCCAACGACCAGCGCTACGCCAACGCCCTGCGGGTGGCCCGGCTGCTGCAGCGCTACGCCGACCACCGGCCCGCCCTGCTGGCCCATTGGTCGGCGGAGCCGGACGCCGCGGCGAAGGCGCTGGGCTTCGACGGCTGGCAGGTGTGGTTGTGGACGGCCTTGCGTGCCCGTCTGGCCGCTCCCGATCCGGTGGAGCGTCGGCGCGCCCTCGCGGCCACGGTGGCGTCCGGGTCGGTGCCGGTCGGCTGGCCGTCGGTCCACGTCTTCGCCCCACGCCGGGCGACCCCGGTGCAGCGCGGGCTGCTGCGGGCGCTCGCCGCACGCGTCGACGTCCACGTGTGGCTACCGACGGCCGGCACCGCGCAGTCGAGCAATGCGCTGGCCACCGCCCTGGGGCGTTCCGGGCGGGAGTGGCACACCGCCTGGGTCGAGGCCGCCGATGAGGTCATCGACCATGGTGGAGCCGCCCGGCCCGACACCACCCTGGGGCGGCTGCAGGCCGCCATCCACGCCGGCGACGAGGTGCCCACCGCGCTCGACGATGCCACGATGCAGGTCCATGCCAGCCACGGGCCCGCGCGCCAGGTGGAGGTGCTGCGCGAGGCATTGACCCAGGCCTTCGCCGACGACCCGACGCTGGAACCGCGCGATGTGGTCGTGGCCTGCCCTGATCCGGACGCCCTGGCCCCCCACCTGGCCGCCGCGTTCAGCGACCACGGCGAGGCCGGGCGTGGCTGGCAGCACCCGGGCACGCACCTGCGCCTGCAGGTGGTCGAGGCGGACGCCGCCGGCGCCAATCAGCTCTACACCCTGTTGTCCGACCTGCTCACCCTCGGCGCGACGCGCGCCTCGAGCACCCAGCTGCTGGCGCTGGCCTCGCACCCCTTCGTCGCCCGGCGGTTCGGGTTCTCCGGCGACGACCTCGACCGGCTGGCCGACCTGATCGGCCAGGCCGCGATCCGGTGGGGCATCAACCCCGAGCACCGGGCGAGGTTCGGCCTGGGCGACATCCAGCAGAACACGTGGCAGCTCGGCGTCCAGCGGTTGCTGCTGGGCGAGGCGTTCAGCGACGACCACCTGGCCAGCGTCGGGGTGGTGTCCACCGTCGACGATGTGGCCTCCACCGACACCGAGCTGGTCGGAGCGCTGGCCGAACTGGTCAGCCGGACGTCCCGGCTCGTCCGGTCCTTCGCCGAGCCGGGCACCGCCCAGGAGTGGGCCGCGCGCCTGCGCACGGCGGTCGACCTGCTCGCCGAGGTCCCCTTCGCCGAGGGGTGGCAGTTGGGTCAGGTCTGGGCCGTGCTGGCCGCGATCGAGGCGCGCGGGGCCACCTCGTCGACCCGCCTGCAACCGGCCGACGCGCTGGCGCTGCTGACCGACGCGTTCGCCGAGCGGGGGGTGCGGCCCGCCTTCGGCACCGGCGCCCTGGTCGTGTGCTCGCTGGAGGCGCTGGCCCGCGTCCCCCACCAGGTCGTCTGCCTGGTGGGGTTGGACGAACGCAGCTTCCCCCGCCGCGGCCTCGGCGACGGCGACGACCTGCTCGCACGCGACCCCGAGCCCGGCGATCCCGACCCCGGCTCGGAGGATCGCCAGGCGGTGCTGGACGCGGTGCTCGCCGCCCAGCAGCGCCTGATCGTGGTCTACCAGGGCCACTCCTCGCTCACGCCCGAGCCGCACCACCCGCCCGCCGGGGTGCAGGAGCTGATCGAGGCCGTGGGTGAGGACGCGGTGCGCCACGAGTCGCTGCACGCCTTCGCCCCGACCAACTTCACCGGCCCGAGGCCCTCCTTCGACGTGGCCGCGCTGCGGGGGGCGGCCACGTCGCTCGCCCCCCGAGCCCCGGCCCCCGACCGGTGGGAGGTCGGCCACCTCCCCCGCACCACGCCGTTGGTCGAGCTGGACGTCGAGCGGCTGGCGGCCCTGCTGAAGCACCCCGGCCGCTACCTGCTCAAGGAGCGAGCCGGGCTCACCCTCGGGGAGGGCGAGCCGCTGGCCGAATCGATCCCGCTCGAGCTCAACGGGCTGCACCAGTGGAAGATCGGCGACGCCATGCTCGCCGCCCTGCGGGCCGGTCACCCGCCCGACGCCGTCACGACCTCCCAGTGGCTCGGGGGCGAACTGCCGCCGCGGCAGTTGGGGGTGCCGACGATCAGGGCCGTGGCCGAGAAGGCCCAGTCCGTGCACCAGGGCTTCATGAAGGTGGCCGACGCCCCACCGGAGGTCCACGTGGTCGACCTCGACATCGACGGGGTCCGCCTCACCGGGCGGCTGGTCACCCGGGGCGGGCGCGTGGCCGAATCCCACTACGGCGCGATCCGGGCCGACCACCGTGCGATGGCGTGGGTGCGCCTGCTGGCCCTCACCGTGGCCACCGGCCGCAGGACCGACGCGATCCTCGTGGGCGGACGGGGCCCCAGCCAGCTCACGGCCCCGCCGGTGGAGTTGGCCCAGTCCTTCCTCGCCGACCTGGTGGAGCTGGCGCGGCACGGCACCGAACAAGTGCTGCCGCTGCCGCCCCGGGTGGCCGAGTACTGGGTCGAGCAGCGCCACCGCGGCCTCGACCCCCTGGCGCGCCGGGACAAGGTGGACCGGCTGTGGTCGTGGGATGCCGACGACGTCTGGCGCCTGTGGTTCCCGCGCGGGGAGCACCCGTGGTCGTGGCGGCGCCACCCTGGCGACCCGTGGGGCGCCCCGACCGAGGATTCGCTGCTCGGCGCGCTCGCGATGCGCTTCTGGGAGCCGATCAGGAAGGCCTGCCCATGACCACCACCTTGTTCGACCTCACCGCCCCGCTGCCGAGCGGGACCACGGTCCTGGAGGCCTCGGCCGGCACCGGCAAGACCTTCGCCATCGCCGCGTTGGCGGCCCGCTACATCGCCGAGGGCGGCGTCACCATCGACGACCTGCTGCTGATCACCTTCTCCCGGGCCGCCACCGCCGAGTTGCGGACCAGGGTCCGGGAGCGGCTGCGCATGACCGCTGAGGCGCTCGGAGCCGCCGCCCGCGGCGTCCGGCCCACGGACGCGGTCGCCGCCCACCTGGCGGCAGGCACCCCCACCGAGGTCGCCGAGCGCGCAGCCCGGCTGGAGGATGCGTTCTCCCGGTTCGACCGGGCGGCCATCATGACCACGCACGAGTTCTGCCACGGCATGCTCGCCGGGTTGGGCATCCTGGCGCCCCAAACCCCCCAGTCCACCCTCGTCGAAGACCTGCGCCCGCTGGCCGACGAGGTGGCCGAGGACGTCTACCTGCGCCTGTTCGCCGACGCCCCGCACGGCGCACCCTTCCCCTTCGGCAAGGTGTGGGACGCCGACCCCGGCGCCCAGGACATTGCCCGCCATGCGGTCGGTGAGCTGGCCGATCTCGTCGGGGCGGGGACGCCCGGCGCGGCCGGCGTGCGGGTGGAGTTCGCCGAGGCCGTCCGGCACGAGGTCGCCCGCCGCAAGGAGGAACGGCGGCTGTTCTCCTTCGACGACCAGCTCACCCGACTCGCCGACGCCCTGGCCGACCCCACGACCGGGCCACAGGCCCGGGCCCGCCTGGCCGCCCGCTTCCCGGTGGTGCTCGTCGACGAGTTCCAGGACACCGACCCCACCCAGTGGAGCGTCCTGCGCAGCGCGTTCGGCAGCGAGTCCACCCTCGTGCTGATCGGCGACCCCAAGCAGGCCATCTACGGGTTCCGCGGCGGCGACGTCCATACCTACGCGGCGGCGGTCACCCAGGCCGACGCCACCACCACGTTGGGCGTCAACCACCGCTCCGACCCCGAGGTCGTCGAGGGGGTGGGCCGGCTGTTCACCGGCGTCGCGTTGGGCGACGGCATCATCGCTCCACCCGTGTCCCACAGCCAACCCAGCCGGTTGGTCGGCGCCCCGGGGACGGGGTGGGAACGGGGCATCCAGGTGCGCGCCCTGGAGTCGGACTCCGCGGTCCGCCCGAGCAACGCGCGGCGGGCCATCACCGCCGACCTCGTCGCCGTCGTCGGCACCCTCGTGGGCGACGACGCTCCCCTGCGCGGCACCGACGCACCGTTGCGGCGCAGCGACATCGCGGTGCTGGTCCGCACCAACGCCCGCGGCCAGGAGGTGGCCACCGCGCTGGCGTCCGCCGGCGTGCCCGCGACCTTCAACGGGACCAACAGCGTGCTGGCCACCCAGGCCGCCGAGGACTGGATCACGCTCCTGCGCGCCCTCGACCAGCCGCGCCGACCTTTCCTGCAACGTGCCCTCCTCACCGACTTCATCGGCGCGACGCTCCCCGACCTGGCCCGGGCCGACGAGCAGCAACACACCCGCTGGTCGGTGCAGATCCACACCTGGGCCCGCGTGCTGGCCCGCTCGGGCGTCCCGGCCCTGTTCGCCGCGCTCGACGCGGACAACGACCTCGTGGCCCGGCTGCTGTCGCGCCCCGACGGGGAACGCCTGGTCACCGACCATCGCCACCTGGCCGAGCTGCTGCACCAGCACCACGCGCGCACGGGGTCCGGCCGAGCCGCCGACCTGGCCGCCTGGCTGGTGGCCGAACGGGACGGGGGTGCCGCCGACACCACGCAACGCCGCGACACCGACGCCGACGCGGTGCAGGTGCTGACGATCCACCGGGCGAAGGGGTTGCAGTGGCCGGTGGTCCTGCTGCCGGAGGTGAGCCACCAGCGCGAGGCCACCGCCGACACCGGGCGGCTGCTCGTCCTGCCCGCGGGCAACACCCGCATTCTGGACGTGGCGGGCCGCCAGAGCCCCGCGCGCCAGGACCGGTGGCGGCGCTGGCAGCAGGAGGACGCCGACGAGGCGTTGCGGGCCCTCTACGTCGGGCTCACCCGCGCCCAGTCGCGGGTCGTCACCTGGTGGGCCCACCACTGGGACGTCGCAGCCTCCCCGCTGCACCGGCTCCTGCACGCGACCCACGACGCCACCCAGCCGGCGCGCCCGGCCCTGGCCTACCCGACCGACGACCTCCCCGGGGGTGGCTCCCCCACCCACCTGGGCTGGCTGGCCGGCTCCCAGGTCGTCGCGGTCCGGGCCGGGGAGGCCGCCACGCCGGCGTCCGGGCCGGCCACCTCCGGGACGCCGGAACTGGCCACCCAACCCTGGTTGCGCACGATCGACCACGTGTGGCGCCGCACGTCCTACTCGGGCCTGACCGCAGCGGCGCACGCGTCGGCGGCACCGGGCGATGCGGCCCTGGTCAGCGACGAAGGCCTCGACGAAGTGAGCGTGCCGGCCGATCCGTCGTGGTCGGTGCCGTCCCCGATGGCCGACCTGCCCGCGGGCGCGGCGTTCGGCACCCTCGTGCACGCGGTGTACGAACACACCGACGCCACCGGCGATGACTGGCGTGCCGACCTCCGCGAGGCGGTCGAGGCGGCCCTGCGGCGCTGGCCGATCGCGCAGGTGGGCGCGGACGCCCTCGCCACGGCCCTGGTGCCCAGCTTCACCACACCGCTGGGCCCGCTCGCCCCCGGGCGCACCCTGCGCTCGTTCGGCCCGGCCGACCACCTGGCGGAGATGGACTTCGAGTTCGCCCTCGACCACCCGGACGCCACGCTGACCGACATCGCCGCCCTGCTCGCTGAGCACCTGGGCGCCGACGACCCGCTCGCGGACTACCCCAGCCGCCTCGACCACCCGGGCCTGGGCGACCAGACGCTGCGCGGCTTCCTCACCGGATCGATCGATTCCGTGCTGCGCCTGCGGGAGGGTGAGGCCACCGAGGGGTTCCTGGTCGTCGACTACAAGACCAACCGCCTCTCGGCGCCCGAGGAAGACCTCACGCTGGGCCACTACACGCCCGCCGCGATGGCCGAGGCGATGATGGCCAGCCACTACCCCCTCCAGGCCCTGCTCTACTGCGTCGCCCTGCACCGCTTCCTGCGCCTCCGCATGGCCGACTACGACCCCGAGCAGCACCTGGCCGGCGTGCTCTACCTGTTCGTGCGTGGCATGGCCGGCGAACAGACCCCGCTGGTGGCAGGGCAGCCGTTGGGGGTCTTCGCCTGGAAGCCGCCGGCAGCCCTCGTGGTCGCCGTGTCCCGCCTGCTCGCCGGAGGTGCCGCATGAACGAACCCCACCTCACGGTCAGCGCATCGGGCCTGCTGGCCGACTTCAACCGGGCCGGCGCCCTGACCTGGGCCGACATCCACCCCGCCCAGCAGCTCGGCCACCTGTTCGGCGAGAAGGACCCGCGCGTCCAGCTGGCCCTCGCCCTCACCGTTCGGGCACTGCGCTCGGGGTCGATCTGCCTCGAACTGGGCCGGATGCGCGAGCTCGACCTCGGCGAGGACGAGGTCCAGATCCCCGAGGACTGGTGGCCCGACCAGGCCACCTGGGTGGAGGCCCTGCGCGCCAGCCCCGCGGTCACGGTCGGTGACACCGACGCCGGGGACCGGCCGCTGCGCCTGGTCGACGATGCGCTCTACCTGGAGCGCCACTTCGCCGACCAGGAGGCCGTCCGCAAGGCGCTGTTGACGCGCCTGACCACCGCGCCGGCGTCCGGGGACCCCGAGGGCCAGGACGCGGCCATCGCCCTGGCGTTGACCAGCCCGGTGACGGTGATCGCGGGCGGGCCGGGGGTGGGCAAGACCTACACGATCCGCCGGATCATCGAACGACTGCGGGCCGACCAGCCGGACGCGCTGATCGCCCTCGCCGCGCCGACCGGCAAGGCGGCCGCGCGGATGACCGAGTCGCTGGGGGACGGTTCGCTGACCGCCCTCACCCTGCACGCCCTGCTGGGCTGGAAGGCCGGCTCCCGCAACCGGTTCCTGCACGACGCCGACCGTCCTCTGCCCCACGATGTGGTGATCGTGGACGAGATGTCCATGGTCTCCATGGTGATGATGAACCGGCTGCTGGCCGCCCTGAAGCCGTCGGCGCGCCTGGTCATGGTCGGTGATCCCGACCAGCTCAGCTCCGTGGACGCGGGCAGCGTCCTGGCCGACATCACCCGCGCGCCGGCGACCACCGGCGTCGTCGCGCGCCTGACCCGCAACTACCGGTTCGCCGGGGCCATCGCCACGCTCGCGTCCGCGGTCCGCGACGGGGACGTGGCGGGTGCCCTGTCGGTCCTGGAGGGGCCGGACGCGGGCGTCCGGCTGGTGGAGGTGGACGCCGGTGCGGCGGCCCTGCGCGAGCGGGTCGTGGACGCCGGCGCCGCGGTCTTCGAGGCGGCCGCCGCCGGACGCCCGGGCGCGGCGATCGCGGCGCTGGAGCAGCATCGGCTGCTGTGCGGCCACCGCCGCGGCCGGTTCGGGGTGAGCCACTGGACGCGGCAGGTCCAGGCGTGGCTGCTCGCCGACGTGCCCGGCTATTCGGTCGAGGGCGAGTACCACCCCGGGCGTCCGGTCATGGTCACGGCCAACCGGCCCGAGTTCGGCCTGTTCAACGGCGACACCGGGGTGATCCTGCACGAGGGCGACCGCCCCCAGGCCTGGTTCTCCTCGGGCGGGGCGCTGAAGCAGTGGTCGCCGTTCCTGCTGGAGGGGCTGACCAGCGTGCATGCGATGACGGTCCACAAGGCCCAGGGCAGCCAGTTCTCCCACGTGAGCGTGGTGCTCCCCCCGCCCGGGTCGCCTTTGTTGACCCGCGAGTTGTTGTACACCGCCGTGTCCCGGGCGCGGGACAGCGTGTTGTTGCTGGGGGATGCGGCTGCCGTCGAGCAGGCCATCACCCACCCGGCCCGGCGGATGAGCGGGCTCGCGCGTCGCCTGGGCTGAGGAGGGCCTGGGCGAGGGTGAGCCTGCTCAGGCGGTCAGGGCACGTAGCGCTCGTTCATGCGCCCACGTAGGCCGCGAGGTGCTCCCCGGTGACCGTGGACCGATCCGCCACCAGGTCCGCAGGCGTGCCCTCGAACACCACCCGGCCCCCGTCGTGGCCGGCGCCGGGGCCGAGGTCGATGATCCAGTCGGCGTGCGCCATCACGGCCTGGTGGTGCTCGATGA
>JAUNSA010000258.1 GCA_030539405.1 Propionibacteriaceae bacterium
GCGCGCCGCTGTGCGGGGGGCTTGTCGGATCGCCGTTCCCGTCGGCTACCCCACGGCCGTCTCGCTCGCCCTCGCCCCCGGTTTCGCGGCCGGCGTGCTCGAGGTCGACGACGTCGTCGTGGTGGCCGCGAGCGGCACCTCCGGAGCCGGTCGAACCCTCAAAGGCCACCTGCTGGGGGCCGAGGTCATGGGCTCGATGTCCCCCTACGGAGTCGGTGGCGTGCATCGTCACGTGCCCGAGATCGTCCAGAACCTGTCGGCGGCCGCCGGAGAGCGCGTCTCGGTCTCGTTCACCCCGACGCTGGCGCCGATGCCGCGCGGCATCCTCGCGACGTGCACGGCGTAGGTGCGTCCCGGCGTCTCGGCCGAGCAGGTGCGCGCCGCGTGGGAGCAGGCCTACGCCGACGAGCCGTGCGTCCTGCTGCTGGGCCCCGGGCGCTGGCCCTCCACGGGCGCGGTCCTCGGGGCGAACCTCGCGATGATGCAAGTCGTCGTCGACGAGGCCGCGGGCCGGGTCGTCGTGTGCTGCGCCATCGACAACCTCACCAAAGGCACCGCCGGTGGTGCCGTCCAGTGCGCCAATCTGGCACTCGGCCTGCCCGAGACCCGCGGACTTTCCCTGACAGGAGTCTCTCCATGAGCATGACCACCGACACGGTGCGTCGCCACACCTGGACCCTGCGGATGCACCCGGGCGATCTCGTGTTCGCGCGCCTCGATCCCGGCTCCGACCTGCCCGAGTGGGCGCGCGGCGTGCGCCCGTTCTCGACGGTGTCGTGGACGCCGGACGAGACCTCGGTGCTCGCGCCGGTCGATGTCGTGCCCGACGACGTCGACCGTTTCGGCCCGTGGCGGGCGTTCGAGGTCGAAGGCGGGGTGGAGTTCCTGCTCACCGGGGTGCTGCACGGCATCATCGCGCCGCTGGCCCAGAGCCACCTGGCCGTGACGACCTTGTCGACCTACCGCACCGACTGGATCCTCGTCCCGGCCGACCAGGCCGAAGCCGCCGTCAACGTGTGGCGTTATGCCGGCTTCATCGTCAACGTCGAGGGTGAGGCCTCGGACGACGCCGAGGGGGCTCGCGGATGAGCATCACGGTGCCCCGAGGTTTTCGCGCGACGGGAGTGACCGCGGGCCTCAAGGCCTCGGGTACCCCCGATGTCGCGCTCGTCGTCAACGACGGGCCCGACCGGCACGCCGCCGCGGTCTTCACGACCAACCGCGTCGAGGCCGCGCCGGTGACGTGGAGCCGCACGGTCGTCGGCGACGGTCGCGTCGATGCCGTCGTCCTCAACTCCGGTGGTGCCAACGCCTGCACCGGGCCCGAGGGGTTCCTCGACACCCACCGCACGGCCGAGGCCACGGCCGACCTCCTCGGGGTCAGCGCGGGCGACGTCGTCGTCTGCTCGACCGGCCTCATCGGGGAGCGCCTGCCGATGGACCTCCTGCTGCCCGGGGTCGCCGCGGCTGCCGCCCATCTCGATGGGGACGAGGGCGGAGCCCGCGCGGCCGAGGCGATCATGACCACCGACACCTTCCCGAAGACCGCTGTCGTCCACGCCGACGGCTGGAGCATCGGGGGGATGGCCAAGGGA
>JAUNSA010000009.1:0-6307 GCA_030539405.1 Propionibacteriaceae bacterium
TCGAGCTCCCAGTCGCCGTCGCTGAGGGCCAACCGGAGCACGCTCTCCATGGCTGACTCAGAGCGACCATCGGCCAGTTCGACCACACGGCGGGCCGATGCGAGTCCTCGGCGCCAGCGGCCCGAATCCACCATCCGCTGCAACACCTGGGTGCTCGTCAGGCCTGTTCGCAGGCAGGCGTCCACGGCGACCAGCCCGGCGCGGACGCCGAAGGCCGCGGCCACCTGCAGCGCGGCGAAGCCAGGCGTCATGACCCGAAGCCCGAGCGCTTCACCGACCGGATCCCCATCCTGCAGCACGTGCAGGTGTAGGGAATCGCGCCGCACACTTGCTCGGCGCACCGTCGCCATGTGGAAGGTGTCTGCGGGTACATCCCACAGCGGGACCCCACTCAACGCCAAGGCGCTGTGGTGACTCGCCACCCAGCCCGGGTGCGCGAACAGGAGCCCCTTCACGATGACGGCGTGCCGCTCCTCGCGATTGAGGCTGCTGGATTCCTGAGCAGGCAGGTAGACGCTGCGCACCGGATGCACCAGATCACCCCTGGCCACGAGTGCATGGAGCGTGCGGTAGGAGGCACCCAGATGCAGCGCCTGGTGCGTGGTCAGGAAGCCCTCCTGACGGGCGAGCGTGACAAGTGAATCCATGGTTTCCCCTGGGGGTCAGCCCCCACCATGCGGTTACTTCCCCACCATGCAGGAAGTTCCCGCATGGTGGGGAAGGAACCGCGGTCCGAGCGGGCGGCGGCTCCGGCGAACCCGCCCAGCAGCAGCCCGATCAGCCCGATCGGCGGCGATCAGACCGCGGCAGGCTCCGAGGCGGGCTCGGTGGTTTCTGCCTCGGCGTCCTCGTGGACCACCCCGTCGGCGTCGATGTGTTCGCGCACACCGGCAGACGACAGCGCCGCGTACTGGGCCTCGATCGCCGCGAGTCGGGCGGACTCGGCGTCGGTGAGGTAGGTCGGCTCGTCGGGCTCGGGACGCAGGCGCGTCCGCTCGAAGGTGGCCTTGCCACGCCGCAGGTTCGGAGCGACCCAGTCGGCCTTGATCGAAAACTCCTGACGCTCATTGCCGTGCTCATCGGTCCACTTGTCGAGGCGCAGCTTGCCCTTGACCACGACGGCGTCGCCCTTGCCCAGGCTGTCCCGGACGTGCACCGCCATCTGGCGCCAGCACGTGACCCGGAACCACATCGTGTTCAGGTCCACCCACTCCTCCCCACGCCGGTAGCCGGGGGTCACGGCGACGCTGAACGTCGCCCGCCCCCCGTAGACCGGGTGCTCGCGCCACTCAACCGACTGGCCCAGATTGCCTTCGATGATGATGTCCGCCTCCATGGCGTCCCCTCTCTCCTGGTTCGGATGAGAAGACATTCGGCGGTTAGTCCCTGATTCGGTCACCGAGTTTCGGCAGCTGTGGACAACTCAGCGAGCCACCACGCCCCTGTGGACAAAACTCAAAGGCACAAGCAAACCCACGTCAGAGCGCCTTGCGCACGGCCTCCCGGGCTGCGGCGAGGCGGTCGAGTTCGGCTTGGATGGGTTCGACGACCTCCACGGCGGTGACCTCACCGATCGCCTCGGTGAGCGCGTGTTTGGCCTGGCGTGCCTTCACGCGGGCGCCGGCTTCGACGAAGACCCGGCTCAGCACGGCCAACAGCAGGCCACCGGCGAGTCCGCCTGCCACCAACAAGGTCTGGATCGGCCAGCCCTGCCAGGTGATGACCGGCAGGTCGATCGGCATCTGCAACAGCGTGAACACCAGCGGCAGCGCCAACCACACCAGCCCCACGATCAGGGCGGCGAACAACAGCCACTGCAGGATCGTGACCAGCACCCACCACCCGTGACCGCGTTCCATCCGCAGGTCGGTGGCCGCGACGGCCCCGTCCAGCCGGTCGGCGAGCAGCTTCTCGTTGCCGCGGGCCACCGTCTTGATCCGGTCGGCCCATCCCCGCGGCACTCCATCGGTGGCGGTGTCGATCAGGCCGCGCAGTGAGGCGTCCAACCGAGCGCGTTGCACGGAGGTGGCCTTGGGCAGCGACGTGCGGCTCAGGTCGGTCGGACTCAGCTCCTTCGGCGACAGCCCCACCCTCAGCTTGCGCAGCGGATCCGGCTTCAGGCGCTTGACCCAACTGACCATGGGCCAGCCGGTGGCGATCGTGCCCCGGTGCCGCCACGCCTTCAGGACGCCGTCCACCACGACGGGCACGGCGGCGGCTTCGGCCATGGTCTCGTTCAAGCGGTCCACCACGGCGCCGGACAGCCGCGGGAGCTGGCCCTCGCCGAGTTCGGACGCCAGCGCCCCGGCCTGGCGGGTGACGTCGGCCTCGAACCGCGCCGTGGTCATGGCCTTGGTACGGGCGACCTCCTCCAGGAGGGCGCGCAGCTCCGGAACGCCTTCGCCGGTGAGCGCCGACATGGCCATCACCTTCGTCTTGGTCAGGCCTTCGGCGTCCAGCAGCCGCCGCAGGTCGGCCAGGGCGTCGGCGCGTTGGTCGTCGGTCAGGCGGTCCACCTGGTTGAGGACGACGACCATCACGCCGGCATGGTCGACCAGCGGCTTGAGGTAGCCGTCGTGCAGGGCCCCGTCGGCGTACTTCTGCGGGTCGACGACCCACACGAGCATGTCGACCATCTCCACGAGCCGGTCGACGGTCAGCCGGTGCGCGACCTCGGTGGAGTCGTGGTCGGGCAGGTCCAGCAGGACGAGATCGCGCAGGGCCGAGTCGCCGGACGCCACGAGGTGGCGGCGGTGGACGCCCAGCCAGTCGAGGAGTTCGACGGGCTGTTCGGTCCCCCACGAGACGGCCATGGCCTCGCTCGTGGTGGGGCGGGTCACGCCGGTCTTGGCGAGCTGGGTCCCGGAGATGGCGTTGAACGTGGACGACTTGCCCGAGCCGGTTGCCCCGGCCAGGGCCACGACCGTGTGGTCGCCGGCCAGCGAGAGCCGGTGCCCGGCCCGGCCCACCACCGCGTCGGCGGCGTCGACGACCTCGTCGGCCGCGCGCCCACGGGACAGGTCGATGGCCTCGTCCAGGTGCTTGAGGCGGACGGCGATGCTGGGCCCCTTGCGATCACGCGCCATCGCGCACCTCCACGCGGTGGCCCTCGTTCGGGTCGGGCGGGTCCAGCACCGGGCCGCTCAACGCGGGGCGCTCTTCCGCCGGGAGGGCGTCCTGACCCTGCCCCAGCGCAGCCCGATCGACACCGCCCAGGGCGGTGTCGCTGCCGCGCAGGTCGGCCAGCGCGTCGGTGGCCGTCCGGACGCCGTCGGCCTGCGTCCCGTCCACGCCGGTGTCGCCCAGGGCGCGCAGGTAACGGTGGAGCTCCTCGGTCATGAGAGCCTGGACCCGTTCGTCGAGGCGGTCCTTGGCCCGCTTGGCGAGCCCGCGGACGGCGTCCTCACCGAAGACCGCCTCCAGCAGGCGTTGCGCCAACAGCGCCGTGCCGCCGGCCACGCCCACCTCGGCGCCGGTGATGCCGCCGGTCTGGCTGAACACGACGATCATCAGCGCGACGCCCAGGCCGTTGACACCCAGGGCGAGGAACCGGGCGGTGTTGCGCTTGCTCTGGCCCACCTGCGAAACGATGTCGAGGACATCGCCCTGCCAGTCGCGGATCGTGCGGCCCACGGCGGCGGCGAAGTCGGGCGAGCTGTGGGACAGGTCCTCCCGGCTGGCTTCGAGCACCTGGCGTCCGGCTGCGTTGGCAGCCCACGCAGCCTCGGTGCGCTCCGCGGCGGCGTCCCCTTCTTCGCGGACGAGGGCCTCCAGGCCCGACTCGACGGCGAGCTTGACCTCGTTGGCCTGCGGGGGCTCCCCCTTCAACGTCGACCAGATCTTGTCGCGCAGCCAGCCGATCTTCTGCTCCACGGCGCGCATGAACTCGCCGGTGCCCACGAAGTCCTGCCAGCGGGCGAGCACCTCGCCGCGCAGCAGGGTGCCGTCGGCGGTCTGGACGCCGATGGTCCGGACCGCTTCGGCGTAGCTCTTCTCGGCGTCGGTGCGCAGTTGGGCCAGGGCCTCGACCTGCCCGTCCACCGCCTGCGCCACCTGCGGGGACCGGGTCACCAGCGAGCCGATGGCACCGTCGAGGGTCTGCAGCACGACCGCCTGGCGGCTGGCCTGGTCGGCGGCCAGCGTCGCCAGCCACGTCCGGATCGGGGACACGGCGGCGTCCGGGAGCAAGCCCTCGGCATCCACCGCCGTTTCGGGGACCGCGAACAGCGGCGACTGCGCCAGCCCGCGCTCGGTCATCAGCCGTCCCAGGTGCGCCGGGACCTCCCCCATCGCAGCGGGCGGCACCCGGTCCAGCACGACGGCGACCGCGGCGGCGCGCTCGGCGGCGGCCAGCAGGTACTCCCACGGGACGGCGTCGGCGTACCGGGCGGCCGAGGTCACGAACAGCCACAGGTCGGCCGCGGCGAGCAGTTGGGACGCCAGCGCGCGGTTCTCGGCGACCACCGAGTCGATGTCGGGGGCGTCCAACAAGGCCAGGCCCGGGGGCAGGGTCGGTTCGGCGACCAACTGCAGCGTGCTGGTGTCGTGGGCCTGGTCGAAGGAGCGGCCCAGGCCGGGCAGGATGCGGTCGGACTGGAAGAAGTCCAGGTCATCGGGGTGGTGCACCAGCACCGGGCTCTTGGTCGTCGGCCGGATGACGCCGGGGCGGGTGACCACGCGTCCGACCAGCGAGTTGACCAGCGTCGACTTGCCCGCGCCGGTCGAGCCGCCCACCACCGTGAGCAGGGGGGCGTCCAGGGTCGCCAGGCGCGGGAGGACGTAGTCGTCGAGCTGCGTCACCATGTCGCGGCCGGTGCGCGCGGCGGTGTCGCTGCCGGGGAGGGTGAGCGGCAACCGGACCGCCGCGAGGGCGTCCCGCAAGCTCACCAATGCCTCGGTCAGTGCCGCAGTGCTCATCGAGTCCTAGCCTTTCGGTGGCGCCCACCGGGGATCCACCGGCGAGTACTCCGGCGAGCCTAGCGGCCCGGCCCCCGTCGCCGTCGGAACCTGCCCCGGCGGCGCCCAGCGTGGGTCGCGCCAGGCTCGACGCTCGCGCAGCCAGCGCATTGGGTTCGGCAGGCGCGGGAACTGGAAGCGCTGCACCGTCGGGTCGGTGACCGCGAGGGGCCACAGGGACCGGGCGCGATCCAACAGTTCGCGCGCGCGGCCGTCGCCCGCGGCGTCCACAAGGCCGTGCAGTTGCTGGTCGCGGAGGTGGACCAGCTCGGACATGGTGCGCTGCAGGCGCGACGTCGCGAGCAGGGGACGCCAGCCGCGGCTGGCGGCGTTGAGCAGGCTGCGCCATCGCGTCCGTTGCCGGCTGAACGCCACGACGGCCTCAGACGGCAGCCACCCCATGAGGACGTAGTCGTTGAGGCGGTGCGCGTGGCGGCGCCCCTCGGCGAGGACCTGCCGGATGAGGTGGATCGCGACGCTGAAGGTGATGAGCCAGCCGATGATGGCCATCCAGGTCGGGTCCATCCCGGTGCTGGCCAGGAAGTTGAAGACCATGTGCGCCAGCGAGGCCACCAGGTAGCCCGCCAGCGGCGCCAGGATGCGGACCACCTTGCTGCTCGAGCGCAGGGCAACCACGAGCGCGATGCCGGCGAGCACCGTGAACAGGGGGTGCCCGAACGCCGTCTTCAGCCCGCGCAGCAGGACGATCTCGGCCAGGGCCGCCTCGGGGTCGCCGGCCTCGATGGTGGCCGACGCGTACACGATCGCGCGGCTGTAGTAGAGGATGTTCTCGGTGAAGGCGAAGCCCGCCCCGGACAGGCCGGCCAGCGCCACCCCTTGGATGCGCGTGACCAGCCGGTAGCGCAGGGCCATCGCGATCAGGAACAGGATCGTGGCCTTGGTGGCCTCTTCGACGAAGGGCGCGACGAACACCGCCGTCCGGGCGCCAGTGGCCGGGTCGCCGGGACCGACGATCGCCATCTCCTGACCCGCCCACGTGTTGATCACCATGGACGCCGCCGTGCTGACGCTGGCACCCCAGCCGAGCGCCAGCCACCACAGGATGGGACGCGCGGGCCGGAACCGGTCCAGCGCCAGGAACAGCACGACCCAGGCGGCCAGGGTCGGCAGCGCCAGGTTGGCCGAGCGCTTGATCGCCGACGCGTTCAGGCCGGGGATCACCCCGCCCTCGACCACCGTCTCCTGCACCGAGGTGTCGTACATCCACCACAGGCAACCGGCGTAGATGAGCGTGGCGCCGATCAGGATCCACATCCACGGGTTCGTCAGGATGCGACGGGCCCAGTGTTGCTTGGCCGCCGTGGGCTCGACCGGCAAGCCGTTCGCGCGG
>JAUNSA010000009.1:6407-20306 GCA_030539405.1 Propionibacteriaceae bacterium
CTGATTCACCCCGATTAGGGTGGGAGCATGTTCGATGTCGCGATCGTGGGGTTGGGCCCTGCGGGCAGGGCGCTGGCATCGGCTTGTGCGGACGCGGGGCTGCGGGTGCTCGCGCTGGACCCGAATCCTGACGCGGTCTGGACGCCCACGTACGGCCTGTGGGCGGACGAACTGGGTGATCTGCCGCCGTCGGTCGTGCGCTCACGCGTGCCCCATCCCCAGATCCGCGGACGCGCAGCGCACGACCTGGCGCGCACGTACGTCGTGCTGAACAACGCCGCCCTGCAGGCCGCGCTCCCCCTCACCGACGTGACGGTGGAGCGCGCCAGGCTGGACGACGAAGCCGTGGCGGCCCTGGCGCGGCGGGCACGCGTGGTGGTGGACGCCCGGGGTGCTCGGCCAGCGGGCAGGCTCGCCGACGATCCGACTCCCCACCAGACGGCGTACGGCATCGTCCTGCCGGCCGAGTTGGCCGCTCCCGCCCTCGGCGAAGCCGAAGGATTCCTGATGGATTTCACCCCCGACTGGGCCGCCGATCCACACCGCCCCGAGGGCACGGCATCGTTCTTGTACGCCATCCCCCTGAGCGACGGTCGGGTCCTGCTGGAGGAGACCTGCCTGGCCGCAGCCCCGGGCGTCCCGATCGACACCCTGAAGGAGCGTCTCCGGGTACGGCTCGAGCGTCGCGGCGTGGACACCGAGGCGATCACCGCTCCCCTGGAGCGCGAGGTCGTCCGTATTCCCATGCTCGGTCGCGGCGAGGATCCGCCGCCGGGGGTGATCGCGATCGGGACCGCCGGACGCGGCGGCCACCCCGTCAGCGGCTACTCGGTGGCACACGCCCTCGCCACCGCACCGCGGCTCGCCGCGACCATCGCGGCCGGCCGCACCCCGGAGCCCGATCCCACGCGCCCCGGCGACCACGTCCGCTCCCTCGCGCTCCGCGCCCTCCTGCGCCTGGACGCCGACACCACCATCGAGCTGTTCGAGGCCTTCGGACGCCTGCGCCCCGACCAGCAGCGGGCCTTCCTCCGCCGGGACGGCAGCGCCCGCCGCGTGCTGGGTGCGATGTGGGGCATCTTCCGGCGCATGCCCGCGCGGGCCCAGCGCCGGCTGGTGGTCGCCACGTTCGGGCGCTGAACCCCACCCCGCCTCGCCCTCGACCGCCCAACTAGGCTCCATCCCCATGAGGGTTGTCGTCGCCGCGGTCGGGAGCCGGGGCGACGTGGTGCCCCTGTCCCACCTTGCCGCGCGCCTGTTCGCACGCGGGCACCAGGTGACACTGGTGACCCACCGCACGCACGCAGCGCACACCCCCGCCGGCGTGGACCTGGTCCCCGTCGCCAGCGACCCCACCGAACTCATGGCAGGCCCCGCCGCCTCGGCGGTGCGCCGCGGCTCGGTCCGGGCCCTGAACAACTCACGCGCCGTCTTCGCCGACTTCCTGCAGGCCGCCGCCGAGCCCACGCGCCGGGCACTGCCGGGCGCTGATGTCCTGATCGCTTCGACCTTCGCCGTGGCCTCGGTCGACGAAGCCCTCGGCGAAGGCGTCCCGGTCGTCCGGGCCCACCTGTGGCCCGAGTACGACGACACCGCGGGGCCGATGCCGCTGCTCCCCTACTCCTGGCGCCTGCCTGCCCCGGCTCGGCGCGTGGCCCGGGCTGGCCTGCGCAGGGTGGAGCAGTACCTCGGCGGGCTGGACGGCTGGTGGGCCCGCGGCCGTCTCCACCTCGTGGCCAAGCACCCGGTGGGGCTGACCACGGCAACGCTCGGTTCCCTGCACGCCTACAGCCCCGTGCTGGTCCCCGGCGCGCCGCCCTCGGGCGTCGTGACCGGCTGGTGGACAGGCCCCGACCCGACCCCGCTGTCACCCGAGGTCGATGCAGCCCTGACGTGCGGCGGGGACTGGGTCCACATCGGGTTCGGCTCCATGCACCAGGGCGACCCTGAGCCGCTGCTGGAGAAGCTGGGCGATGCCTGCGAGCGCGTCGGCGTGAACGCCATCGTCCAACTGGGTGCAGCGCGCGGGACGCCGCACCCGCGGCTGGTGTGCGTCGGGCCGCAGCCGCACGGGCAGCTCTTCCCACGTGTCCGGGCCGTCGTGCACCACGGCGGGGCGGGGACGACGGGGTCCGCGGTTCGGGCGGGCGTCCCGTCGGTCGTCGTGCCGCACTTCGCGGACCAGTTCTACTGGGGTCATCGACTCAGGGCGCTGGGGGTGGCTGCTCGGCCCGTTCCGCGCCCGCTCGCGTCGGGGCGCGTCCTGGGTCGGTTGCTCGAGGACGCACTCACCCCACGCCGAGCCGAACGCGCCCGCCAGCTGGCCGATCAGGTCCGCCACGAGGACGGGACGGGCCGCGCCGCCGACCAGGTGGAGCGCTGGCTGGGGACCCCGGGCTGATGACGCTCCCCGTGTGGCGCATCGCCGCCCCGCCGATGGTCGCGGTCGTCGCACTGCTGCTCGCGGTCTCCTCGCACCACGGGCCGCACTGGGACGAGCTGTACTTCGCCCAACTGCCCCTCCAGTGGTGGTACGTGGACCAGCCGCCCCTCACCGTGTGGCTCACCTGGTTGATGGGGCAACTCAGCGGGGCGCTGTGGGTCCAGCGGCTGCCTGCCATCGCCGCGGCCGCCGCCGGCGCCTGGGTCGCCGCGCTGTTCCCTCGCGCGCTCGGGGCGTCCGCGCGGGTGCAGTCGCTGGCGGCCTGGGCCCACGCGTTCACGGTCTACCCCCTGATCATGGGGCACGTCTTCACCACCTCGACCCTGGACCTGCTGGCCTGGCAGGTGGTGGTGTTGTTCGTCCTGTACGCCTGTCAGGGGTGGGGGGCGTCCTGGCTGGGGTGGGCCGGGCTGGTCGCGGGTGTGGCCTGTTGGAACAAGTTGCTCATCGTCGCCCTGGTCGGCGCGCTAGCCGCCAGCCTCCTGATCACGGCTCGCCGATTGTTGTGGACGCGTGGGGCACTGGTCGGTGCGGTGGCGTTCGTGGCGTTCGCCGCCCCCCAGGTCGGGGCCCAGGTCATCCATGGCCTGCCCATGACCGAGGTGTCCGCGGGGCTGGTGGACCAGCAGGGCACCCTCGTCCGCCTCGTCCTGGTGCCCGCCATCGCCTTGTTCGCGGGGCCGCCGCTGCTGTTGATCTGGCTGGCCGGCCTCGTCGACCCGTGGCGCTCCGGGGATCGGGCCGGACGTTTCCTCCTCCCGACCTTCCTGCTGGTCGTGGGGTTCAACCTGGTCTCGCCCTCCCAGCCCTACTATGCCGTCGGCGCCCTGTTGCCCGCGCTGGCGCTGGGGTGGGCGAGCCCCACGGTGACCGCACGGTGGTCGCTGCCCACCCTGCGCAGGCTCGCGGCGGCCAACGGGGCCGTGTCGGTGCTGGTCTGCCTGCCCCTGCTGCCCGCCGATGGCCCGTGGGGGTGGGCCCAGGCCCAGCTCAACCCGACGATCCGGGACCAGCTCGGCTGGCCGGACTACGCCCGCCAGGTGACCGATCAACTCCGTCCCGGAGAGGCCGTCGTCACCGACCTGTACGCCCTGGCCGGAGCCGTCCACCGCTACGGTCCACCGGAAGTGCGCGACGCGGTGTTCTCGGGCCACAACGCGCTGTGGTCGCTGGGTCCGCCCAACCGGGAGGCGGTCCTCCTGGTCGGCCGCGACGCGGTCGCCCAGGCGGGGGCCTTCGAGCGGTGCACCCCCGCCCAAGCGCTCCAGCCCGCCGCAGTGGCCCACCCCCAGCTCCGGGACGTGCCGGTGATGCACTGCGTCGGCCCGTCGCCGGACTGGGCGAGCGTGTGGCCGGCACTGCGCCGGCTGAGCGGGTGACGCGCCTACCGCGTCCGTGCCCCCACGACCCGCAGCGCTTCCGCACCGAGTGCCACCAGCAGGCACCCCGCGATGACCAGCTCGGACGCCCCGCGCGGCAGCAGGGCGTGCGGCAGGCGACTCTCGGCGCACAACAGCAGCGCCACGACCGCCAAGGCGCCGCGCGGCCACCGATAGGACGCCAGCCACGAGGTCTCCGGACGGACGGACGCCGCGAGCAGTGCCAGACCGGGCACCACCAGGGCCAGGACGACCCCGGCCAGGTGCAGGGCGCCGTCGTTGCCGGCAGGGAAGACCCCCGCGATCACCAATCCGCCGCCCATGACGGCCACCCCGGCGGCCAGCACGCGGCCCCACATGCCGGTCAGGAGCAGGGCCGAGACCAGCAGGAGCACGCCCACACCGATCAGCCCGGCGTTGAACGCCTCCGCTCCGGGGGAGCAGATCCATCGGCCACCCCGGACGTGACAGGACGGGTCCCCCAGGTCACTGAGCATGTTGTCCCACCAGTCGTAGGCGGTGCCTTCGGTGCGCACGGCGGCCGCCAGCACCACGCCGAACACGATGATCGCGACCAGGACTCCCCCAGCTCCGAGGCGTGCCCGCGGGCTGGGGCTCATCGCACCTCGAGCACGAAGTCGCGCAGCACGTAGCCCTCGATCAGGTCGTCCCAGCCGATCGTGGGCTCGCGCACGATTCGGACCTCGCGGGACAGCAGCCGCACGAGCAGGGCGTCGGCCTCCAGCAGCGCCAGCGGCTGGCCGGGGCACCGGTGCGCCCCGTCGCCGAAGGTCAGCCCGGCCGCATCCACACCACGCCCCGTCGTCCGGCCCGGACACAGGTCCCGGGGCTGCGGACCCACGGCGTCGGCGTCCGTGTTCGTGTGACGCACGCAGACGTCGACCAGATCGCCGGCGGCGAGTTCGATCTCGGTGTCGCGGTCGCGGATGGTGAACGCCTCCTGGACGCGGCGGTACAGGTGGCCGACGACGGGCTCGAGCCGGATGATCTCGTTCAGGAGGGCCAGCCGCTCCTCCTGGTCGCCGGTCAGGAACCGCTGCTTGAGGGCGTCGTCGTCCAGGAGGTGCCAGGCGGCCATGCAGATGAATTCGCGCGTGGTGACCATGCCTGCGGTCCCGTAGGTCACGGATTCGACGAGGATGTCGCGGTTGGAGTAGCCCTCGGCGATGAGGTGGCTGATGACGTCGTCGGAGGGCGTCCGGCGCCGCGCCCGGATCGCGGGGCGCACGTCGGCCACGTAGAAGCGGACCAGCGGCACGAGCCCGTTGACCGCCGCCTGCATCCATTGGCGGCGGGTGCGGCCCAGGCCCGGCTGGTCCAGGTCGAAGGGGGGCTGGTTGAAGAACGTCACGAGCCGATGCGCCATGGCCCGCACGCCGGAGCCGGTCAGGCCGACGACCTGCGCGGTGACCTCGACCGAGTAGAACAGCGCGAGGTCGTCGAGCCGGCACTGGGGGCCGGAGGCGGCCTCGGCGACGGTCCGCTCGGCGCAGTCGTCCATGAGGTCGGTGTACCGCTCGCGCACCACGGTGGGGGCGAAGAAGCGGGCCACCTTCGTGCGCTGCTGGTCGTGGAGCGGGCCGTCCGACATCAGGATGGGATGGTGCTTCAGGACGCCTTGGGGGATGGCCTCGGCGGTGAAGCCGGCCTGGGTCGTGCGGTGCCGGGCGCGGAGCACCTGCTTGGCTGCGTCCAACGATCGGACGCGGACGGTGCGGCCGCGGCGCTCGATGCGGGGCCCGGACGCCTCGTCGGGGCGGTGCGCCTTGCGGCGGCCGGGATCGGGCTCCATCTCGCTCCTTCGTGGGTGTCCTGCGCCACTGTAGGTGCTCAGTCCCGGCGCAGAGTCTTCCGTGGAGGGGTTTTTTCCTTCAGTCCTTGAACTAGGGTGGACGACGAGGCGCGCGCGTTACGAGGTCTATTCCGAGCTGACGAGTCGTTTCCCCGGGACAGCGACGACACGATTGGACAGACCTTGGAAAGCCCGACCCCCGTCCGTGAGCCCGCGTTCCAGCCCGACGGTGTCACGGCCGACGAGGTGGTCTTGCTCGATGACCACGGCGATCCCATCGGCGCGGCATCCCGGCTGAGCATCCACACCGACCAGACCCCGCTCCACCTCGCCTTCTCCACCTACCTGTTCGACGCCGACGGGCGCGTGCTGATCACGCGCCGCGCCCTCGGCAAGACCACCTGGCCGGGGGTGTGGACCAACAGTTGCTGCGGGCACCCCCGCCCCGGGGAGGACATCGAGGCTGCCGCCCGGCGTCGCGTGCGTGAGGAACTGGGCCTGGAGGTCACCGAGCTGCGGCCGGCGGTGCCCGACTTCCGTTACCGGGCGGTCGACGCCAGCGGCATCGTGGAGAACGAGTTCTGCCCCGTCTTCATCGGTCACGTCGCCTCGACCAGCCCCACCCCGGACCCCGACGAGGTCGCCGAGTACGCCTGGGTGCCGTGGGAGGACCTGGTCGCCGCCATCGCCGCGACGCCCGCGGTGTACAGCCCGTGGAGCGTCCTGCAGGTTCCGCGGGTGGCCGCCGCGCTCGACGGCCTCGACGGATCCTCGGCCGGGCCCACCACCACGGCGGGGGGCTTCGTCGACAGCGTGGACGCCGTCCTGACCGCCACCTTGGCCGACCTGGCCGACGGCTGGGACGCGGTCAATCGCGGCGAGGGGGTCGAAGTGCTCCCGGCCGACCTGCCGGCCTGGCTCGAACGCCTGCTGGTGGGCCGCGGCAAGCGGCTGCGCGCCACCATGCTCTACTGGGCCTTCGTGGCCGCCGGCGGGGACACCGCCGGACCCGACTTCCCGGGCCTGGTCCGGATCGCCGCCGCCCTGGAGACGCTGCACCTGTTCGCCATGGTGCACGACGACATCATGGACGAGTCGGCCTCGCGCCGCGGCCTCCCGGCCGCCCACGTCGAGGCCGCCGATTGGCACCGTCAGGCGGGCGCCGCCGGTGACCCGGACGCGTTCGGGATCAACCTCGCCATCCTGCTGGGGGACCTGGCGCACACGCTGGCCGACAGCCTCGTCCAGCCCCTCCCGGCCCGCGTCCGCCGCCTGTGGTTCGAGCTGTGCGTCGAGCTCATGGTCGGGCAACGCGCCGACCTCACCGGCGCCGCGGCGGGACGACGCGACCTCCCCCACGCCCAGCACATCGCGCGCCTCAAGTCGGGCAAGTACACCATCGAACGCCCCCTGCAACTGGGCGCCCTCACCGCGGGCGCCGACGCGGCCGCCTATGCCGCCCTCCAGCAGTGGGGTGAGCACGTCGGGCGCGCCTTCGCCCTGCGCGATGACCAGTTGGGGATCTGGGGCGACCCCGCGCTCACCGGGAAGCCGGCCGGGGACGACCTCGCCGAAGGAAAGGCGACCGTGATCCTGGCCCTGGCCTCGGAGCGGCTGGAGGGCCCGGCCCGCGAGGCGCTCGACCGCCTCGGGTCGGTGGACCTTCGACCCGGCGACGTCGCCATGGTGAGCGACGCCCTGGTGGACACGGGCGTCCGGGACGGCATCGAGACGATGATCGAGGACGCCGTGGCCCGCGCCGACGCCTGCCTCACCCACGCCGGGCTGTCGGCGGCGGGCATCGAGGGGCTCCGCGCCGCCGCGCGCACCATCGCTTGGAGGAACGCATGAACGTCCTCGTGATCGGCGCCGGGCTGTCCGGCCTGTCGGCCGCGCTCCACCTGCGTGGGCAGGGACACCAGGTGACGGTGCTGGAGCGCGAGGCCGTGCCCGGGGGGCGCAGCGGCCGCATCGAACGCGACGGCTTCACCTTCGATTCTGGGCCGACCGTGTTCACCATGGTGGACCTGCTCGACCAGGCCTTCCGGGCGGTGGGTCGCCGGGCCGACGACTACGTGGCGATGCAGTTGCTCGACCCGGCCTACCGGGCATGTTTCGCCGACGGGTCCACCCTGCACGTGCGCCATGGCGTCGAGGCGATGCGCGCCGAGATCGCCCGCGAGTGCGGGTCGGTGGACGCCGCCGCCTACGAGGAGTTCGTGGTCTGGCTCCGCAAGCTCTACCTGGCCGAGCTGCCCCACTTCATCGACGTGAACTTCGACAACCCCGCCGACCTGCTGCGCAACCCGGTGGCAGCCGCGCGCCTGGTGGCGCTCGGCGGTTTCGGACGCCTCGGGCCCACCATCGAGCGCCGCTTCGCCGACCCGCGCCTGCACCGCATCTTCAGCTTCCAGGCGATGTACGCCGGGCTGGCCCCCGCGCAGGCGCTGGCCCTGTACGCCGTCAACACCTACATGGACGGGGTCGTGGGGGTCTGGTACCCCGGGGGGGGCTGGCGCGGGGTTCCGGACGCCATGGCCCTGGCGGCCAGCGACGCCGGCGTCGCGTTCCGCTACGAGACCACCGTGGACCGCATCACGTCTGCGCACGGTCGGGCCACCGGGGTGCGCCTGTCCGGAGGCGAGCACGTCCGCGCCGATGCCGTCGTCTGCACGCTGGACCTCCCGATCGCCTACGACGAACTCCTCCCCGAGGTCCCCCAGCCCCGCGTCGCGGCGCGCGGGCGCTACTCCCCCTCGTGCGTGGTCTGGCACCTCGGCGTCCGGGGCGCACCACCGGCAGCGGCCGCCCACCACAACATCCACTTCGGGCAGGTCTGGCACGACGCCTTCGACGACCTGCTGCGACGCGGACGCCCCATGGCTGACCCGTCCCGTTTCGTGGCCGTGCCCTCTCTGCACGACCAGACGGCGGCCCCGGACGGGTGCACCAGCCTGTACGTGCTGGAGCCCACCCCCAACCTCGCGGTCGGCAAGCTCGACTGGTCGAGCGAGGGCCCCCGCCTCCGCGACCGGATGCTCGGCGACCTGCAGCGGTGGGGCTACCCCACCGACATCGTGACCGAGCAGTTGGTCACCCCTGCCGATTGGCTCGCCCAAGGCATGGCCGCCGGAACACCCTTCGCGCTCGCCCACACGTTCGGCCAGACGGGCCCGTTCCGCGCCAAGAACGTCGACAAGCGCGTCCAGGGGCTGGTCTTCGCCGGGTCGAGCACCACCCCCGGTGTGGGCATCCCGATGGTGCTGATCTCGGGCAAGCTCGCCGCCCAGCGGGTCGGGGCGATGACCCGATGAGCACCCTGCTCGACACCGGGTACCGCGCGGCCGCCCGCCTCACCCGCGCGTACGGGACCACCTACTACTGGGGTGCTTTGCTCCTGCCGCCCCACCAACGCCGCGACGTCCACGCCGTCTACGCGCTGTGCCGCCTGGCCGACGACATCGTCGACGAACCGGACAAGGCCCCGCACCCGGCGGTGCCGGCAGACGGGACGCCGGCCGAACGGCTCGACGCGTTTCGCGCCTGGTTCTTCGAGGCCCTGGACCGCGGGACGTCCGATGAGCCCGTGATGGCGGCCGTGATCGACAGCCTGCGACGTCGCGGCACGGATCCGGAGTGCTTCGAGCGGTTCTTCGACGCCATGGGGCTCGACCTGACCCACACCACGTGGCCCACCTGGGTCGCCCTGCGCGACGGCTACATGGAGGGGTCGGCGGCCGTGATCGGCGAGATGATGTTGCCCGTGCTCGAACCCACCAGCCCGGCGGCCCGCGAACCGGCCCGCTCGCTGGGCCTCGCCTTCCAACTCACCAACTTCCTGCGTGACGTCGACGAAGACCTCGACCGGGGCCGGATCTACCTCCCCCAGGACGAGCTGGCGGCCCACGGCGCCGACCCGCACCTGCGCCGGGTGACACCGCAGTGGCGGGCGTTCATGGCCGACCAGGTCGCCCGCAACCGGACGCTGTACGCCCACGGCGCCCAGGGCCTGCCGCACCTGCCGGACGCCTCACGCCGCTGCGTCGGCACCGCGCTGACCCTGTACGAACGGATCCTCGACCGGATCGAGGCGGCCGACTACGACGTGTTCCACGGACGCATCCGGGTGCCCGCCCACGAGAAGCTGGCGCTGTTCGGGCGCCAGGCCGCCGTCGGGGCATTGCGACCCTCCCGGAGGACCGCATGACCACCCGGGCAGCCTTCGACCGCGGAGCCAAGCGCTACGACCTCCTCGTGGCCCTCAACCCCGGGTACCACGCCCACCTGCGCAGGGCGGCCGCGGCCCTCGTGGGGTGCCTGCGCGGCCGGCCCGAACCGTGGCGCCTGATCGACCTGGCCTGCGGGTCGGGGGCGTCCACCCGGGCGTTGGTCGACGCGGCCCCGCCCGGCACCCAGATCGTGGGGCTGGACGCCTCACCCGGCATGTTGAGCCAGGCTCGGACCAAGCGCTGGCCCGCCTCGGTCACCTTCGCCGAGGCCACCGCCGGCGCATTGCCGGTCCAGGAGTGGCAGCCGGGCACGCACCACGGCGTCCTGACCGCCTACCTCTTCCGCAACCTCACGCCTGCCGAGCGCACGGACGCCCTGGCCGAGATCCAGGACCTGCTCGCTCCCGGCGGAAGCCTGACCGTCGTGGAGTACTCGGTGCGCGGCAGCCTCCGCGCCCAAGTGGTCTGGACCCTCGTGTCGTGGCTGGTGATCATTCCGCTCGGCGCCCTGCTGGACCGCAACGTGGGGCTGTACACCTACCTGTGGCGCAGCGTGATGGAGTTCGACACGCCCGCAGACTTCATGCAGCACCTCGACGACGCCGGCTTCGTGGACATCGCCACGCGGAGCGTGCCCGGCTGGCAGCGCGACATCCTTCACCTCTACATGGCCCGCAAGCCCAAGGAGACACCATGAGCCGACCCGCCCTCCCCGGCCGCGATCGACGAGCGGTGTACCACCCCGGACCGTCAGGTGCCGAGCGGCTGGCGGGCGAGGCCCGGGTCGTCGTCGTGGGCGGAGGCATCGCCGGGCTGTCGGCCGCCACCATCCTGGCCGAACGGGGGGTCACGGTGACCGTGCTGGAGGCGTCGGAGCGCCTGGGCGGTCGCGTCGCCGCGTGGCCGCTGGAGGACGGGCGCACCATGAGCCGCGGCTTCCACGCCTTCTTCCGTCAGTACTACAACCTGCGCTCCATCCTGCGCCGCTCGGACCCCGCCCTGGCACGGCTCGTCGCGGTCGAGGACTACCCGCTGCAGCGCCCCGACGGCCTGCGGGACTCCTTCAGCAGCATCCCGAAGACGCCACCGTTCAGCGTCATGGGGTTCGTGGCCCAGAGCCCGTCGTTCACGCTCGGATCCTTGGCGAAGGTCAACGTGCCGGCCGCACTGGAGTTGCTGCGCGTCCGCTTCCCCGAGACCTACGCCCGCTACGACGGTGAATCGGCCGCCGCCTTCCTGGACCGGCTGCGCTTCCCCGCCACCGCGCGCGACCTCGCCCTGGAGGTGTTCGCGCGTTCGTTCTTCGCCGATCCTGATGAGTTCGCCGCCGGGGAGCTGGTCGCCATGTTCCACACCTACTTCATGGGCTCGGCCGAGGGCCTCCTGTTCGACGTCCCCGACGACGACTACGACACGGCGCTGTGGGCACCCCTGGGGGAGCATCTGGCCCGCCTCGGCGTGGACGTGCGCATCGGCGTCCGCGTCACGTCGGTCGGCCCCGCCGGCGCCCAGACCGAGCACGGCGACCTGATCGAGGCGGACGCCGTCGTACTGGCCGCCGATCCCCGCACCGCCCGCAGCTTGGTGGCCGGCATCGACGAGGCGTCCGGCCCCATGGAGGCGTTCACCCAGCGCGTCGCCGACACCGTCAACGCCCCACCCTTCGCGGTGGTTCGGTTGTGGCTGGACGCCCTGGTCGACGCGGAGCGACCCGCCTTCCTGGGGACCAGCGGCTACGGCGCCCTCGACAACGTGTCGGTGCTGGAGCGATTCGAGTCCGGAGCGGCGGAGTGGAGCCGCCAGCACGGTGGGTCGGTCGTGGAACTGCACGCCTACGCCTGCGACCCAGAGATTCTGGGCAATGATGACCTGACCGAGGGGCTCGTGCAGCACCTGACCGACGAGCTGCACCGGATCTTCCCCGAGACCGCGACCATGGCGACGCTGCACCGCGAGGTGCTGGTCCAGGACGATTGCACCCTCATCACGCCGCACGGCTGGAACGACCGCCCCGGGGTGGAAACGCCTGCCTCATGGCTCACCCTGGCCGGTGATTGGGTGCGCTGTGACTACCCCGTGGCCCTGATGGAGCGGGCCGCCACCACCGGCGTCATGGCGGCCAACGCGCTGCTGCGGGGCTGGGGCGTCCGTGGTGAGGGAATGTGGACCGTCCCCATGCGAGGGCTGCTCGCACGCTAGCAGCGACTACTCGCCGGTCTCCCCGTCGATGGCCTCGCGCAGCAGGTCGGCATGGCCGTTGTGCCGGGCGTACTCCTCGATCATGTGCACCAGCACCCACCGCAGGGACGGACGCCCCCGCCCACCCCACGCGGGATGGGTGCGATCCAGTGCTCCGGGACCCAGCTCCAGTTGCGCGTCGACGACGGCCCGCGAGGCGGCGCACCGGTCGGCCCACAGAGCCCGAAGTTCGTCGCCGGTCTGGTCCAGCGCAGTGTCCCACTCCCAGTCAGGGTTCGCGTCGAAGTCGGCGTCGGCCCACACCGCCGGCACCGGACCTTCGGCGACGACCTCACTGAACCAGTAGTCCTCGACCCAGGCGAGGTGCTTCAGCAAGCCCGCCAGCGTGATCGCCGAGGACGCCGTCCGGACCCGGAGCTGTTCATCGTCCAGCCCGCAGGTCTTCCACTCCAGCGTGGACCGCTGGTACTCCAAGAACCCGAGCAACGTGCCCGTCTCGTCACCTGCCAGCGGCGGCTCGGGGCGTCCCACCTCGTCGATCGTGCTCTCCGTCATGGCCGTCAGCTTAAGGGCCGTGGGGCGGCTCGAAACCCGGCGCGGTGGATGACGTCCAAGGCGCGTGGCACAGCGGTGGGGTCCTCTGCGGATTCCTCCACCGCGATCTCCAGATACGCGGCTGCGTCTTCGCTGTCGACGAGGTAGTCGGCCGGATCGAAGCGGCGGTACTGCTCATCGCCCATGGCTTCCTCCGTCCGATCTGTGAAGTGACTTCGCGACCGCGGCACCTGCCTTGAATCACTCGGTCCCCAGCGCCCCCGGCCCGACTCGAACGGGCAACCATCGGATTAGAAGGCCGGTGCTCTATCCATTGAGCTACGGGGGCTCAGCCGCTCAGTCTAGGCCGTCCGCAGGTGTAGGTTCTCCCCTGATGACTCCGGACGGGCTGCACGGCCAGCAGTGGCGACAGCTCGCGGTGTCGATCTACCTGCCCACGATGCTGTCCTTCATCGGGTTCGGTGCGGTCACTCCGCTGATCGCGTTGACCGCCCACGACCTGGGCGCGACGGTCCCGCAGGCCGCCCTCGTCGTGGCCCTGCTGGGCCTGGGCAGCGTGCTCGGCGCACTCCCGGCCGGACTGATCGCCCAACGCTTCGGCGAACGCCGCTCGCTGGTCGGGTCGCTGATCGTGGACGCCGCGTGCATGCTGGCTGCCGCACTCGCCCCCACCGTGGGCGTCCTGGCGGTCGCGGTGTTCGTCCTGGGACTGTCCGGCGCCGTGCTGATGATCGCCCGCCAGTCCTTCCTGACGGTCTACATCCCCTTCCGGTACCGAGCACGAGCGCTGTCGACGCTCGGCGGCGTGTTCCGCGTCGGCAACCTCCTCGGCCCGCTGGCCGGAGCAGCCGTGGTCGCCGCCTTCGACCTGCGCGCGGCCTACTGGCTGGCCATCGGTACGTCGCTGGCCGCGGCCGCCACGAGCCTGTTGCTGCCGGACCTGCCCGAACCCGCGGCGTCCGACACCACCACCCCCGCACCCACCGGCATGGGGACGATCCTGCGCGACCACGCCCGCACCTTTCTCACCATCGGACTCGGCGCCGCCGCGCTCATGCTGGTGCGTGCCTCGCGCGACGCGCTGCTGCCCCTGTGGGCGGCCTCGATCGGGCTGGACGCCGCCCAGACCAGCCTGATCTTCGCGGCATCCTCGGCGATCGACCTGATGCTGTTCTACCTCGGCGGCTCCATCATGGACCGCCACGGGCGCCGGGCGGTGGCCGTCCCCACGATGCTGATCATGGGCACCTGCTTCGGCCTGTTGCCCCTCACCGCCACCGG
>JAUNSA010000009.1:20406-23096 GCA_030539405.1 Propionibacteriaceae bacterium
TTCGTGGGCGGCGCCTGGCTGTGGCACTGGGCCGACCCGGCGCAGTTCAGGCGCGACTGAACCCCCCACCCAGCAAAGCGGTCAGTCGCCGACCGTGTCGCGCCCGCGTCCGACGATCTTCGGGTCCGGTTCGTACACCACGGAGTCGTCGCGGCCCTCGTACTGGAACTGGTTCAAGAAGGCCCGCATCGCGTTCAGGCGTGCGCGCTTCTTGTCGTTGGAGCGGATGGTCGTCCACGGCGCCCAGTCGGTGTCGGTGCCCTCGAACATGGCCTCCTTGGCGGCCGTGTAGTCCTCCCAGCGGTCCAACGACTCCAGGTCCATCGGCGACAGCTTCCACCGCCGCACGGGATCGATCTGACGGATGGCGAACCGCGTCCGCTGCTCGCGCTGGGTGACCGAGAACCAGAACTTGGTGAGGTGGATGCCCGCGTCGATGATCATGCGCTCGAACTCAGGAGCCTGCCGCATGAAGATCTCGTACTGGTCGTCCTCCACGAACCCCATCACGCGCTCGACGCCGGCCCGGTTGTACCAGGAGCGGTCGAACATGACGATCTCGCCGAAGGTCGGAAAGTGGTTGATGTAGCGCTGGAAGTACCACTGCCCCTGCTCGGTGGTGGTCGGCTTCGTCAGCGCCACCACGCGCGCGGCCCGCGGGTTCAGGTGCTCGGTGAACCGCTTGATCGTGCCACCCTTGCCCGCGGCGTCCCGCCCCTCGAAGACGATGATGTGGCGGATGTCGTTGTCCTGGCTCCAGTACTGCAGCTTCAGCAACTCCACCTGCAGCAGGTACTTCTCGGCCTCGTACGCCGAGCGCGTCATCAGCTCGTCGTAGGGGTAGTCCTCGCGCCAGGTCTCGACCGCGCGGCCACCCGGATCGATCAGCGCCGGGTCGGGACCCTCCACGTCCCCGACCGTGTAGCCCTGGTTCACCAGCTTGTCGATGAACTGACGCAGATTCTCCCGCTGCGCGGGCGCCTCCTCGAGCATGTCCTGGAGGTTGTTGTGGTCCATGGCACTCCTGACGCACGGTTAGGGACGCCTCCAGACTATCCACTCATGGGCCCTAAGGTGGACCCGTGACAGACCGACTTGTGTGGATCGATTGCGAGATGACGGGCCTCAACCTCGGGCAGGACGCCCTCATCGAGGTGGCCGCCCTGGTCACCGACGGCGAGCTCAACGTCCTCGGCGAGGGCGTGGACATCCTGATCAACCCTCCGGCGGCCGCCCTGGACGCCATGGGCGACTACGTGCGCACGATGCACACCAACTCGGGCCTGCTCGCCGACCTGCCTCAGGGCACCACCTTGGCGGACGCCGAGGCGCACGTCCTCGCGTACGTGCGCGAGTGGGTCCCCGAGCCCCGCAAGGCGCCGCTGGCCGGCAACACCGTCGGCACCGACCGGATGTTCCTGGCCCGCGACATGCCGGTCCTGGAGGGCCACCTCCACTACCGCAACGTCGACGTGAGCACGATCAAGGAGCTGTCGCGGCGCTGGTTCTCCAAGGCGTACTACAACTCCCCGGCCAAGTCCGGCAACCACCGCGCCCTGGCCGACATCCAGGAGTCCATCGAGGAGCTGCGCTACTACCGCGAGGCGGTCTTCGTACCGAGCGGACGCCCCGGCACCGAACTGCGCGAGATCGCCCGCCGCCACCAGGGGGCACTGACCGGCCACCGGCACCCGCAGGCACCCCCCACCACCCCAGGCGAAGGTCACTGACGCGATTCGCGCCGCGCCGGTCGACGGGTTATGATGTCCTTCGCTGTTCGCAGCGATGGTGGGTATAGCTCAGCTGGTAGAGCACCTGGTTGTGGTCCAGGATGTCGCGGGTTCGAGTCCCGTTACTCACCCCAGCAAGAACCCGCTCTGACCAGGCACGACAGTCAGGGCGGGTTCTTTCATGCATTAACCGTCCCGGCGGGCCAGCACGTACAGGCGATCGAACCGCTCCGAACCGTGCGGCGGACGCAGCGCCCCGCGCGTGTAGGACTCCATCACGGTGAGGCCGGCGGCCTCGGCGGCCGCCACCACCTGGGGGCGGTCGTGCAACACGATGTCGAGGTCCACCTCGTGGCCGAGCCACTCATCGGCGTGGACGATGCCCTGCCCGGCATGCAGGGCGACCAGCACCCAGCCGCCCACGCGGACGGTGCGGGCCAGTGCCGCGAACGCCTCGGGCAGTTCGGACGCCGCGAGGTGGATCAGCGAGTACCACGCCACCACGACGCCCCACGCCTCGGCGGTGCGCGGTCGCAGGAACTGGGCGAGGCTCGCCTGCTGCACCTCGACCTCCGGGTGCTCGGCGCGGGCGGCGGCCACCATCGCCGGTGAGGGGTCGAACCCGACCACGCTCACCCCCAGTTCGGCGCCCGCCTCGGCGAGCCGGGCGGTCACGTGTCCGGGCCCGCAGCCCAGGTCGGCGATCGGGAAGCCCTCGGCCAGCCCGGGCACCTCGTCGAGCAGCCACGTCTCGAACGGGTGCCGGACCTCCGAGGAGGGGTCGGCGGCGTAGGCGTCCGCGATCGTGTCGTAGGCGGCCACGACCTTGGCGTCCCGCACCGCTGCCCCCTGCCCCAGCACGGACTCCCGGTCGACAGCCGCCGCGTCGGCGTCCGCGACCACCGGCCCCAGCAGGTGCACCCACCGGCGGTCCTTCTCGCCGGCCCGCCGGTCGAGCTC
>JAUNSA010000009.1:23196-34575 GCA_030539405.1 Propionibacteriaceae bacterium
GTCGCCTCCTCGTGGTGGGTCACCGGATCCCGGCTGGTGGTCTGGTTGCAGGCGGCCCGCAGCGCATTCAGCGAGAGGGGGTAGGACGCCGGAACCGTGCGTTGCTTCTCCATCAGGGCGCCGAGGATGCGCTGGTCGAGGGCATCGAGGACGGGCAGGTCGGCCATGACCCGATCGTAGGCGAGCCCGGCGCCCGCCGAGGTCGTGTCAGGGGCGCACGCTAGGGTGGGAGCCTCAGCGTGGTCCCCCGGGCTACGGCAGACGACACGGAGGGGCGACCCCATGATCGAGCTGCACGGCGTCACCAAGCGCTACCCCGACGGCACCGTCGCCGTCGACGACTTCAGCGCGCAGTTCCCGCCCCACCGCACCACCGTCCTGCTGGGCAGCTCGGGCAGCGGCAAGACCACGATCCTGCGGATGGTGAACCGCATGGTCGAGCCGACCTCCGGGACGATCACCATCGACGGCGACGACATCGCCGGGCGCGACCGCGTCGCCCTGCGCCGCAGCATCGGCTACGTCATGCAGAACGGCGGCCTGCTCCCCCACCGCAGCGTGCTGGACAACATCGCCACCGTCCCCCTCCTCAACGGCGTCGCCAAGGCGGACGCCCACGCCCGCGCGCGCGAGCTGATGGGCCTGGTCGGGCTGGAGGACAAGCTCGGACGCCGCTACCCCAGCCAGCTCTCGGGCGGGCAGCAGCAGCGGGTCGGCGTCGCGCGCGGCCTGGCGGCCGACCCGAACATCTTGTTGATGGACGAGCCGTTCGGCGCGGTGGACCCGTTGGTCCGGCGCGAGCTGCAGGACGAGCTGCTGCGCATCCAGTCCACCCTGGCCAAGACCATCGTCTTCGTCACCCACGACGTCGAGGAGGCGCTGCGGCTGGGCGACCAGATCATCCTGCTCGCCCAACACGGGCGCGTGGCGCAACGCGGCACGGGCGCGGACCTCCTGGCCGAGCCGGCCGACGCGTTCGTCGCCGACTTCCTCGGCCTCAACCGGGGCGACCGCGAGCTGACCGCACGCGACGGCGTCCTGCTGGACGCCCACGGTCGCGCTGCCGGCGTCCTGAAGCACGGCACCCCATGAACTGGCTCACCCACAACCTCGACGTGATCGCCGGGCACACGCTTAACCACCTGCTGCTGGCGCTGCCGCCGATCATCGTGAGCTTCCTGCTGGCGATCCCGCTCGGCTGGGTGGCCAACCGCGTCCGCTGGCTGCGCGCCCCGCTGCTGACCGGGGCGGGCCTGTTCTACGCCATCCCGTCGCTGCCGCTGTTCGTGGTGCTGCCCGTCATCATCGGCACCGGCATCCGGGACCCGCTGAACATCGTCATCGCCCTCACCCTCTACGGGCTGGCGCTGATGGTGCCGGTCGCCTCCGATGCGTTGCGCCAGGTGGACGCCCGGGCCGTCGACGCCGCGGACGCCCTCGGCTACCCGCCGCTGCGCCGGTTCCTCGGGGTCGACCTGCCTTTGGCCGGGCCGGCGCTGTTGGCCGGCCTGCGCGTGGTCGCGGTGAGCACGGTCTCGCTGGTGACGGTGGGCGCGGTGCTGGGCATCCCCAGCCTGGGGATGTTGTTCACCGACGGGTTCCAGCGCGGCATCATCGCCTCGGTGCTCACCGGCATCGTGGCCACGGTGGCGCTGGCCCTGCTCATCGACGCCCTCCTGGTGCTCGGCGGGCGGGCCCTGCTGCCGTGGACGCGGCGTGCTCCCCGCGCTGCCCGCACCCGCCGCACCGCCCCCGACCTGGTCTCGGAGGTGGCGGCATGAGGTTCCTGCTGGACGCCCTGGCCTGGATCGCCGACCCCGCCCGGTGGCCCGGCCCCGACGGCATCGCGACCCGGCTGGCCGAACACCTCGGCTACTCGGTCCTGGGGGTCGCGCTCGCGTGCCTGATCGGCGTCCCGGCGGGCTGGCTGGTCGGGCACACCCGCCGCGGCCGCGGGCTGGCCGTCGGCCTGTCCGGCGCGGCGCGCGCCCTGCCCACGCTGGGCGTGGTGACGCTGCTCGGCATCATGCTGGGCATCGGGCTGGTCGGCCCGATGGTCGCGTTCGTCGTGCTGGCCCTGCCGTCGGTGCTGGCCGGCGCGTACGCCGGGGTCGAAGCGGTCGACCCCCAGGCGGTGGACGGGGCGCGGGCGTCCGGCATGACCGAGGTTCAGGTGCTCACGCGCGTCGAGATCCCCCTGGGCCTGCCCCTGCTGATCGGCGGCATCCGGTCGGCGTTCCTGCAGGTGATCGCCACGGCGACGCTCGCCGCCTACGTCGGGGCGGGCGGGCTGGGCCGCTACCTGTTCCTCGGCCTCAAGACCCAGGACTACCCCCAGATGCTCGCCGCCTCCCTGCTCGTGGTCGCCCTCGCCCTGGTGTGTGACCTCGCCTTCGCCGCCCTGCAGCGCGTCAGTGCGCCGGCCGGCGTCCGACCCCAATGACCCCACGAAAGGAACCGACCATGTCCACGATCTCCCGCCGCCACCTGGCCGCCCTCGTCGCCCTCGCCGGAGCCGGCACGCTCGCCGGCTGCGCCGGCTCCAACCCGCTCGAGGAGTCCCCCGCACCCGCCACCACCACCTCGGCCGGGGCACCGGCCGCCGCCGGGACGCTGGTGGTCGGCTCGCAGCAGTACTACTCCAACGAGATCATCGCCGAGCTGTACGCCCAGGCCCTGGAGAAGGCGGGCTTCACCGTGGAGCGCCAGTTCCAGATCGGCCAGCGCGAGGTCTACCTGCCCGAGCTCGAGGCCGCCAAGGTCGACGTCCTGCCCGAGTACGCCGGGAACCTGCTGCAGTACTACGACAAGACCACCGACGTGACCGACGGCACGGCCGTCCTGTCGGCCCTGGCGGCGGCCCTGCCCGAGGGCCTGCGCGTGCTGGACGCGGCTGAGGCGTCCGACCAGGACTCCTACACCGTCACCCAGGCCTTCGCCGACGAGCACGGCCTGACCACGATCGGCGACCTGGCCAAGGCCCCGCAGCCGGTGAAGCTCGCCGCCAACGCCGAGTTCGCCACCCGCCCGTACGGTCCTGAGGGCGCCAAGGCCACCTACGGCGTGGACATCGAGCTGGTCCCGGTCGAGGACTCCGGCGGCCCGCTGACGGCGCGCGCCCTTGCGGACGGCACCGTGCAGGTCGCCGACCTCTACACCGCCGACCCGACCATCGCCAAGGAGGGCTTCGTGATCCTGGAGGATCCCGAGGGGCTGATCCTGCCGCAGAACGTCATCCCGCTCGTCTCGGCCAAGGTGGACGACACCGCTGCGGCCGCCATCGACGCGGTGAACGCGAAGCTGACGGTGGCCGAGCTGCAGGCGCTCAACGCGCGCAGCATCGACGAGCAGGCCCGCTCCGAGGTGATCGCCCGCGAGTGGTTGGCCGCCCAGGGACTCGCCTGAGCGGCGTCCGGCTCAGGTCAGCAACGGCTTGAGGAACTGGCCGGTGTGGCTGGCGGGGAGCTCGGCGATGGCCTCGGGCGTCCCCACCCCCACCACGATGCCGCCGCCTGAACCGCCCTCGGGACCCATGTCGATCACCCAGTCCGACGTCTTGATGACGTCGAGGTTGTGCTCGATCACGATGACCGAGTTGCCCTGGTCGACCAGCCGGTTCAGCACCACCAGCAGCTTGCTGATGTCCTCGAAGTGCAGCCCGGTGGTCGGCTCGTCGAGGATGTAGACGGTCTTGCCGGTCGAGCGACGCTGCAGCTCGGTGGCCAGCTTGACGCGCTGGGCCTCACCGCCGGACAGCGTGGTGGCGGGCTGGCCCAGCCGCACATAGCCCAACCCGACGTCGACCAGCGTCTTCATGTAGCGGGCGATGGCGTTGATCGGCGCGAAGAACTCGGCGGCCTCCTCGATCGGCATGTCGAGGACCTCGGCGATGGTCTTGCCCTTGTAGTGCACCTCGAGGGTCTCCCGGTTGTACCGGGCGCCGTGGCACACCTCACAGGGCACGTACACGTCGGGCAGGAAGTTCATCTCGATCTTGATCGTGCCGTCACCGGCGCAGTTCTCGCAGCGGCCGCCCTTGACGTTGAACGAGAACCGGCCCGGCTGGTAGCCGCGCGCCTTGGCCTCGGGTGTCTCGGCGAACAGCTTGCGGATGCGGTCGAACACGCCAGTGTAGGTCGCCGGGTTGGAGCGCGGCGTCCGGCCGATCGGGCTCTGGTCGACGTGGATCGCCTTGTCCACGTTCTCCAGGCCGGTGATGCGGCTGTGGCGTCCGGGCACGTCCTTGGCCGAGTACAGGTGGCGCGCCAGCGCCTTGGACAGGATGTGGTTGACCAGCGAGCTCTTGCCCGACCCGGACACGCCCGTGACGGCGACCATGCACCCGAGCGGGAAGTCGACGCTCACGTCGCGCAGGTTGTTCTCCGAGGCGCCCTCGACGGTCAGCTTCTTGCCGTTGCCCGGACGCCGCACGTCCGGCACCGGGATGGAGCGGCGCCCCGACAGGTAGGCCCCGGTCAGGGATTCCTTGTTGGCCACCAGCTGCTTCAGCGAGCCCGAGACGATGACGTTGCCGCCGTGCTCGCCGGCGCCGGGGCCGATGTCGACGATGTGGTCGGCGGTGCGGATCGTGTCCTCGTCGTGCTCGACGACGATGAGGGTGTTGCCGAGGTTCCGCAGGCGGATGAGGGTGTCGATCAGGCGCCGGTTGTCGCGCTGGTGCAGGCCGATGCTCGGCTCGTCCAGCACGTACAGGACGCCGACCAGCCCCGACCCGATCTGGGTCGCGAGCCGGATGCGCTGCGCCTCGCCGCCGGACAGGCTGCCCGCCGACCGGGCCAAGGTGAGGTACTCCAGCCCCACGTCCAGCAGGAACCGCAGCCGCTCGTTGACCTCCTTGACCACGCGTTCGGCGATGGCCGCCTCGCGCTCGGTCAGGCTGAGCTCCCGCATGAAGGCGAGACAGTCGGCGATGGACAGGTTCGCGACCTCGGCGATGTTCTTGCCGGCGATCGTGACGGCCAGCGAGGTGGGCTTGAGCCGTGCCCCATGGCACGCGTCGCAGGGCCGCTCGCGCATGAACCCGGAGAACCGCTCGCGGGCGTTGTCGCTCTCGGCCTCGGTGAACCGGCGGCGCACATACGGGATCGCTCCCTCGAAGGAGGCGTTGTAGCTGGTGGTGCGGCCGTGCCGGTTGGTGTTGGAGACGCGCAGCGTGCCCTTGACGCCGTTGAGGATCATCCCCTGGATCTTGGCCGAGAGCCCCGACCACGGCGTGTCCACCGAGAAGCCGTGCTGCTCGGCCAGGGTGCGGAAGATCGCCTGGAAGTAGCCCGACACGTAGACCGAGTTCCACGGCACGACGGCGTTCTCGGACAGGCTCTTGCTGCGATCGGGCACGACCAGGTCGGGGTCGACCTCCATGCGGGTGCCCAGGCCCGAACAGGTCGGGCACGCACCCCACGGCGCGTTGAAGGAGAACTGCCGGGGCTCCAGCTCCTCCAGCGAGAGGTCGTGGTTGTTGGGGCAGGCGAGCTTCTCCGAGTAGCGGCGGTGCCGCCCCGGCTGGCCCTCGGGCACGTCGACGAACTCGATCTCGACCACGCCGGAGGCCAGGTTCAGGGCGGTCTCGACCGAGTCGGTGAGGCGCTGCTTGATGGACGCCTTCGCCGCGAGCCGGTCGACGACCACCTCGATGTTGTGCCGGATCTGCTTGTCGAGCACCGGCGGGCTGGTGAGCTGGTGGATCTCGCCGTCCACCCGCACGCGCGTGAACCCCTGGGTGATGTAGGAGCGCATCAGGTCGATGTGCTCACCCTTGCGGCCGCGCACGACCGGGGCCAGCACCATGAACCGGGTGCCCTCGGGCTGGTCGAGCAGCCGGTCGACGATCTGCTGGGGGCTCTGCCGGGTGATCGCCTCGCCGCACTCGGGACAGTGCGGACGCCCGATGCGCGCGTAGAGCAGGCGCAGGTAGTCATAGACCTCGGTGATCGTGCCGACCGTCGAGCGCGGGTTGCGGCTGGTCGACTTCTGGTCGATGGCCACGGCCGGGCTCAGGCCCTCGATGAAATCCACGTCCGGCTTGTCCATCTGGCCCAGGAACTGGCGGGCGTAGGCCGACAGCGACTCCACATAGCGGCGTTGCCCCTCGGCGAAGATGGTGTCGAACGCCAAGGAGGACTTGCCCGACCCGGACAGGCCGGTGAACACGATGAGGGCATCGCGAGGCAGTTCCAGGTTCACATTGCGCAGGTTGTGCTCCCGCGCACCAGCGACGATCAGACGTTCGGTCACTCGCCCCATGGTATGCCTCCCCTCCGACACTCGTGGACCGGGGGTCCTCCTCACCGGGGTGGGACAGCTAGGGTGAGGTCATGCTGGCGATCGTCAACCAAGGACAGGTGCAGCCCGTCCTCAAGCGCATCGCCCTCGCCAGTCAGGCGATGTTGCGCCACACGCTTGCCTTCGACGAGGCCGCGTGGCAGTCCCCGACCCTGCTGCCCGGCTGGTCCCGGGCCCACGTCGTCAGCCATGTGTGTCGCAATGCGGACGCCCTGCGCAACGTGATCGCGGCCGCCCGCACCGGCGACCCGGCCCCCCTGTACTCGTCGGCGGCGGCGAAGTTCAACGACATCGAGCGGGGTTCGGAGCGCACGGGGCTCGAGCTCTACGTCGACCTCGACACCTCGGCCGGTGAGCTGGCCACCCTCTCCGAGCGCGTCGAGGACTGGACCATCCCGGTACGCCTGCTGGGCGGGGAGTTCCCGCTGTCGGTGGTGACGCTGGTACGCCTCAACGAGCTGTACCTGCACCACATCGACCTGGCGGCCGGGTTCACGTGGGAGGACATCGACCTCGTCCCGGCCCGCTGGCTGCTCGAATGGATGCTGTTGCTCATGCGGGACGACGCCACCCTGCCCGCGGTCGAGATCATCTCCGACGCCGGCCTGACCGCCCCGCTGGGCCAGGTGGGCCAGCGGCGTCCGGTGAGTGGGCCCGACCCCGCCCTGTGGGCATGGCTCGCCGGCCGCAGCGACGGGGACGGTCTCGTCGGCGCCGAGGGGATCACCTTCCCGTTGGCCGGGTGACGGACCCTCCCGGTCGGTGGGGTCGGTCGACTAGGGTTCGGCGCATGGAGATCACCAGCGCCGTCGTCGGCCCGATGCACAACAACGCCTACCTGCTCGTCGATGCGGGCGAGGCCCTCCTCATCGACGCCGCGGACGACCCGGCCGTCCTGCTCGCCCTGATCGGGGACACCCCAGTGCGCACGATCGTCACCACCCACCAGCACCGCGACCACATCGCCGCCCTCGCCACGCTCGCGAGCCAGACCGGCGCGCGCCTGGTGGCCGGCACCCCGGACGCCGACGCCATCGCCGAGCACGCGGGCGTCCAGATCGACGAGCGCGTCTGGGACGGCGACACCGTCAAGGTCGGCGACGTCGAGCTCGAGGTCATCGGCCTGGTCGGCCACACGCCGGGCTCGATCGCGCTGGCGTACACCCCCGCCGACGGCCCGGCGCACCTGTTCACCGGCGATGCCCTCTTCCCCGGCGGCGTCGGCAAGACGCACACCCCCGAGGAGTTCACCTCGCTGCTGGACGACGTGACCTCCAAGCTGTTCGACCGGTTCGGCGACGACACCACGGTCTCCCCCGGCCACGGCGACGCGACCACGCTGGGCGACGAGCGTCCCCAGCTCGCCGAGTGGCGCGAGCGCGGTTGGTGACACCGCCCCACGGCAACCGTTGGTGGGCGTGGGCCCGGGCCGGACGCACCATCGCGGCGGACTTCTGGCGCGTCCTGCCGCAGTTCATCGCCTACGAGGCCGTCACCCGCCTGCTCATGGGTGCGGCGATCCTGCCGGCGTTCTCGCTGGTCACGGCACTGCTGCTGCGCAGCCGCGGTGAGGCCACGATCACCAATGCGACCCTGGGCGGGTTCCTCACCTCGTGGCAGGGCATCGTGTTCGTGCTGCTCCTACTCGTCCTGGTGGTCTGGGGCCTGATCGTCGAACTGGGCGGATCGATCACCATCGCCGCCCGCAACCGGGACGCCACCGCCCCGGCCAGCTACGGCGCGATCCTGCGCCACTGCGTGAACCGGGCCCGCAACCTGCTCGGTGCCGGCGCCGTCCTGCTGCTGATCTACGTGCTCGTCGCGCTGCCGCTGACCGGAGTCGGGCTGAACACCAGCCTGCTGGATCGGATCGCCATCCCGCAGTTCGTCTCCGCCGAGATCTTCGGCACCCCCACCCTGCTCGCCGCCTACGTGGCCGTGGTCGTCGTGCTGGGCGTCTTTGCCGCCCTGCTGAGCTACACCTTCCCGCTGATCATGGTCAACGACCTGGCGGTGTGGCCGGCGATCACCACGAGCCTGCGCCTGGTGCGCCGCCAGCCGGGCGTGTGGCTGCGCCGCTACCTGGCGCCGACCGTTGGATTCGGCGTGGCGGTGGGTGCCCTGGTCGGCTTCTGGTTCGGTTTCGTGGCGGTCGTGCTGCACCTGCTGAACGGACGCGATGCGGTCCTGCTCCCCGTCGCCGCGTTCCTGTTGCTGCTGCAGCAAGGGGTCGCGTTGTTCGGGTCGATGCTAGTCATCCCGTTCGGCGCCCAGCGCATCACGGACGCCTGCGCCACCGCCCTGGCGTCCGACCCCGAACTGGCGGCCCTGGCCGACGAGTCCCCCCAGCTCCCGCCGCGCACGCGGGCTTCCCTGGTCGACCGGCTGGTGAACAGGCCCGGACGCCTCGGGCTCGCCTTCGTCGGTGGGGCGCTGGTGCTCGCCCTGCCGCTGGGGTATGCGTTCAACGACCTGATCGCCGAGCGCACCCAGGTCAACCTCGTGGCCCATCGCGCCGGCGGCTTCGCCGCCCCGGAGAACACCCTCGCCGGCCTGGCCTACGCGGTGCAGCAGCGGGCCGACCTGGTCGAGGTCGACGTGCAACGGACCGCCGACGGCCACTACGTGCTCAACCACGACACCACCTTTGCCCGGGTGGCCGCCGACGACCGTCCGGCGAGCGCGATGACGCTGGCCGAGGTGCGCGCGCTGCGCATCCAGGGCAGCGACGAGGGCGTCCCCACCCTGGAGGAGTTCCTGACCGCGGCGAAGGCTGCCGGGATGCCGGTGATCATCGAACTCAAGGGGGCGACCGCCGACGAGCAGATGGCCCGCGACGTGATCGCGCTGGCCGAGCGCCTGGAGGTGCTCGACCGGGTGGTCCTCATGTCGCTGGACTACGCCCTGGTGCAGTTCATCGAGCGCGAGCACTCGCGGGTGATCACGGGGTTCGCGTACTTCCTGAGCATCGGCGATGCCGGCGCGCTGGCGTCCGACTATGTGCTGCTCGAGGAGGGCGAGGCGACCTGGGAGCGGCTCACCGACATCACCTTGTCGGGCAAGAAGTCGTTCGTGTGGACGGTCAACGACGACGCCACCATGCGGCGGCTCGCCGTCCGGGGTGCGGATGCGATCATCACCGACGAGGTCTCCATGGCGCGCGGCGTCCTGGACGCCAACGCGCGCCTCTCCAGTGCTGAGTTGCTGGAGGAGCTGCTGTTCCGCTGACCCGCCCGGCCTGCGCTGAGCGTTGGCCGGCCTACTTGGTGGCCTCCACCATCTGGCGGATCGTCTTCTTCAGGTCGTGGATCTCGTCGCGCAGGCGGGCGGCGGTCTCGAACTGCAGCTCGCGGGCGGCCTCGTGCATCTGGTCGGACAACTCGTGGACGAGCTTGGCCAGCTCCGAGGTCGGGAGCGACCCCAGGTCGCGGTCGCCCTTCTTGAGCTGCGGCACCGGGGCACCCTTGTCGCCGAACTGGCCGACGACGTCGCGGGTGTCGGCGTCCTCGCGGGCGAGCATGTCGGTGATGTCGGCGATCTTCTTGCGCAGCGGCTGGGGGTCGATGCCGTGTTCGGTGTTGTAGGCGACCTGCTTCTCGCGGCGGCGGTTGGTCTCGTCGATGGCGGCCTCCATTGACGGGGTCATCTTGTCGGCGTACATGTGCACCTGGCCGCCGACGTTGCGCGCGGCGCGTCCGATGGTCTGGATCAGCGACCGCTCCGAGCGCAGGAAGCCCTCCTTGTCGGCGTCCAGGATCGCCACGAGCGACACCTCGGGCAGGTCGAGGCCCTCGCGCAGCAGGTTGATGCCGACGAGCACGTCGTACTCGCCCATCCGCAGCTCGCGGAGCAGCTCGATGCGGCGCAGGGTGTCGACCTCCGAATGCAGGTAGCGGGTCCGGATGCCGTTCTCCATGAGGTAGTCGGTGAGGTCCTCGGCCATCTTCTTGGTCAGCGTGGTGACCAGGATGCGCTCGTTGCGCTCGACGCGGAGCTTGATCTCGCCCATCAGGTCGTCGATCTGTCCCTTGGTGGGCTTCACGATGACCTCGGGGTCGACCAGGCCGGTCGGGCGGATCACCTGCTCGACGGGCGGCTCGTCGGTCTTCGCCATCTCGTAGGGGCCGGGGGTGGCCGACAGGTAGACGGTCTGGCCGATGCGCTCGACGAACTCCTCGAACCGCAGCGGCCGGTTGTCCATGGCGCTGGGCAGGCGGAAGCCATGGTCGACCAGCGTGCGCTTGCGGCTCATGTCGCCCTCGTACATGCCGCCGATCTGCGGCACCGTCACGTGGGACTCATCGACCACCAGCACGAAATCCTCGGGGAAGTAGTCGAGCAGGCAGTTGGGGGGCGTCCCCGGGCCGCGCCCGTCGATGTGCCGCGAGTAGTTCTCGATGCCCGAGCACGTGCCGATCTGGCGCATCATCTCCATGTCGTAGCCGGTGCGCATGCGCAGGCGCTGGGCCTCGAGCAGCTTGCTGGACGCCTCGAGGTCGGTGAGGCGCTCCCCCAGCTCGGTCTCGATGCCGTTGAGGGCGCGCTCCATGCGTTCGGGGCCGGCGACGTAGTGGGAGGCGGGGAAGACGTAGACCTCCTGGTCCTCGCTCAGCACCTCCCCGGTGAGCGGGTGGAGGGTGGACAGGGCCTCGATCTCGTCGCCGAAGAACTCGACCCGGACGGCGTTCTCCTCATACATCGGGAAGATCTCCATCGTGTCCCCCCGCACCCGGAACGTGCCGCGCGTGGCCGCGAGGTCGTTGCGGGCGTACTGGTTGGTCACGAGCCGGCGGGCCAGGCCGTCCATGTCGTGCTCCTCGCCGACGCGGAGGCGGATCATCCGGTCCACATACTCCTGCGGGGTGCCCAGGCCGTAGATGGCCGACACCGTGGCCACCACGATGACGTCGCGGCGGGTGAGCAGCGAGTTGGTGGCCGAGTGGCGCAGCCGCTCGACCTCCTCGTTGAGCGAGGAGTCCTTCTCGATGTAGGTGTCCGTCTGCGGGACGTACGCCTCGGGTTGGTAGTAGTCGTAGTAGCTGACGAAGTACTCCACCGCGTTGTCGGGGAAGAACT
>JAUNSA010000259.1 GCA_030539405.1 Propionibacteriaceae bacterium
CGTGCACCGCGTCGAAGGAGCACATTCGGAGTACAACTCGTCCAGAGGCACCAGCCCCCGAGACCGGATCACACAGCCGCGGACCGATCCACCACTCCGGAGGGAATCTTGGTGGACGCCGTCCATTCCCGCAGCCACGCCGGCAGGTCGAGGTGGCCCGGGAACGCACCGATGACCTCTTCGATCTCGTCGTGCTCCACCGACCCCCCGGACTTCTTCAGGAACCGCGCCCGCACCACGGCATGGGCGTGCACGACATCGCCGACGACGAAGGTCTGGTCGAGGTAGATCCAGCGATCGTCCAGGCCGATCACCTTGGTGAGCAGGTCGAAGCGCTGGAACGGGTTCAGCGACTTGCGGTAGGTGATCGTCTGCCCGGCCACCACCGGGTACCACCCGCGACGGCTCACCTCGGACCACATCCGCGACCGCAGCATCAGGTCCATCCGGCCGAGGTCCATCAAGGTGAGGTACTTGCCGTTGTTCATGTGGAGCAGCAGGTCCAGATCCGTGGGGACCACCCGAAATGGCGTCCGCACCGTGTCCCAGACGCCCACGCGCGGGGCGGTGAACAGACGCAGACGCAGCAGGAGCAACCGCCAGTACAGGTTCATGGCGCCAAGGGTAACGACCTGCGATCGACCGGGGCGCGGCGTGCCCTCCCCGGGCGTCCGGTGGGCTCACCCTAGGGTCGTCGCATGGGTTTCTCGGGGCTGATCTTCGCCGCGCTCGCGGCGTTCTGGTTGATCTACCTCGTCCCGCTGGTCCTGAACCGCAAGGAGAACGGCCTGCTCGAGGAGGTCGAGCCGGGCGAACCCTTCTCCACCTCGGTCACCATCGTGCGCCGCGGCGTCGCCCTGGACACCGCCGAGAACGGGACGGCCGTCGTCTCCACGCCGCTCAACCGGCGCGCCGCCCTGCGCGAACTCTCCGACCTCGACCGTGAGGCCGCCCGCCGCCGCCGGACCGTCCTCGTGTTCCTGACGCTGGTCACCTGCATCATGGGCGCGATCGCCGGCTTCGGCCTCGTCTCCTGGGCGTGGATGCTGATCCCGGTCGGGCTGATCACCCTCTTCCTGGTCGTGGCGCGTTTCTCCGTGCGCGCCATGCGGCGCAATCTGGACGCCCGCGCGCGGCTCATCCGTGGGGGCGACTCCGTCGACGAACACACCGTGACCATCGACGCCCTCGATGAGGATGACGAGGACGAGAACGAGGTCGCCATCGAGCTGTCCGGCCCGATCGAGACCACCGGCGCCCTGTGGGACCCCATCCCGATCACCGCGCCCACCTATGTCAGCCGACCCCTGGCCCCGCGGACCGTCCGCACGATCGACCTGTCCGCCCCCGTGCCGGCCGCGTCCGTGCCCGTCACCGCCGACCACCCCGACGAGACGGACGCCCCGGACACCGACTCCCGCCCCCACGCCGTCGGCGAGTGAGGCGTCCCGCCTCTGCGGACGCCGACGGGCGTTTTCGGACGCCCCACGTCGCGTGGTAGAGTCATCCTCGCTCTTTGGAGCATGGGGCTATGGCGCAGTTGGTAGCGCGTCTCGTTCGCAATGAGAAGGTCAGGGGTT
>JAUNSA010000260.1 GCA_030539405.1 Propionibacteriaceae bacterium
CCATGATCGCCCCCCGCCCCCGGGTTTCGGTGGTGGCCCCGTTCGCCTGCGCCCGGGAGGTGTCAGATGGTCTGTGTAAGTGGAGGGGTCTCTGACTTGAAGGAGATTTGCTGTGACCATGACCAAGCCAAAGGACGAGCAGGAGCCTGAGGCTCGGCGTCTGCGGCGGGAGCTGTTCGACGACGAGATGCTGGACAAGCTGATGGCCGCGACCGATGAGCGGGGCCTTTCGCTGACCGGTGAGGGCGGGTTTCTGCCCGAGATGATCAAGGCGGTTCTCGAGCGCGGCATGGAGGTCGAGCTGGCTGACCACCTGGGCTATGCGAAGGGAGACCGGGCCGGGCACGGGTCGGGGAACAGCCGCAATGGCACGTCTCCGAAGACCGTGGGCACCGAGGTCGGGGACGTTGCGTTGGACCAGCCCCGGGACCGCAACTCCACGTTCGCCTCGGCCTTGGTGCCCAAGGGCGCCCGCCGCCTGGGCGGGCTGGAGGACATGATCATCTCCTTGTATGCCGGCGGGATGACGATCCGCGACATCCAGCATCACCTCGCGGCCACGGTGGGCACCGAGCTGTCCCACGAGACGATTAGCAAGGTCACCGACGCGGTGGCCGAGGAGGTCACGGCCTGGCAGACCCGCCCGCTCGAGGCGTTCTATCCGGTGATCTACCTCGACGCGTTGGTGGTCAAGATCCGTGACGGCGCGCACGTGGCCAACCGGGCCGCGCACATCGCTGTCGGCGTCGACACCGACGGGGTCAAGCACGTCCTGGGCATCTGGGTCCAGGCGGTCGAGGGGGCGAAGTTCTGGGCTGGGGTCTGTGCCGAGCTGGCCAACCGGGGCGTCAAGGACGTGCTGATCGTCTGCTGCGACGGGCTCACCGGGTTCCCCGAGGCGATCGAGGCGACCTGGGCCAACGCGATGGTTCAGACCTGCGTGGTGCACCTGATCCGGGCCTCGATGCGGTTCGTGTCCTACAACGACCGCAAGGCCGTCGCGGCGATGCTGCGCCCGATCTACACAGCAGCCAACGAGGACGCCGCGCTGATGGCCCTGGCGGCCTTCGCCGACTCGACCCTGGGCAAGAAGTACCCGGCCGCGGTTGCATCCTGGGAGAACGCCTGGGACCGGTTCACCCCCTTCCTAGCGTTCGGGCCCGCGCTGCGCAAGGTCATCTACACCACCAACAGCATCGAGTCGCTGAACTACCAGCTGCGCAAGATCATCAAAAACCGCGGCCATTTCCCCAACGACCAGGCCGCGATCAAGCTGCTGTGGCTGGCCATCCGCAACATCGAGGACAAACGCGCCCGGCAACGCGCCAAGGAAGCCGGCCTACCCAAGGGCACCCCCCGCAAGGCCCCCGGCAAGCTCGTCGAGGGCTCCGTCGTCCAGGGCTGGAAAGCCGCCCTCGGCGAGCTCTCCCTGATCTACCCCGAACGAATCAACCCCTACCTCTAACCCCGCTGTGACCACCGTCACTTACACAAACAACTTGACACGCTCTGCGCCCGATCCGCCGCCTGCCGCAACGCCGCATACACCGCAATCCCCTCGGTC
>JAUNSA010000116.1 GCA_030539405.1 Propionibacteriaceae bacterium
TGGAGGCGGCTGGTGGGTGAGGAGTTCGTCATGAACTATGCTAAACATAGCCAGCGCTTGCATGTCCATAGTTTCTGGAGGAGAATCTCTCCATGCCCGCCAAACGCTCGTACGCCGACCACGGCGACGCGTGCGCGGCCGCACACGCCATGGAGCTCATCGGCGACCGCTGGACCCACCCCGTACTGCGCGAGCTCATGCTGGCGCCGAAGCGGTTCGGCGAACTCGAGGCGTCCGTGCGGGGCATCACACCCGCGGTGCTCACCGCTCGCCTCCGGGAGCTCGAGGCGTCCGGGCTCGTGCGCAAGGTCGTGCTCCCACCGCCGGCCCGCGTGGCCGCGTACGAACTGACCGCCTGGGCCCGCCAACTGCAGCCCATCTTCGAGGACCTCGCCCGCTGGGCCCACGGCTCCCCCACCTGGGAGCCGGTCGGCAAGGGCCTGACGCCCGACGGGGCCGTGCAGTCCATGCTCACCATGGCACCGGCGATCGCCCTCGACCCACCCCTGGCGCTGACGCTGCACCTGCACGACGCGCGGATACCCGGCGACGAGGGCTACTCCTATGCGCTGACCTGGGGGGATCGACTCACGATCGAGCGCGGCAACGCCGGCGGCGCGGCGTCCGTCACCGGCGACGCCACCGCGTGGATCGGCGTGCTCTACCAGGGGGCGCCGCTCGACCTCGTGCAGGTCGAGGGCAATGCCGACGCCGTCCGCCGGCTCGTGGCCACCTATGCCGACCCGATCAACGGTCGCGCGAGCTGAGCACGCAGAACTCGTTGCCCTCGGGGTCGGCCAGCACCGTCCAGGTCCCGTCCTCGGACTGCCCCACGTCAGCGTGCGTCGCGCCCAGGTCGAGCAGGCGCGCGATCTCGGCGTCGCGGTCCTGCGACGTATGCGGCGCCAAGTCGATGTGCAGCCGGTTCTTGACCGTCTTGCCCTCGGGCACGGGCACGAACACCAGGCCCTGGCCACGCTCCATCCACTCGGCAAGGTCGGCGGCGGGCCCGTCACCCATCCCCTTCGGGATAGCGACGGCCTCGTCAGGCGTGTCGTAGACGACCTGCCAGTCGAGGGCCTCGGCCCACCAGTGCGCCTGGGCCTGCGGGTCGTGGCAGTCGACCACGACGGTGTACCACTTCAGTGCCATGTCAGCCCTCCTGAGCCTGCGACGGGGATGCGGAGTCGGCGTCGTCGTTGCGATGCTCGGACCCGGCCGTGCCGTCGGTGCGCGTCCACGCGCAGACGAGTTCGTCCTTGGAACCGAACCGGACCAGGTGGCGGCCCACCACTCCCTCGAGGCGGTCGCGCGCTTCGGCGTCCGCGGCGACCACGGCCAACAGCAGGACGCCGTCGCCGGCAGCCAGCGTCGCGCGACCGGCCGGGAACTCGAGGAATCCCTCGCCGGTCTCCTCGTCCCACCCGGTGGCGATCTTGCGCCCGAAGTGCGAGGCGAGCTGCTTGGCATACCGGCCGGGTCGCTCGGTGGCGACAGCGGCGGTGCTGGTGAAGTCGGTCACGTGCCCACGATACGCGGCGTCCCCGAGATGTCCCTGAGGTTCAGCCTCGGGGGTTTCGTGCGCCGCACGCCCCGTGGAAGGGTCGAATGGCACGCAACAACGGACGACATCCACTGGAGGAACCATGAAGACCGCCCGTGACCTGATGACCACCCCGGCCGAGTGCCTCGCGCCGGACGAGACGCTCGTGACCGCGGCCCGCATGCTCAGCAAGTACGACGTGGGCTCGATGCCCGTCGTGGACGGCGACACCCTCGTCGGGGTCGTGACCGACCGCGACATCGTCATCAACGCCGTCGCCAAGGGCCTCGATCCCCAGGAGACGCCGGTCACCCAGATCGCCACGTCGAACGTGGTGACGGTCGAGGCGTCCGCCAACGCGACCGAGGTGGCCGCCCTGATGGCCGAGCACCAGGTGCGCCGCCTGCCCGTGGTCGACGGCGGCAAGGTCGTGGGCATGGTCGCCCAGGCCGACGTGGCCCGCGACCTCGACGAGGGCACCACCGGCGAGGTCGTCGAGGAGATCTCGCAGTCCTGATCCTCCGGCTCACGCCCGGCGTCCTCGTGCGAGGATGCCGGGCGTGACCGCTTCCCGGACAGGCCTCGGCTGGCTGGCGCTGGCCGGCGTGACGTGGGGCACCGCCGGCACCCTCGGCGTCCTCCTGCGGGACGCCTCGGGCCTGGGCCTACTGCCCGCCGGCGGCTACCGGATCCTCGTGGGCGGGATCCTCATCATCGGCTTCCTGGTCGCGACCCGGCGGGTCCGCCTGCCCCGGACGCGGTCCGGCTGGTTGCGTGTCGCTGCGCTCGGGTCGGCGTCCGCGCTGTACCAGGCGACGTTCTTCACCGCGGTCGGCCACGTCGGCGTGGCCGTGGCCGCCCTCATCACGATCGGGTCCAGCCCGCTGATGGCGCTGGCGGTCGAGACGCTCACCGGGCGCGTCCGCCCGACCGGACGCCTGCTGGCCGCACTCGGCGCCGCCCTGGTCGGGCTGGCGTTGCTGTCCGGGTCACCGCCGGCCGGGATCACCGCGGCGGACGCCCTGGCCGGGACCCTGTTGTCGCTGGTGGCCGGCGCATCGTTCGCGGCGATCAGCCTGCTCGGCGCGAACCCGAACCCCGACTTTGACGACGCGACCGGCACCGGGCTCGCGTTCCTGGGCGGGGCGACGCTGATCCTCGCGGTGGCGTCGCTGGTCGAGCCGGTGACGTTCACCCCGACGCCGGCCGCCGTCGGGTACGCGCTGGCGCTCGGCCTGGTCCCCTCGACGGTGGCGTACCTGGCCTACCTGCGCGGCCTGCGCACCCAGACGGGCACGACCGGCGCCCTGGTCACCTTGTTGGAGCCCGTCACCGCGACCGTCCTCGCCGCCGTGGTGTTCGGCGAGTGGCTCACCCCGGCGGCGATGGTCGGAGCCGTGCTGCTGCTCGCCGCGGTGGCGGCCACGACGATCGGCAGCGCGGTGTCGGTGTCGCGTGCCACGATGGAGCCGGAGTTGCATCCCTGACCCTGCACCTCGACACCGAGCAGGAGCGGCCATGACCGACACGCCGACGCGTCCACCGCTGGACCACCCGGCCCCCACCTTCGCCCGCACGACCTGGTCCTCGCTGGACGGCCGGTGGCACTTCGATCAGGGCACCGCCGGCGACAGCCCGTCCGACTGGGTGTGGGACAGCCGCATCGAGGTGCCGTTCCCGCCCGAGTCGGCGGCGTCCGGGCTGGGCCTGGCCCGCTGCGACCACCCGCGCTACCACCGGACGTTCTCCGTCATGCGCGCCGAGGGGCAGCGCGTGCTGCTGCACTGCGAGGGCATCGACCACCACGCCCGGGTGTGGGTCGACGACCACCTCGTCGGCGAGCACACCGGCGGCTACACCCCCTTCGTCCTCGACATCACCGAGGCGCTGGCCGACGATGAGGTCCACGACCTGGTGATCGCCGCCACCGACCTGGCCCGCGACCTCGAACAGCCGCGTGGCAAGCAGGATTGGCACGACGACCCGCACATGATCTGGTACGACCGGTCCTCGGGGATCTGGCGCTCGGTGTGGCTGGAGGTCGTGCCCGCCGTCCGATTGGCGTCCGTGGCCTGGACGACCCGCGACACCATCGGCCACCTCGACGGCACCGTCACCATCACCGGCTGGGATGAGACCGACCCGCTGACCGTCGAGGCCACCTTCGCCTGCGAGGGCGTCGACCTGGGCACCGTGCGTGCCGAGGCCACGGCGTCCGTGGTGGAGCTCGGGACGCGCCTGGGTCGGGCAGCCGGAGCGGACACGCCCTGGCTGTACTGGACGCCGGAGTCCCCGCTACTGATCGACGTCCGGCTGCGGCTGCTGCGCGGCGAGGTCGTGCTGGACGAGGTGGCGTCCTACACCGGCCTGCGCACCATCGCCGTGCGCGACGGGGTGGTGGAGCTCAACGGGCAGGCGATGTTCAGCCGGCTGGTGCTCGAGCAGGCGTTCTGGCCCGAGTCGCACTTCACGGCACCGTCGGCGGACGCGGTGCGCGCCGAGGCGGCGCTGGTCAAGGAGCTCGGCTTCAACGGCCTGCGGATGCACCAGGTCAGCGCCGACCCCCGGTTCCTGCGCGCGTGCGACGAGATGGGGCTGATGGTGTGGGCCGACGTCCCGGCCGCCTATGTGCCCACCGTGCGCAGCACCGCGCTGCACACCCACACGTTGTCCGAGCTGATCGCGCGCGACCGCAACCACCCCTGCGTCGTCGCGTGGGTGCCGTACAACGAGAGCTGGGGCGTCCCGGAGGTCGCCGACGACGCGCGCCAGCAGGCCGCGGTGCGGGCGGCGTACTGGCTGGCCAAGGCCCTGGACCCCACCCGGCTGGTCATCGGCAACGACGGCTGGGAGAACGTGGTCGGCGACCTCGTGGGCGTCCACGACTACACCCACGACCCGGCGGTGCTCACCGCCCGCTACGGCACCCCGGACGCCGTCGCCACGACGATCGCCACGGCACGCCCCGGCGCTCGGGTGTTGCTGGCGGCGCCTCATTCGGCCGGCACCCCGGTGCTGCTGAGCGAGTTCGGCGGGGTCTCACTGGCCCGCGGCGACCAGTCGTGGGGCTACGGCGGCGTCGCCGACGCGGACGCCCTGGTCGACCAGGTGCGCGCGCTCGCCGCGGCCGTGGGCGAGGCGTCCGGCGTGGTCGGCTTCTGCTGGACCCAACTCACCGACTGCCGCCAGGAACAGAACGGGCTGGCGTGGCCCGACCGGACGCCCAAGGCGCCGGTTCGTGCGCTGGCCGCCGCACTGCACGGCCGGTCGCCGCGCCCGGTGGACGGGTTGACCGACCCCGGCACCGAGGAGTTGGCTTGACTGCCATGACCGACTCGCCGCGCCCCGCCGCCGCCGTGCCACCCAACGCGTCCAACCCCCACTTCGGTGACCCCGACTGGTGGCGACACGCGGTCGTGTACCAGGTGTACCCGCGCTCGTTCGCGGACGCCGACAACGACGGCACCGGCGACGTGCGCGGCATCACCGAGAAGCTGCCCTACCTCGCCGAGCTGGGCGTAGACGCCGTGTGGGTGAGCCCGTGGTACCCCTCCCCGCTGCTGGACGGCGGCTACGACGTGGCCGACTACTGCGACATCTCCCCCACCTTCGGCACGCTGGCCGACGCCGACGCGTTCATCGCGCGCGCCCACGAGCTGGGGATCCGCGTGATCATCGACCTGGTGCCCAACCACTCGTCGTGGGAGCACCCGTGGTTCCAGGCCGCGCTGGCCGCCGCGCCCGGCTCGCCGGAACGGGAGCGCTACATCTTCAGCGACGGCCGCGGCGAGGACGGCGAGCTGCCGCCGAACAACTGGGCCTCCATGTTCGGCGGGCGCGCTTGGACGCGCACCACCAACCCCGACGGGACGCCCGGGCAGTGGTACCTGCACCTGTTCGACGCCTCCCAGCCGGACTGGAACTGGGCCAACCCCGAGATCGCGGCCATGTTCGATGACGTGCTGCGGTTCTGGTTCGACCGCGGCATCGACGGCTTCCGCGTCGACGTCGCCGACTCGATGGCCAAGGAGCCGGGCCTGCCCGACCACACCGTCAACCCGGCCACCGGGCTGGGCAGCAACGGCAAGGAGGTCGGCGCCCCGCACTGGGACCACCCCGACCTGCCGCCCATCCACCGCCGCTGGCGCGCGGTCGCCGACGAGTACGCCGACTCCGAGCTCGGCGGGCGCATCTTCGTCGCCGAGGCCTACATCGACCCGATCGAGCGCTTGGTGGAGTACGTCCGCCCCGACCGCCTGCACACCACCTTCAACTTCGACGCGCTGCTGTCGGAGTGGTCGGCGGCCTCGCAGCGGGCGGTCATCGCGAAGACGATCCCGGCGCACGAGTCGGTGGGAGCACCGGCCACATGGGTGCTCGGCAACCACGACAATGTTCGCGTCGCGACCCGCTACGGCAAGCCGGTCACCGGCGTCGACTTCTCGGCCCCGGGCGAGGCCGCAGCCGGTGACCCGCTCGAGCTGGGCGCCGAACTGCACGGCATGCCGACCGACCTCGAACTCGGACGCCGCCGCGCCCGGGCCGCTGCCCTGCTGGAGCTGGCTCTGCCCGGCGGGGCCTACATCTACCAGGGCGAGGAGCTGGGCCTCGACGAGGTCGAGGACCTGCCCGAGTCCCTGCTGCAGGACCCCACCTGGGAGCGGTCCGGCCACCGCATCCGAGGGCGGGACGGCTGCCGGGTCCCGCTGCCGTGGTCGGGTGGCGTGGCCCCCTTCGGCTTCGGCACGGACGCCGCCCCGTGGCTCCCCCAGCCGGCACGGTGGGCGTCGCTGACGGCCGAGAAGCAGGACGGGGACCCGGCGTCGATGCTGACCTTGTACCGCTCGGCGCTGCGGCTGCGCCGGGAGCGGGGTGACTTCCGTGGCGGAGATTTTGCCTTCCATGGGCTGGACGGTGGCGACGTGCTCGCCTTCACGCGGGGTTCTCAGACGTTGGTCGTGGTGAACTTCGGTTCCACGCCGATCGAGCTGCCTGCTGGTGAGGTGCTGTTGTCGTCGGTGGACCTGGTCGAGGGGCGCCTGCCCTCAGATGCGACGGTGTGGCTGGCGGTCTGATCGGCTGCTTGGCCTGACGCACCCCGGTTACCTGCAGAAACGCCGTTTGCTAGCGGTGTTTGTGGAGGTAACCGGGGTCGGCGGCCCCACATTGCTCCTTGGGTGAGGACGCCCTTACCATGGGACGTCCCCCGCGTGCGGTCAGAGCTGACCGGATTCCTTCTCAACGACCCAGGAGCCCGATGTCTGCGCCTGTCAGCACCACCCCGACCCCTGCGCCCGAGGCGTCCCAGCCCTCGGCCCCCGGGAGCAACCGTTCGATCATCGCCATCCTGTTGGTGGGGGCGTTCATCGTCATCCTGAACGAGACGACCATGAACGTGGCCCTGAGCCAGATCATGGGTGACTTCGGCGTCACCGAGCGCTCGGCCCAGTGGCTGACCACGGCGTTCATGCTGACGATGGCGATCGTGATCCCGATCACCGGCTGGATGCTGGAGCGCTTCCCGACCCGCGTGGTGTTCACCCTCGCCATGGGGCTGTTCAGCGCGGGCACGGCCATCGCGGCGATCGCACCGACGTTCGCGATCCTGCTGGGTGGCCGCGTCGTCCAGGCGACCGGCACCGCCATGATGATGCCGCTGCTGATGACCACGATCATGCACCTGGTGCCGCCGCACGGCCGCGGCCAGATGATGGGCAACATCTCGATGGTCATCGCCGTCGCGCCCGCCACCGGGCCGACCCTGTCGGGGGTGCTCCTCCAGCTCGGGTCGTGGCGCTACATCTTCGCGTTCGTCCTACCGATCGCCATTGCCATCCTCGTGCTGGGTCGGCTCAAGCTGCGCAACGCCAACGAGCCGCGGCCCGTGCCGCTGGACGGCTGGTCGATCCCGCTCACGATCATCGCCTTCGGCCCCCTCATCTACGGCCTGTCGCTGATCGGTGACACCACGATCCCGTTCTGGGAGCCCATGCTCGCCATCGGCATCGGCATCGGCGGCCTGATCGGCTTCGCGGCCCGCCAGTTCGTGCTCCAGTCCCAGGACCGGGCCTTCCTCGACCTGCGCACCTTCACCCACGGCACCTTCACCGTCGCCTTGATGATGATGGCCATCGGCATGATGGCGCTGTTCGGCACGATCATCATGCTGCCGCTGCTGCTCCAGCGCGTGTACGGGCTCGAGCCGCTCCAGGTCGGCCTGATGATGCTGCCCGGCGGCATCGCGATGGGCGTGATGGGTCCGCTGATCGGGCGGCTCTACGACCGGGTCGGACCCCGCCCCCTGGTCATCCCGGCCTCGGTGGTGGTGCTGGCGGTCTTCATCGGCTTCTCGTTCCTGACCCCGACCACCCCGTGGTGGCTGGTGATGGTCGGCCACATGACCATGAGCACGTCGTTCGCGTTCATCTTCACGCCGCTGTTCACCGTCGCGCTGGGGTCGCTGCCCAAGCGCCTGTACTCGCACGGGTCGGCGCTGATCGGCACGATCCAGCAGGTCGCGGGCGCCGCCGGCACGGCCCTGTTCGTGACGGTGTTCGCCATGCAGTCGGACGCCGCCGCCGCGGCCGGTGCGGGTGCGGCGCAGGCCATGCTCGAGGGCGCGCACTGGGCGTTCCTGGGCGCCGGCGCGGTCTGGACCGCCGCCGTCATCTCGAGCATCTTCCTGCGTCGTCCGACCGAGACGGACGCCGACGCCGTGACCGGTGACCAGGCCCACCCCGGGGCGTCCGACGACACCCCGATGCTGACCCACTGACGCGTTCACCCACTGTTCAGGCCGACGCTCTTCCCCCAGGCCGTCAGTCCGGGCTAGCGTCTCGTCATGGCACACGGCGACATCACGCACATCGACATTCCCGTGGGTGACCTCGGGAAGGCGCAGGAGTTCTACTCCGACCTCTTCGGCTGGAACATCGCCGAGATCCCCGGCTACGAGGGCTACCCGATGTGGCAGGCCCCCAACCGCATCAGCGGCGGCGGACTGGCCCCGCGCGAGGACGGCTTCACCCAACCGCGCAGCTACGTCGAGGTCGACTCGATCGACGACACGCTCGCCAAGGCGGAGGCCAACGGCGCCACGGTGACCCTGCCCAAGTCACCCATCAGCGACACGAGCTGGTTCGCAGCCTTCACCGACCCCGACGGCAACCACATCGGGCTGTACGAGGGCGTCACCGACACCTCGGAGGCGGACGCCGAGGACTGAGCCCCTCGCCCCACCCCCGGCTCCCCATCACTGCCGCAGCCTGAGGTTGCGGAAGCGTTGGTGCCGCCGCGGCGTCCTCGT
>JAUNSA010000261.1 GCA_030539405.1 Propionibacteriaceae bacterium
CCGGTCCTCGGCGGAGGGGGACGTGGAGGACTTCGCGGCCCCGGATCGGGGCGGCGAGGGCGTCGGGAAGGTCGGACACCGACACCACGGACGCCCGGGCGCCGACTCCGCGGGCTGCCGCCACGACGTCCTGGGTCTGCGGGGTGCTGAAGTAGCGACGGAACATCTCGGGCTCGGCGTCCGCATGCTCCAGGGACGCGAAGATGCCTCCGCCATGGTCATCCAGCACGACGACCTGAAGGTCCAATTCGGGTTCGAGGTCGCCGCGGGCCAGGCCGCCGACGTCGTGGGCGAAGCTGAGGTCTCCCAGCACCACGCGTACCGGCTCGCCCAACCCGGCGGCCAGGCCATGGGCGGTGGAGACCAACCCGTCGATGCCGGCCAGTCCACGGTTGGCGAGCACGCGGGCGCCGCGCTCGGCGCCGGGCACCGCGGTGTCGAAGGCGCGCACGGTGTTGGACGATCCGAGCACCAACCACGCGTCGGACTCCCACAAGGCCAACGCCGCCTCCTGCATGGGCGTCGCCTCGAGCGAGAAGGCCGCGTCGGCGTCCTGCCAGCGCGCCAGCCAGGCGGCATCGTCGGCCGTCGGCGGAGCCACCGACACCGCACCGGCGACCAGGGTGGCGGTGCCGGCGACGTCGGTCCAGCGGGCGGTGGGGGAGACCACCACGACCTCGTCCCCGGGTCGGGCCAGTAGCGCCGATATGGGCCGCGACAAGGTCGGATGCCCGAACACCACCACGCGTTCCACGCCGTCGGCCAATCCCGCCGCGAGATGGTCCAGGTAGTGCACGATCGCGCCCGGCAAGCGGGCCCCGCTGGACGGTTCGGCCAGCAGCGGCCACCCGGCGTCGGCAGCCAGGCGAGCGGCGTCCGGGCCGGCACCGTCACCGGCGACCGCGAGCGTGCGGCGTCCGGCCGGCAACGCGACCGGCACCGCGGCGGGCGGCGCCACCAGCCGCACCGGCTCGGGCAGCGAACCCGCGGCGGCCGGGGCGTCCGGCACGAGCGGTTCGGCGAACGACACGTTGAGGTGCACCGGACCCGGGTCGCGCGTGAACGTGCCCAGCGCGGCCGCGACCAGGCGCGTGGCCTGCCCGCGCACGGCGGCCGGGTTGGCGCGCGCCGGGATCTCCATCGTGGCGCGCACGGCCTGGCCGAAGATCCCGGTCTGGCGGGTGGTCTGGTTGGCGCCGGTGCCGTGCCACTCGTGCGGGCGGTCGGTGCTGATCACCAGCAGCGGCACGCCCGTGTGGTGCGCCTCCAGGACGGCGGGGTGCAGGTTCGCCACGGCGGTCCCCGAGGTGGTCACCACCGCAACCGGACGCGGTACGCCCCGCACCGCGTGGGCGCGAGCAAGGCCCAGGGCGAAGAATCCGGCGGTGCGCTCATCGACCCGGATGTGGGTGCGCAGATGCCCGGCGGACGCGGCGTCCGCGCTCGCATAGGCCAGCGGGGCCGAGCGTGATCCGGGCGACAGCACGACGTCGTGGACGCCGGCGGCCGCCAGGTGGGCGACCAACGCCCGGGCGATGGCGGTCGAGCTCATGCCAG
>JAUNSA010000117.1:0-2827 GCA_030539405.1 Propionibacteriaceae bacterium
TACGCGATCCGTCAGGTGTCCGAGGCCCTCGGCTCCAACGGCTCCACCTCGATGGGCTCGGTCTGCGCCTCGACCCTGTCCCTGCTCAACGCCGGTGTGCCGCTGAAGGCGCCGGTCGCGGGCATCGCGATGGGCCTGGTGTCCGACGAGGTCGACGGCGAGACGCGCTACGTCGCGCTCACCGACATCCTCGGCGCCGAGGACGCGCTGGGCGACATGGACTTCAAGGTCGCCGGTACCCGCGAGTTCATCACCGCGCTGCAGCTCGACACCAAGCTGGACGGCATCCCCGCCTCCGTGCTCGGCTCCGCGCTGCTGCAGGCCCGCGAGGCCCGGCACACGCTGCTGGACGTCATGGGTGAGGCCATCGACACCCCCGACGAGATGAGCCTGTACGCCCCGCGGATCATCACCGTGAAGATCCCGGTCGACAAGATCGGTGAGGTCATCGGCCCCAAGGGCAAGATGATCAACCAGATCCAGGACGACACGGGCGCCAACATCTCCATCGAGGATGACGGCACCATCTTCATCGGCGCCACCAACGGTGAGGCCGCTGAGGCTGCCCGGGCCACGATCAACGCGATCGCGAACCCGACCATGCCGGAGAAGGGCGAGCGCTACCTCGGCACGATCGTCAAGCTCGTCGCCTTCGGCGCGTTCGTGTCGCTGCTGCCCGGCAAGGACGGCCTGCTGCACATCAGCAAGCTGCGCACCCTGAACAACGGCAACCGTGTCGAGAACGTCGAGGACGTCCTCTCGGTCGGCCAGAAGGTCCAGGTCGAGATCTCCGAGATCGACGACAAGGGCAAGCTGTCGCTGATCCCGGTCGTCGAGGGCGAGAAGTCCGACGAGCAGCCCGAGGCTCCCGCCGAGAGCTGATCGCACCACGGTCGCGACACGGCCCGGTCCCCATGCGAGGGGGGCCGGGCCGTGTCACGTCATGTCACGTCAGTGGCGCGTCATGGCCGTGGGGGGTCAGGACGCCGGGGGCACCTCGTTGGGGACGGCGCCGCCGTAGCGACGGTCACGTTGGGCGTACAGCTCGATGGCGTGCCACAGGTCGCGGCGGTCGAAGTCGGGCCACAGGCGATCGAGGAACACCATCTCGGCGTAGGCCATCTGCCACAACAAGAAGTTGGACGTGCGCTGCTCGCCCGAGGAGCGGATGAACAGGTCCACATCGGGCACCTCGGGGGCGTACAGGCGGCTGGACAGCGACTTCTCGCTGATCCGGTCGGGGTCGATGCGGCCGGCGGCGGCGTCCGCGGCCAGCGCGCGCACGGCGTCCACGATCTCGGCGCGCCCTCCGTAGTTGACGCAGAACTGCAGGGTCAGGGTGGTGTTGTGCCGGCTCATCTGCTCGGCCACCTTGAGCTCGTTGATGACGCTCTTCCACAGCCGCGGTTCGCGCCCGGCCCACACGATCTTCACGCCGAGGTCGTTCAGTTCGTCACGGCGCCGGTGGATGACGTCGCGGTTGAACCCCATCAGCCAGCGGACCTCATCGGGGGAGCGCTTCCAGTTCTCGGTGGAGAAGGCGTAGGCGCTGAGGTACTTCACGCCGACCTCCACCGCACCGTGGATGACATCGAGCAGGGACGCCTCGCCGCGGGCGTGCCCCTCCGTGCGGGGCAGGTTGCGCTGCTTGGCCCACCGGCCGTTGCCGTCCATGACGATGGCGACGTGGTTCGGGACGAACTTCGCGGGGATGCGGGGCGGCTGGGCGCCGCTGGGATGCGGTGTGGGCGGAATCGGCGTCACACCGCGACCCTAGCCCTCCCACGTCGGACACAATGGCAGGCATGCACGCGTGGTTCGACATCTCCGCCGGGGTCGCCGGTGACATGCTCCTGGGCGCCCTGATCGATGCCGGCGCCGACACCGGCGCGGTGCAGGACGCCATCGACGCCGTCGCGCCCGGCTCGGTGCGGCTGGAGCACGAGCCGGTCACCCGGGGCGGACAGCGAGCCACCAAGGCCCGCGTGCGCGTCCTGGTCGACGACCCGCCGCACCGGACCTGGCGCACCATCCGCGAGGCGCTCGCCTCGGCCGACCTCCACGACGACACCCGCCAGTGGGCGTTGGGCACCTTCGCGCACCTGGCCGCCGCCGAGGCGCGCGCCCACGGCATCGACGTGGACGCCGTGCACTTCCACGAGGTGGGCGCCCTGGACTCCATCGCCGACGTCATCGGCGCGTGCGAGGCGCTGCGCCTGCTGGGGGTGACCTCGGTGTCGGCGTCCCCGGTGCGCGTGGGCGCCGGACGCGTGCGCGCGGCCCACGGGGACATCCCCGTCCCCGTCCCCGCCGTGGCCGAGCTCGTGCTCGGCTGGCAGGTCCACCCGACCCCGGCTGAGGCGTCCGACCACCACCATCACCACCACGACCACTCGCACGACCACGCGCGCGACCGCGACCATCATCACGATCACGGCCACACCCATGGGCACGACAGCCCCGCAGCCGTGACCACGCCCGGCAGCGTCGGCGAGCTCGCCACCCCGACCGGGATGGCGCTGATCCGGGCGCTTGCCGCCGATCGGTGCGAGCCGCTCCCCGGGCTCACCGTCCGGGCGGTGGGCGTGGGTGCCGGCGGCAAGGACATCGGCGGCTGGCCCAACGTCGTGCGCGTCGTGGTGGGGGAGACCGCGGCAGCCATCGACAGCCCGGCCACCGAGCTGACCGAACTGCGCGCCAACGTCGACGACCTGGACCCCCGCCTGTGGCCCGGCGTGCTCGACGCGCTGCTCGAGGCCGGTGCGGCGGACGCGTGGCTCGTGCCGATCCAGATGAAGAAGGGACGCCCCGGGTTCACCCTGCACGC
>JAUNSA010000117.1:2927-4078 GCA_030539405.1 Propionibacteriaceae bacterium
GCCACGGCGTCCGGACTCGTGCCGGGCACGCCGGTAGGGTGGGCCGGTCGAGAGGAGTAGCCGTGGCCAGCCAACACAGCGAGCCGACCGACCCGTGGGCGGGGCTCGCGGGCGAGCCGCTGGCGGACGCCCTCGCCGTGGCTGCCCACCTGCCGAGCCAGGGCCGGGTCGGGATCGCCTTCTCCGGCGGGGTGGACTCCGCCGTCCTGCTGGCGGTTGCCGTGCGGGCACGGGGGCGCGCGGACGCGGTGGGCCTGCTGGCCGTCTCCGACTCCCTGGCCCGTGCCGAGCTCGCCGGGGCCCGGGCCACCGCCGCAGAGATCGGTGCTGACCTGATCGAGTTCGCCACCCGCGAGGGTGAGCTCCCCGCCTACCGGGCCAACGGTGTCGACCGCTGCTTCCACTGCAAGGATGAGATGTTCACGGTGATCGACACCGACCTCGTCGAACGCCACGGGTTGGCGGCGGTCGCCTACGGCGAGAACGCCGACGACGCCGCGCGGATCGACCGCCCGGGCGCCGGGGCCGCCACCGCCCACGCCGTCCTGCGCCCGCTGGCCACCGCCGGCCTCAGCAAGCCACGGGTGCGCAACCTCGCCCGCGCCCTGGGGCTGTCGGTCGCCGACAAGCCGGCCGCCCCCTGCCTGGCCAGCCGCATCCCCCACGGCCAGGAGGTGACCCCGGCCAAGCTCAAGCAGGTCGAGGCCGGCGAGGAGGCCTTGCGCGAGGCCGGGTTCACCGACGCGCGGGTCCGCCACCACGGCGACATCGCGCGCATCGAGGTCCCCGCCGATGAGATCGCCCTGTTCGCCGACCCGGACCGGCGCACGGGCGTCCTGGCCCGCCTGCGGGAGGCGGGATTCGGTCACGTCACGGTCGACCTGGCCGGCCTGCAATCGGGTGCGTTCACGCTGCAGGTGCTGCGCCGTGGCTGACGACGACATCGCCGACCTCGACCTCGACCGGGCCGCGCGACGCGGCGGCTTCCCCGAGGCGGTGTTCTGCGAGGGCAAGACCCCCGACCAGTGCCGCGAGATCGCCCGCCGCGTCGGGGAACGACCCGACGTGGTCACGCTGTTCACCCGTGCTGATCCGACGCGGGCCCAGGCCATCCTCGACGCGTTGCCCGACGCCCACCACGACCCGGTGGC
>JAUNSA010000117.1:4178-8787 GCA_030539405.1 Propionibacteriaceae bacterium
GCCTTCGGCGGGATCGCCCCGCTGCTCACCATGCTGAATGCCTGCGCGCCCGGTGTGGGCGTGGTCAACATCGACAACGGCTACGGTGGGGGACACCTCGCCGCACAGATCGCGGCACCACGCCAAGGAGGTCAGGCATGCGCTCGTTGATCCGATCCGTGGCGGCGGCCGCGACGTTCGGGCTGGTCCTCACCGGGTGCGCGGTCGCGCCGTATGCGCCCGCCCCGGGCCAACCGGTCGCGCCCGGCCAGCCCGGCGCACCGGGCCAGCCCAGCGAGTCAGGGCAACCGACGCCGAGCTCCAGCGCCAGCACCACGCCGTCAACCTCGGCCTCACCGGGGTCGAGCGAGCCGGTGCAGGACGCCTACGTCTACTTCCCGCGCGCCTCCAGCCGCGGCGTCCGGTTGGGGCGCGAAGTGCGCCCCGTCGAGCAGGACGACCCGCTGGTGGGGGCACTCGAGGCGATGATCGCCGGGCCGCTGGACCCCGACTACACCACGCGCTGGGACGCCGACACCACGGTGAACGAGGTCACCACGTCGGGTGGGGTCACCACCGTCGACCTGTCGGCCGATGCCCGGGACGGGGGCGGGATGAGCGTCCAGCAGGCGGCCGCGCAGGCCGATCAGCTCGTCTGGACCGTCACCGAGTTCGTCGGCGCGGAGACCAAGGTGATGCTGACCATCGACGGGACGCCGGCCGGGCGGCTGTGGGGCGCGGTCACGTGGGACGAACCCCGCGCGCGCGACATCGACCCGCTGGGTGCCCGCGTCCTGGTCTCGGTGGACACCCCGACCGAGGGCGCCCGCGTCAGCTCGCCCGTGGTGATCACCGGGGACGCCGCCGCCCACGAGGCCAATGTCCCCTGGCGGGTCCTGGACGCCGCGGGTGCGGTCGTCGCCGACGGGTTCACCGCCACCGATGCGCCCATCGAGTTCGCGCCCTACCGCATCGAGGTCACCCTGCCACCGGGGGAGTACACCATCGAGGTGCGCGAGGACGACATCAGCGACGGCGAGGGCTTCCGCCCCGACATCGACACCCGCCGCTTCGTCGTCGAGGGCTGATTCAGCGGCTGACGTGTTCGATGGTGCGCAGCCCGCGCTCCAGGTGCCAGGCCACGAACGCGGCCACCAGCCCGGACGCCTGCCGCATGGTCGGGGCGTCGGCGTCCCGGGTGGCCGGCCAGTCGCCCGACAGCAGCGCCGACAGCAACGCCAACGTGCCGGGTCGCACCTGGGCGGTGCCCGGCGGGCGGCAGCGCGGGCAGACCAGGCCGCCGGCGGCCGGCGAGAAGGCCTCGTGCGGGCCGGGGGTGCCGCAGGAGGCGCAGCCGTCCAGGCTCGGGGCGAAGCCGGCCGTGGCGACGGCGCGCAGCAGGTAGGAGTCCATGACCAGCGTGCTCGGGCGCGGGCCGTCCGAGGTGCCGGTGACCAGGGCGTGCAACGCGCCCGCCAGCAGGCGGTACTGGTGGAGGGCCGGCTCGTTCTCGACGCTGACGAGGCGGTCGGCGGTCTCCAGCAGCACGTGCCCGACGGTGTAGCGGTTGTAGTCGGTGCACAGGGGCTCGGACCAGGCGTGCAGCGTGACCGCCTCGGTGATCACGTCGAGGGTGCGCCCGGTCGCGAACTGCAGGTCGACGTGGCTGAACGGCTCCAGGCGCGCCCCCCACTTGGAGGAAGTACGTCGGACGCCGCGGGCCACCGCCCGGACCTTGCCGTGGCGACGCGACAACACGGTGATGATCCGGTCGGCCTCACCGAGGTTGTGCGTGCGGAGGACGACCCCCTCGTCGCGGTAGGTGGGCATCGGCGCTCAGCGGCCCGACGGGGCGCAGTCCGAGCACAGCCCGTGGAGCTCCACCGAGTGCTGGACCTCGCTGAAGCCGTGGTCGGCCGCGATCGCGTCGATGAGGCGCTCCAGGCCCTCGAAACCCACCTCGACCGTCCGGCCGCAGGCGCGGCAGATCAGGTGGTGGTGGTGCTCGTGGGTGGCCTCCCCGCAGGCCCGGTAGGCGGCCTGGCCATCAGGCGTCCGCACCACGTCGACCTCGCCGGCCTCGGCCATCGCCTGCAGGTTGCGGTAGACGGTGGCCAGACCCACGGCGTCCCCCCGGTGGCGCAGCAGGTCGTGGATGTCCTGGGCCGTCCGGAACTCGGAGAGCTCGCCGACCACCTCCGCGATGGTGGCGCGCTGCCGCGTCCGCCGCTGGGGTGTGGTGGTCATGGTTCGGCCCTCCTCGTCCGACCCAGACTACCCGCGAGGTCGTAGGCTGGGCCGCATGCTGGCCTTCAGTCGCTTCCGCGTCGCACCGGACGCCGAGGCGTCCTTCGTCGAACGCGCGCAGGCCGCGGTCGCCTTCTTCCGGTTCCGGCCCGGCAACGTGTCGGCCGACCTCGTCCGCAACCTGGACGAGCCCGACCTGTGGGCGATCCAGACCACGTGGGAGAACGTGGGCTCCTACCGGCGGGCCTACAACGGGTACGAGGCCAAGATGGTGCTGGTCACCTTGATGAGCGAGGCCATCGACGAACCGTCGGCCTACCTCGACCCCGCCGAGGTGGGCGACAACATCCCGCGCGGGGAGTAGCGTTGCGGCCGTGAGGCCGCTGACAAGGAGATTCACGGCCATGGCCGTGGCCGGCGCCGTGTTGCTGGGCGGTTGTGCTGCGATCCCGGCCGACCCGGACGGGACGCTGGAACGGGTGCGGTCCCACGGCGTCCTGCGGGCCGGGGCGTCGCCGGGGGCCGACCGGGTGGAGGTCGACGGGGGCGAGGTCACGGGTCCCGAGGCCGAGCTGGTCCGCGACTTCGCTGCCTCGCTCGGTGCAGAGGTGGAGTGGCGCGTCGGCGGCGAGGAGGAATTGGTCTCCGCGATGGAACGCGGCGAGCTCGACCTCGTCGCAGGCGGCCTGACCGAGGAGTCGCCCTGGAGCGACCGCGTCGCCCTCACCCGGCCCTACGCCAGCACCGCATCGCCCGACGGCGAGCTGAAGCATGTCCTCGCGGTGCCCCTGGGGGAGAACGCGCTGCTGTTCGCAGTGGAGTCGTGGCTCGATGGGCAGAAGCCATGAGCGCCCCCGGCGAGGGGTCGGCACGCTTCGGAGACACCGCGCTGCCCCGTGAGCAGCACGATGCCCTGAGGCGGGCCATCCGGCTGCAGTGGGTCGGCATCGCCTACCTGCTTTCCTGCGTCATCGTCGTGTTCGCGGTGATGGGCTCGAGCCAGGCCATGAAGGTCGCCTGGGTCGAGGACATGCTCTCCCTCGTCCCACCGCTGGTGTTCCTGGTGTCGCTGCGGAGCATCCGGCGTCCGCCGACCCCCGAGCGCCCCTACGGCCACCACCGCGCCATCGGGTCGGCACACCTCGCCTCGGCTGTCGCACTCTTCGCGATGGGCGCCTTCATGGTGTTCGACTCCGGGTCGGGTCTGCTCACCGCCGAGCACCCGCCGATCGGCACCTACCACCTGTTCGGGCAGACCGTGTGGGCGGGCTGGCTGATGATCGGCGCGATGGTCTACACGGGCATCGGGCCGGTGATCCTTGGCCGGCTGAAGAAGCCGCTCGCCGAGACCCTCCACGACAAGGTGCTGTGGTCCGACGCGGACATGAACGCCGCTGATTGGCGGACCGCCGCGGCAGCGATCCTGGGCATCCTCGGCATCGGGGTCGGATGGTGGTGGGCGGACTCGGTCGCCGCCCTCGTCATCGCCGCCAGCATCCTGAAGGACGGCGTCACGGGCATCGCCAACGCCCTGCGTGACCTGATGGACGGTGAGGCGCGCACCCACGACGACGCGCGCACCCACCCGCTGGTGGACGCCGTGCTGACGATCGCCCGCGGCCCGGCCTGGGTGGCGGACGCCGCCGTCCGGGTCCGTGACCAGGGCCACCTGTTCCATGTGGAGGTGTTCGTGGTACCGACTGCCACCGTCGCGGTGGCCGAGCTCGAGGCGCTGGCCGCGACGATCTCAGAGTTGGACTGGAAACTGCACGACGTGGTTGTGGCGCCGGTCTCGCGGCTCCCGGACGCCGTGCGTGCGGCCCCGGCGTCCGGATAGGGTGGCCCGGCAGTGGGGATGCCGGCCGGGCACCCCCAGCCGACAAGGAGGCACCGGTCCCATGGCCAGCAAGCTCGACAACGTCATCAGCCTCACGAAGCGCCGCGGCTTCGTGTACCCCTGCGGGGAGATCTACGGCGGTACGCGAGCGGCCTGGGACTACGGCCCCTACGGCGTGGAGCTCAAGGAGAACATCAAGCGGCAGTGGTGGAAGGCCGTCGTGCAGGGGCGTCCGGACGTGGTGGGCCTGGACTCCTCGATCATCCTGCCCAAGCAGGTCTGGGTCGCCTCGGGCCATGTGGGCGTGTTCTCCGACCCGCTGACCGAGTGCCAGAGCTGCCACAAGCGGTTCCGCGCCGACCAGTTGGAGGAGGCCTTCGAGTTCAAGAAGGGCCGCGCCCCCTCGGGCCTGGAGGAGATCAACTGCCCCGAGTGCGGCAACCTCGGCCAGTTCACCGAGCCGCGTGACTTCAACATGATGCTCAAGACCTACCTGGGCGTCATCGAGGACGAGTCGGGCCTGCACTACCTGCGCCCCGAGACCGC
>JAUNSA010000118.1 GCA_030539405.1 Propionibacteriaceae bacterium
GTCCAGGCCCAGGTGATCAACCTGCTCGAGGACCTGCAGAACGAGTTCGGCCTGACCTACCTGGTCATCGCCCACGACCTGGCCGTGGTGCGGCACATCTCCGACCGGATCGGCGTCATGTACCTGGGTGCCCTGGTCGAGGAGGCGGACGCCGACGACCTGTACGCCGCCCCGCTGCACCCCTACACGCGGGCGTTACTGTCGGCAATCCCGGTGCCGGACCCCGAGGCCGAGGACACCCGCGAGCGGATCATCCTCGCCGGCGACCTGCCCTCGCCGGCCAACCCGCCCTCGGGCTGCCGGTTCCACACCCGCTGCCCCTGGGCCCAGGAGTCCCGGTGCGCGACCGAACGCCCCGAGCTGCGGGTCGTGTCCGTGCCCGGGGTGCCCGAGACCCACAAGGTGGCCTGCCACTACGCCGAGGAGATCGCCGCCGGCGAGATCACCCGGCACGCCGTCGACACCGTCCTCGCCCGGCCGACCGAGGACCCGGAACCGGCGCCCCACGGCGTCCCGGGGACTACGTTGCTGCCCGAGGACTGACGCTCCCCCGCGTGGGTGGGGCTGGCCGGGCAGGGCGGGGTCAGCGCGGCCGGCGCTTGGGCTCGTAACGCGGTTTCTACCCCACAACGCGGAAACTATCCGCGTTGTGGGGTAGAAACCGCGTTGCGAACCATCCCGGGGCCGGGCCATCCCGGGGCCGGGCCGCCGTCACGACACCGGCGAACGAGCGCGTACAGTGCTCGGGTGTCCCAGCCCCCCGCCCCACCGGCGCCCACGGCGTCCGACCCCGCGGAGCGGTCGCGTGGGCTGGCGGCCGGGGTGGGCGCCTATGCGATCTGGGGCTTCTTCCCGCTGCTGTTCCCGGCGCTCAAGCCGGCCGAACCGCTGGAGATCCTCGCCCACCGCGTGATCTGGTCGCTCGTCGCGGTCACGCTGACCCTGGTGGTGCTGCGGCACTCGTGGGCCTGGCTGCGGCCGGCGCTCAGCCGGGAGCGACTGCCGTGGGTGCTCGCCGCCGGCGGCCTGATTGGGGTGAACTGGCTGACCTACATCGCGGCGGTGAACTCCAACCATGTGGTCGAGGCGAGCTTGGGCTACTTCATCAATCCGTTGGTCAACATCGTGCTGGGCGTGGTGCTGTTCGGTGAACGCATGACCCGCGGCGGACGCCTCGGCACCCTGCTCGCCGCGTTCGGCGTCGGCGTCATCGCCTGGCAGAACTGGTCCGGGCTGTGGATCTCGCTGCTGCTCGCGTTCTCGTTCGGGCTGTACGGCGCGGTCAAGAAGCGGGCCACCGCGCCGGCGCTGGGCGGGCTGTTCCTGGAGTCGGCGGTCCTGCTGCCGGCGGCGCTGGGCTACTGGGCGTGGCTGGCGGCCACCGGGGCGTCCCACTTCGACGACTCGCCGGCCCAGTCGGGGCTGCTGGTGCTGGCCGGCGTCCTGACTGCCGTGCCGTTGTGGCTGTTCGCGCTGGCGGCCAAGCGGCTGCCGTTCGGGGTGGTCGGCGTGCTGCAGTACCTAGGGCCGACGATCCAGCTCGTGCTCGGCATCACGGTGTTCGGACAGCACGTCACCGCCTCCTACTGGGTGGGTCTGGTGCTGGTCTGGGCCGGGTCGGTGGTGTACTTGCGATCAGTGCTGGCCCGCGCGCGCCTGCGCTGAGACCCGAAGCGCAGACCCGAGGTGAGGAGGTGACCCATGGACGCCGAGACAGAAGCCACCGTCGCCAAGGAGCGGACCGCCCCCGCCCCTGACGACCCGGCCAAACCGGCGTGGCCCTGGCAGCTCGGGGCCCGGTCGTGGCGCTATGTCCTGCGCCGCACGTGGTCGGAGTTCTGGTACCGCCACATCCTCGACAACGCGGGCAACCTCGCCTACATGTCGATCCAGTCCCTGTTCCCGGGCCTGCTGGCGATCCTGGCCGGGCTGACCTTGTTCGGGCAGGGCACCGCGGCGGTGGAGTGGATCATCGAGTTCCTGCACAGCGTCGCGCCGACGACCGTGGTCGAGCTGGTGTCCGACCCGCTGCGCCAGGTGGCCGCGGCCGCCGGCGCCGACTGGGTGCTGGGCATCGCGCTGGTCGGCGTGCTGTGGGCCGCCTCGGGGTACGTGTCGGCGTTCGGGCGCTCGGCCAACCGCATCCACGGGGTCGTGGAGGGGCGTCCGATCTGGCAGATCATCCCCTACAACCTGCTGGTCACCCTGCTGATGCTGGTGTTCGGGGTGTTCACGCTGCTGGCCGTGCTGTTGTCAGCCGGCATCTGGGAGGTCGTCCTGCGTTACCTCAACCTCGACATCGGGCCCCTGGAGGCCCTGCGCGCCAGCCGCTGGATCGTCCTCGCCGTCGCCGCGCTGGCCGCCGTCCTGGCGCTCTACCGGGCCACGCCCAACGTCCGGCAGGCGCGGCTGCGCTGGTCGATCCCCGGGGCGCTGTTCGCGATGGTCGCCACCGTGCTGGCGATCCTCGGCTACACGCTGTGGGTGGGGGTGTTCGGACGCCTCCCGGCCACGTTCGGGATCGTCGGGTCCTTCATCATCCTGCTGCTGGGCCTGTGGATCATGAACATCGCCCTGCTGATCGGCGTGGTGCTCAACACCGAGATCGAGCGGGCGCGGCTGCTCGCGGCCGGGTTCGCGGCCGAGCGCGACCTGCTCGTCCAACCCCGCAACACCCGGATGATCCAGGCGCGGGGCCAAGAAGAGGACTGGCTCGCCGAGCGGGCCGGCGAACTGCGTGCTCAGGCCTCCGGCCACTCCCAGCCGTCGAGGCGTCCCAGGAAGTCATCGGACGGATCACCCTCGTAACCTTGCTCGAAGCCGTCCAACTTCGCGGCCTGCAACACCTCCAGCGCGTTGAACATGCCGGAGGCGAACTCCTCGGCCATGACCACCGCGAGCGCCTCGCGCTGGTCGGCGTCCAGGCTGGTCACCAGGCGGTTCAGGGCCGTCTGCGGCACATCATCGGGCGCGGCGTTCTCGTTCCAGACGCCCACGCGGATGCGCTCGGCGGACACCTGGCCCGGGCCGGAGCAGCACACCACCATGGCGTCGATGACTTGCCGGTACATCCAGCGGGGATCGTGCTCGGTCATGGCTCCATCATGCCCTCTCCGGCAGCGAGCCTCAGAGGTTGGGCGTGAAGTCGCCGCGCTCGCGGTACAGCTCGACCGACTCGCGCAGGGCGGCCAGCACGTAGGGCGGGAAGTCCAGGCCCTGGTGCTGGGCCCACAGCAGGCTGGCCTCGAGGCGTCCGATCTCCTTGGCGAAGACCTCCAGGTCGCGCTCGAAGCCGAGCTTGGTGATGACCTCGCCCATCTGCGCCTGGTAGCGCGGGTCCTGGTGGGTGCCGACGAGCTCGTAGGAGAAGGTACGCAGCTTGCGGGCCAGCCACATCTGCCACGGCTTGAGGGTGCCGTCGGTGGTGATCTTCTCGGCGCTCATCCGGTAGAAGGCGAAGTGGCCCGGCTCCTGGCGCTTGATCGGGTTGATGATCGTGGCGCGCACCGCCTTCTCGCCCATGGCGTCCAGCTCGGCGCCGAAGGCGTTGTAGGCCAGCACCGCCTGCCGCTCGGTCGAGGCGCCGGTGAGGTAGTAGATGGTGCGCGCGACGTCCTGGATCGGCTCGAAGCGCGCCATCGCCCCGAGCGCCTTGACCGCGAACCCCACCTGCAGCAGCGGCTCGGACGCCGGCAGCCCGATGCGGCTCTTCAGCTCATCGAGGATCAGCCCGTGCTGGATCTCCTGGCCGTACCAGACGTCGGCGTAGAACACGCGGTCGGCCTCCGACGGGTTGGGCATGATCGTGAGCAGTTCGAGGACGTTGCGCTCGACCTCGAGCTCGACGCGGGCCAGGTAGTCCAGGACGCCGGCGAACCGGGTGCGCATGGCGGCCGGGTCGTGGACGGTGAAGTCGACCGACTCCCACGGGACCGGCGGGTGTTCCTCGCCCATCTTGTTGACATGGGACAGCAACAAGGCGTCGGTGATGCGGGACGAGCGAGCCACGCCGCCAGCCTATCGGCGGCAGGCGTACTCAGGCGTGCTTCCAGTCCTCGATCGGCCAGTACAAGCGCGAGGCCACCCGGTACAGCGGCAGGTCGGGATTGACCGCCACCGGACGCCCCAGCACCTGCAGCCACGAGGCGTCCGCGATGGAGTCGCCGTACCCGTGCGACCGCGACAGGTCGTAACCCCCGGCGTCCGCGTACGACAACAACCACTGGGCGCGCGCCTCGTCGACCAGCGGCGGGGTGGCCAGGTAGCCGGTGAGGACGCCGTCGCGGCTCTCCATGCGGGAGGCGACCACCTCGTCGAACAGCGGGGCCAACGGGACGGCGAACAGGTCCAGCGAGCCGGTGACCAGCACGGTGCGATGGCCCGCGGCGCGGTGTTCTTCGATGCGGGCCAGCGCCCCGGGACGCAACGCGCCGACCAGCCGTTGCCCCCACGCCCCGGCGACGAGGCGCTCGATGTCGGCCACGCGCGTGCCGGCGTAGCGGCGCGAGAACGCCCGGACGAACTCGCCGCGGTCGCGGCGCTCGGCCTGCAGGTACACGCCGGCCTTGCTGATCAGGTCGGCAAGTTCGCTGGGGAGCTGGCCGGGGGCGTGCAGGCGCCCCATCACCGACAGGTACTGGGTGACCAGGGAGCTGCGCACCAGCGTGCCCTCGAGGTCGAACACGGCCAGCACGTCGGTGCCCGACTCGAGCTTGCGCGCCTTTGAGCGCTGCGAGCGCTGCGCCGAGGACGCCCGCGCATGCACCTTGGCCAGCGTCGTCATCGCGGGCAGGTGCACCTGCTGCCAGTAGTGCGTCCAGTCGATGTCGCGAACATCGAAGGTTCGACCCCGCGGGGTGTCGGCGGGCAGCTTGGCGCCTAGCGCGCGCGTCTGCTGGTCGTCGAAGAGCATCTCGGTGCGCGTGTAGCTCTGGTACAGGTCGACGTAGGTGCGCAGGCTGCCCAGCCCGCGCTCCATCTTCGACAGCGAGGACGCCCACTGGCGCGTCCGGGAGGTGGAGGGCAGGGCGGCGCCCACCTTGGAGCCGAGCGCCGAGAGCCGCTCCTTCAGGCGCAGCGACCGTTCGGCGGCGTTGTTGGCCGGGAACTTCCACGTCGGCACCGCGATCGGACGCCCCTTGTCGTCACTGAGCGGGTGCTCCAGGAAGTAGGCCCGCACCTCGGCGTACATGCGGTGGAACGGCAGCGGGTTCGAGGCGCCCGAACACACCTGGTAGTAGCCGACCTCGTCGGTCTCCCCCTGGTGGCCCAGCGTGGCCAGCGCCATGATCACGTTGACCACGTAGTCGACCGGGATGACGTCGAGCACCGAGTCCGGCAGACCCGGGAACTCCGGCAGGTGCCCCTTGGCGTAGGCCATGATCAGCGGGTCGGCGACCTTGAAGCCGTCGATCCAGCCCGGGAAGGGGTGCCGCAGCGACGACTCGATGATCGCCGGGCGCACGATCGACAGCCGGTTGCCGCGTCCGGCCCACTCCTGCTCGGCGACCCGCTCCCCCAGCGCCTTGGACAGGGTGTACACGTCGGTCCAGCCGACCGAGCGGGCGCGGGTGCGGCCGAGCTCGACCAGCCGCTTGTTCACCCACTCCACGCGGGCGGCCTCGGACGCCCGGGCCACCGACTTGGGGCCCTGCTTGCCGTGGTCGCGGGTGGCGTCGTCGATGAAGACCTGCAGTTGCTCCGGGGTGCGCGAGGCCGCCTCGGCCTCGGCGCGGGCCACCTCGGCGGCCGCGATCTCGGCGCGCCAGTCGACCTCGTGGTCGACCGAGGCCTCCGGGCGCAGGCCCTTGGCGATGCCGCCCACATAACACGTCGACACGTGGATGACGTGCGGGTCGAGACCGGACGCCTCGAGCGCGGCGTACAGCGCCCGCGGGCCGCCGACGTTGTTGGCGAACGACTCGTCGATCGGGGCGTCGAAGCTCACCGTCGAGGCGGAGTGGACCACCACGTCGACCGGACCCTCGATGCGCTCCAGGGTGGCCAGGTCGGCCTCCAGCACGTCGGTGCGCTCGGCCCAGATCCGGCGCGCCTGCTCGTCGCCCACCGCGTCCCGCCAGGTCTTGAAGACCGGCTTGCGCAGCAGCCGGTCGAGGCGGTCGCGGGCGGACTGGGTGCCCTTGGGGCGGATGACGGCCGTGACGTGGGCGTCCGTGGTGGAGAGCAGCCGCTCCAGGATGGCCTGGCCGAGGAAGCCGGTCACGCCGGTCAGCAGAACCCGGGTCGAGGTCACGCCGGACTCCTTTCCCGAAAGCGGTGGGCATCGCCTCCGTGGGGGCAGCGTAATGTAGCGTGCCGCTCATGCGGGTCGGGCTCATCACAGGCGGGACGTCCGGGATCGGGCTGGCCTTCGCCCGCGCCCTGGCCCGCGACGGCGCCTCGCTGGTGCTGGTGGCCCGCGACCGCGAACGGTTGGACGCCGTGGCCGCCGACCTGGGTGCCACGTACGGCGTCGCGGTGGAGACGATGGTCGCCGACCTGGCCGACCGCGCCGACCAGGCCCGCGTCGCCGAACGGCTGCGCTCCGGCGACATCGACACCCTGGTCAACAACGCCGGTTTCTCGCTGAAGACGCCGCTGGTGGACGGCGACGAGGCCCTCGCCGACGCCGCCTACGAGGTGATGGGGCGCGCGCCGCGGGTGCTGTCCAGCGCGGCGGCGTCCGTGATGCGGGAGCGCGGCGAGGGCTGGATCATCACCGTGACCTCGGTGTCCGCGCTGACCCGGCAGGACTCGTACTCGGCGCTCAAGGCCTACGCGTTGGCGCTCACCGAGGTGCTCGCGCTCGAACTGACCAACACCGGCGTCCACGTGACGGCCGTGCTGCCCGGCTGGACGCGCACCGAGTTCCACGCGCGCGGTGGGTCGGGGCGTAAGGGCGTCCCCGACGCGATGTGGTTGGACGCCGACCGCGTCGCCACCGCCGCCCTGGCCGACGCCCGGGCCGGGCGGGTGCTGTCGGTGCCGAGCCGACGCTACAAGGCGGCCGCCGCAGCCCTGGGCCTGCTGCCGAACGCAGCCGTGCGCGCCGTCTCGCGGCGGATCAAGGGCAAGTCCAGGACCCCAGGCGAAGGAGCGGTGTCGTGAAGCAGGTCAAGCACATGAAGTGGTGGGGCTGGGGTGAGGAGGGCGTGTTCTTCAACTACGCCAACAAGCCCGCGTTCGCGCCCTTCGTCAAGAAGCACCTCGGCATCGACCTGCGCCCCCGCCAGGTGGACACGATCGAGTTCGACGCGACCACGGTCCCCGAGTCGACGCTGCCGGATGCCCTGCGCGACGCCCTGGTCGTGGCCACGGCGTCCGACCGGGTGACCGTCGATGCCCACGAGCGCGTCGTGCACGGGCACGGGTCGTCGGTGACCGAACTGCTGCACGTGTCGCGGTTCGACTTCGGGCGGCTGCCGGAGGTGGTGGTCTACCCGCAGACCGAGGACGAGGTGGCGGCGGTGCTGCGCGCGTGCGTCGAGGCGGACGCGGTGGTCGTCCCGTTCGGCGGTGGCACCAACATCTCCCGTTCGCTGCAGCTCGACCCGGCCGAGACCCGCGCGATCGTGTCGCTGGACCTGGGGCTGCTGGTCGGGATCCACGAGCTGGATGCGGAGTCGGGGCTGGCCCGGATCGGCGCCGGCATGCTCGGCCCCGACTTGGAGGAGGCGTTGAACGCCGAAGGGTGGACGCTGGGTCACTTCCCCGACTCGTTCACGCACTCGACGCTCGGCGGCTGGGCGGCGACGCGGTCCTCGGGCATGCAGTCGGACAAGTACGGCGACATCGCCGACATCATCCGCGGCCTGACGGTGGTGCGGCCGTCCGGGACGATGCGGCTGAAGCCGGTGCCCTCGGAGTCGACCGGTCCGTCGCTGCGCGAGATGGTGATCGGCTCGGAGGGGCGCTTGGGCGTCATCACCGACGTGTGGGTGCGGGTGCACCGGCTCGCCGAGGAGCGGGTCGTGGTGGCGTACATGTACCCGACGTGGGGGGACGCGGTGGATGCGATCCACTCGATCGCCGAGGCCGAGGTGCCCACCACGTTCGTGCGCATCTCGGACGCCCACGAGACCGCCTTCTCGCTGTCCACGCAGAAGGAGGCCGTGACGCTGAAGAAGAAGGTCGAGGCGCGCGTGCAGACCGAGCTGTGGGCCTTCATGCGCCGCCGCGGCTGGGACACCGACGCCATGTGCATCTCGTACGTCTGCTTCGAGGGGTCGAAGGGCGACGTGGACGCCCGCCGGCGCGAGGTGGCCCTGATCGCCAAGCGGCACGGTGCGTTGACCCTCGGCACCGGACCGGGCGCGCTGTACGACCAGAAGAAGTTCGACACCCCCTACCTGCGCGACTTCCTCCTCGAGCAGGACGTGCTCGGTGACGTGTCGGAGACGGCGGCGCCCTGGTCGCGGATCCACGCGATCCACGACGGGGTGTACGAGGCCGCGGAGGCGGCTTTCGCCACGCTGGGCAAGCAGGGGTTCATCATGTGCCACCTGTCGCACAGCTACCACGTGGGGGCCTGCCTTTACTTCACGTTCGCGTTCCAGGCCGGTGAGGACGCCGACCGCGAGTACGCGACGGTGAAGACGGCGATCCAGCAGGCGTTCGTGGATCACGGCGGGACGCTGTCGCACCACCACGGCGTCGGCATGGAGCACGCCCCGTGGATGGAGCAGGTCGTCTCGGCCGAGGGTGTCTCGATGCTGCGGACGTTGTTCGACGCCACCGACCCGGGGCACCACCTGAACCCGGGCAAGATCATCGACCCGTCC
>JAUNSA010000119.1 GCA_030539405.1 Propionibacteriaceae bacterium
TGGTGCGGGCTGCTGGTGTCATGGTTCGGGAGCTTAGTTCGCGGGGCGGGGTGTGATCGAACTCGCGTGCGCGCGCGGTCTGTGGTTGGGAGACGTTCTTGAGTTGGTCGTGAGGGGCTGGGTGTGCGGTAGGGGTGTTCGGGGGCAAGGGCGCGAAGCGCCCGCGGCAGCTCTTCGTGCGTGTTCGGGTCTTGGGGTTGGGCAGGGACTTAAGTACTTCGGGACGGGTCGGGTCGGGACGAACCGGGTTACAACACGCGCAGATGGGCACGTTCCTGCTCCTTCTTCTCGGCCTGCTTGGCACGCCAGTTCGCCAGCTTGGCCGCGTTCTTGGCCCGCTCGGCCATGACCTGTTCACGGGTGGGTTGGAAGTCCCCCCAGTCGTGGAACCGCCAGCCCGCCTGGCCGTCTTCCTGGTCGACGAACCACAGTCCGGCGTCGACGAGCTTCCGGGCGTCTCCGGCTGTGCCCCACCTGGTGAGGACGCGCTTGGGCACGAACCCGTCTGTCAGGTTGTCGGCCGACCAGGCGCCTGCGAGCATCCAGACGCCCATGGCGGCTTTGCCTGCTGCGATCGCTTTCGGGTGGTCGTGGATCTTGTCGTCCACCTTGAACCAGGCCATGGTCAGGGCCGTCCTTTGCGTGTGAGTTGGTCAACGAGGTCACCGCGATCGGCGCGGTGGAGTGCCTTGTACAGGCTGTCGGGGCCGGCGTAGCCGAGCCTGCGGGCGATGGCTTCGGGGTGGGTTTCGCCGGCGGTGAGCATCCATTCGACGTCCTCGACGACGTCGGCGTGGTCGCGGTGGGGCGTGAACGAGATGCTGCGTTGTTCGCGTGCTCGGCGGTAGCAGGTGACGCAGAGACCACGCCGGGACACCGGGCGCCCGCAGGGGCACACGGCGTCCGGCATGGGCTGCGCGGTCATCATCAGGCCTTGTTCCACCCGCCCGCTGTGTAGCCGTCGGGAGTGAACTTGATGCTGCAGATCGGGCACGCGGGCAGGGTCTCGCGGCCGACGTCGAACGATCGGCCGACGAGTTCTTCGCGGTCGGTGGTGTCCTTGTCGGGTGTGGGCTGGCAGTACGGCTGTTCGCTCATGCTGGCGGGTCTCCTTCGGTGTCGAGTTGGGTGCACGCGCGCTGGATCTCGCGCGCGAGTTCGAGGGCGTCCCGTTCGAGCAGGACGATGGTGGTGGTCCGTTCCCCGAAGCTGAGCCGGGCGACCGTGTTGAGGTTGACGTGCACCGTGCCGTCGCTCCGGGCGACGTGGAACGGCGGGTGGAGGTGGCAGCGGTCCCACGCTTGGACGACGCGGCGCCGGCACGGGCCGGTGGGCGTCCACGCGCCACACCGGCCGTCCAACACGAGCTGCTCAAGATCAGTCATCGCGGAGTGCTTCCTTGGGGATGGCCGCATGGGTCCGGTTTGCCCACCAGGAGACGTGGATCCAGGCCATCGTCAGCGTGATGACGCCGCGGCTCGCGCCAGCGTTGACGAGCGTGATCGGTCGGCCGCACGCGACGCACGTGTTCATGCTGCGTCCTCGGGGAACACGCGGGCCCGCTCGACGTCGGAGATCTCGTAGCCGAGCCGCTCGAACAGCCGGTACACCGCGACGATGTCGGTGTACGTGTGAGCGCGGTCCCAGTTGTGCAGGCTGCGGGAACCCGCGTGGACCATCGCAAGCAGAACATGGTCGGGGGTGGCCTTCGGGAACCGTGCCCGCCACGCCTCCGCTGTCGTCAGCTCGTGGTCGGGCTCATCCAGCTGTGCATCGAACCACCGGTTGAACCGCCAAGCGTCGGCCAGGTCCTCGTCGAGGAACGCCGCGGCCGCGGTGGCCACGATCGCAGTGCGTTCGTGCGCGGTCAGCTTGCGGTCGAGGACGCCCAGCACGAACTCGTCACGCAGTGCGAGCGCCTGGGCAGCTTCGACCCGCAGGGCTTCGGCCTGTTGTGCGGCTTCCTCGGCCTCAGCAAGCAGCGCTGCTTGCTCCTCTGCGTCGGCCTGCAGGTTCGTTTCGGGTCGGGGCACCCACAGTTGGACGGCCGCCTGCCACGAGGACGGCACGAACACGCAGCCGGCGGGGTACTCGTCCTCGATCTCGTCGACGCTCTCGATGATCTTCGTCATCGAGTACCGCGCGCGAGCGTCGTCAGCGTCGACCTGCTCGAGGCCGAATGCCTGCAGCTTGTCGACGATCGGCTTCATGGCCTTCTCGCGCTCCAGCCGGTCCCGCTGCTGCTTGACGGCCCACCCCCAGTTCGGGGTGCCCGCGTACTTCAACAGCCCCTCGACGGCGTCCACGTCGCCGTCGAACTCGACGAGCACGGCGGCCTCCTCCAACGACAACTGGCGGGCGTGAACCTTCTCCTGGGCGACGTCGGGCAGGCCGAGGAGCTGCAGGCGGGCGTCGACGGTCTTCCGGGGGCGTCCGGTGCGCTTGGCGATCATCGTGACCTTCATGCCCAGGTCGAGGAGCTGCTGGTATCCGGCGGCTTCCTCGACGGGGGTGAGGTCGTCGCGTTGGACGTTCTCGACGAGCATCAGCTGGACCTGCTCGCTGTCGGTCAGGCTGGTCTCGACGTGGGTGGGGACCTCGACGAGGCCGGCCATGCGTGCGGCCGCGAGCCGGCGGTGTCCGATGACGACTCGGTAGCGGTCCTCGTTGGGGACGACGACGAGGGGCTGCAGGATGCCGAGGGCTTGGATGCTGGCAGCGAGTTCGGTGAGGTCCCCGAGGTCGCGGCGCGGGTTGTTGGGGTGCGGGTCGATCTGGTCGACGAGCAACGTCTGGATCTGGCTCATGAGGGGTTGAGTTCCTTCCGGTACTGGCAGGGGCAACCGGACGTCGGGCATCAGGCGTCCGGGTGGGGTTGGTGGCCGCACCAGGTGCAGCACGGCCGTGGGATGGGGCGTGCGGTCACGTGCGGTCGATGAGGGCGTGGATGGCGTCGAGGACGCTCCCGAACACGCCGGCCGAGGTGCGGTCCGGGGTGAGGGCCTCCCACGCGTTCGAGTCCGCGAGCCGGACCGCCCCGGCTTCGCGGCCCATCTCGTTGCCGTCCTCGGGGACCATGACCAGGTACTCGACGCCGTCAGGGTCTCGGCGGCTGTCGACACGGATGAGGGACGCGTGGGCTTTCATGGTGTCTCCTTCAGCTTGTCCAGCGCTGCGAGGTGCGGTGCTGGAAGGTTGGGTTCGATGGGGTGCCCGTCGAGGCGGGCGAGCATCGCAGCGATCACGAACGCGTCGGCCTCGTCGTTCGTCACCCCCGCGAACTGGGGGTAACGGCGGGACACGTCGAGCAGGACGGCGTCCTTGCCGGCGTTGCCGTTCCCGGTGGCGTACTTCGCGCGCTGCTTCGGCGTGATAACCACCACGGGCTGCTCGGCCGAGTACAGGCAGGCCCGCGAGAACAACCGCCACCACAGGCCGGCACGCTCGTGGTCGAGGCCCATGCGGCGCGGGGACAGGGACGGCCCCTCGATCCCCACGACCAGGTCGATCCGGCCGAGTGCCTCCAGTTGGTCACGCAGCCAGCGTTCGATCTTGTTCATGCGCTGGCGGGTGTCGTCGGCGGAGTCGCTCTTGTGGCCCTGGGTTGCACACCGGCGGGTCGTGACCGTGCCCGCGTCGTCGATAATCGCGATCGCAGTGCCGGTCAGGCTCGGGTCGATCCCTACCCACATGCCGCCACCGCAGCATCCATGGCGTCGACGGCGTCCGCGAGGGACCCGTACTCGGTGTGCTGCCCATGCGGCGTCCACAACCGCCAGCCCCGCCGTCCCAGCTTGACGATCACGAACTTGTTGATGACGGACGGGTCGCTGTGCGCGAGCCGCTCGCACCGCACAAACCAGCCGTCAGCGGTGAACCGGCACGGGGTCGGCCCCACACAGTCCTTCATGCGGCGTCCGCGGCCGCGAGAGCCAGCCGTGCTGCACGCGTGCACGCCTCCAGGTCATCGATGAGGAGCCCCTGCAGGACCAGCTCGTGGATCACCTGGCCGGCCGCGTGGATCCGGGTCTGCTCGATCCGGTCCACGCCCACGGCCTCGACGAGCTCCGTGCACGGCTTGAGCCAGTCGTGCACCAGCTCGGGCAGATGCTCGATCGCGTACGGGAGGGCGTCGACGACATCCACGGCGGCTTGCTTGGCGACCTGCAGCAGCTCGTCCCCCGCCAGGGCAGGTTCGGGGAGCTCCAGGACTGTTTGGACGAGCTGTTCCGTCTCGGCGGCGTAGTCCTCCAGCCACGCTGCGGTCTCGGCGTGCGGGTCGACACCATCGGAGATGTCGTCGAGGGTGGGGCGTCCAGCCTGCTCCCAGGCGGTGACCACCTCCAGCGGGATGATGCCGCGGGACGCCACCGGCAGCCCCTTGGCGTCAGCCCAACCACGGCAGATGATCCGTTCCTCACGTGACAGGCCGTCGCTGCGCCGCTGCGTCGTCGTCTCCTCGGCGGGTTCGACGTCGGCAGCCAGTGCCGGATCCGGGGTGACGTCGACGACCTCGGCCGACGTCGGCAGAACAGGCAGCGGCCGTTGCAGTGCCTTCGCAGCGTCGATCAGCTTGGGGATCTCCGGACCGTAGTGGTCCCGCAACATCGTCACCGTCTCGACGGGCACGTCATACCGCGCTGCGATCGCAGACAGGGAACGTGTGGCGCGCCCCAGGTCGTGGACGATCTTCTGCGTCAGCTCACGCGTCAGCACGGTCCTCATCGCTGCTTCTTCGGGTCGAAGATGTCGGTCACGACGGCGTCCTCATCGGCGGGGACGATCGCGACCGTGTCGGGGTGCACGTCGGCGTCGAGGTGATCGTCCAGGTCCTCCTCGGGCAGCTCGTCCTGCTGGACGCCGCGGCGTGCGATCCGCATGGCCTTCATGCGCTCGTACAGGTCGGACGCCACATCGAGCGGCACGGCCTCGATCTCCCGGATCCGGACGACGGCCACCTCCTGGTCGGTGGTGGGCCGGTACTTCGTCTCGTGGACGTCGAGGACGACGACGCCGACGATCATGGTGCCCTTGGGGTCGTCGTACGCCTGCTGGGCGAGGTGGTCCAGCCCGTTCTCGGCGTCCTCCTTGGGGAGTGCGGAGGACAGCTTGACGAGCTTGTCGAGGGACGTGTCAGCCATGGTGTTGCCTTTCGATGTGGGGTTGTTGGTTGAGTCAGAACAACTTCGGTGTGTGCTTCTGGTTGCGTCGCATGTTGCAGACGCGCGTGTGGGGGTCGAACAGGACGAACCCGGTGCGGAGGGGACGGGACGGGCCGACGATGTAGCCGGCCACGTACCGTTCCCCGACCAGTCGGGCCGCGACCGTGCCGGTCTGCGGGGTCGGGACGGGGTCGACCGGGCAGAGCCGGCCGGACTGCATCTCGATCCACCGCAGGGTTCCCGAGCAGGCGGGACACAACCGGCCGGGCATGTCAGAAGGGCGGCTTGTCGTTGGCGTACTGCTCGGCAACGGCCACGGTCTGGTCGACCATCCGTTGGCCCTCCTCGGCGCCAACCGCGACCGCGTCGATCGCCTGCCCGATCTTCGTGTGCAGGTCGTGCACCAAGGCAGGCGCGTCCGGACGCAGCTGCTGGCGGGCATGCTCGACCACACACGAGCACGGCTTGCCACACGGCCCACACGTGAGCGTGCCCGCGTAGAACTGGAACCACTCGTGCGCCGACCAGGTCACCGACGCGTACCGCAGCAGCGCGCTCTGAACGTCCAGCATCTGCTCGACGGTGACCCTCATCGGGGCTCACCCCCCGCGGCGTCCGCCATGAGCCCAGCGAGCTTGTCCCGGTCCAGCGACGTGCACGCCTTCAGCAGGTCCTCGGCGTCCTCCTGGGACAGGTCAGCGATCCGATCGGCCGGCACACCCAGCACGGGCAGGTAGGCGTCCGCGGTCTTCGGGTCGACGCCGCACCGCTCGAGTTCGCGCACGATCGCGCGGACAGTGGCCGCCTTCACCACCTTCGGGGTGACGTTGCGTGGTGCGGCCGGTGCTTCCTCGGGCACCGTCTCGGGATGATCTTGGGGGGTCAAGTTGACCCGCGAAGGGTCGACGATCTCCCCGGTCTCCAAGTCGACGTCCTCGATGTCCTCGACCAGACCCCCATCAACCACGGCGGGATCCTCGGGCAGGACGTCCCCGGCGCTGATCGCCGCGTGGGTCCGCTCCGCCTGCAGCTCGCCTCCCGGCTTCTCGTCGACGGCCATGGCCCACTGCAAGCTCGTCGACTTCGGCGCCAGCTTCAGGACCTGCTTCAGGACCGTCTTCCGCTCCATCCAGTGCTCGGGGTCCTCGATGTCCCGCTTCTCGTTCTCGCCCTTCCCGCGCAGCCTCGCGACCGTGGCCACGTCCAGGACGAGGAAGTCCCGGACGCCGTTGGCCAGCTCGTAGGACGCCCAGAACGCGATCGGCTTACCGCGGTCACCGAGCCGCGGACGATGCTCCAGCCGCGAGCTGGTGCCGTACTCGTACTCGAAGTGGTCGTTCGCGCCGACCCACTGGGTGTTCACGCCGCGGGCCATCGGGTGCTGCTGGAACAGCTTCACGATGCCGCCGTACCCGACGATCAGCTGGGCCTCGATCCACTCGCGGCCCGAGTTCTTGTCCTTGCGCTGGTAGGGCACCAGGTGGGCTTCGTTGTTCAGGCCGATCTCCAGCCCGAGCGCGGACGCCGTCAGGACGCTGCCGAGCATCGAGTTCGCGGACGCCTGCGCGAGCCGGGGCGTCTTGCGCACGGCGTTGAACACGAGGCGGGCGAACCGCTTGCCGTCCATCGTCTCCGGGAGCGATCCGGTGATGGCGTCCCATGATCCGCGGACGAGGTCCTTCACGGTCTGCTCGGCTGCTGCAGGGTTGGGGCGTGCGGGGGTGTTGTTGGCCCGTCGTGCGGGCATGTTCTGGCTCATGAGTGGAGGATCCTTTCGAGGTCGTCGAGGACGTCGGCCGCGTCTGCGGCGTCGAGGTCGCGGGCAGCCCAGCGGGGCGGGGAGAGCGTCACCGTCTGGGACGGCAGGCCATCCCAGACGACGTCCGGTGCGGTCGGCGCACCGTGTCGCTCCCACTGGTCGATGTAGGTGTTCAGCGCCTGCTCGAACTGGCGGGCGCCGGCGGACAGGAACTGGTCGTCGAGCGTGTAGATGCCGACGAGGTGCGGGGGTTCCTTCCCGACGACGATGAACGTCATCGGTGCCGGGTCGGCGCCGCTGACGATGTGCCAGGAGTTCGCGTAGGCGACGGACTGCACGTGGTAGCCGTACGTCCACGCCGACCGGGCGAACGCGTCCGCATGAGAGTCCGCGGCCGTCTTGAAGTCGACCAGCCCACCACCGAGCAGGTCGAACCGGGCCCGCAGCCACAGGCCGGGCGTGATCTCGCAGAACGCGGACGCCTCGGGCAGCCGGTCGGGGTCGGTGACGAGTTCGGCCGCGCGAGGGTGGTTCAGGATTGATTCGGCCATGCGGTGCACGGCTTCGTAGTCGTCGGGATGCAACGGCGTCCGGCCCAGCTCGCGCTGCACGGCCGCCCAGTCCTTCGCCTTGTTCGTAGTCATCTGCCGGTTGGTCGATAGGTGATCCTCGGGGCAGGCCACGAACTCCGCACCACGCCCCAGGACGAGGGTGTGCGCCGCGGTGCCGACGTCGAACGCCCGCCGGGGTGCCTCCGGGTGCAGCAGGGACCATTGGAACTCGGCCGGCGTCGACGGCGGGATCAACTTCTTCAACGCGGACTGCGACGTCTGCGGGCCTGGCGTCCGAACACCACCAGCGTGATAGGTGGCTTCGGGCACATCCTCCAGCAAGGTGGGGCCGTCGACCGCCCACGTGCGCGCTTCGGGGGCGTCGAGGGGAAGCTGGTCGCTCATCGGTTCGCCTTCTGCTGCCGGCGGCGCTCAAACCATGCACGCATGTCGGCGTCGTACTGTTCGGGGGTCATGGTCGGGTTCGTGTGCTCCATGCGGGACGTGACCCGACCGCTGATGCTGTGCCACTCGTCGCGCGCGTAGTAGTCGGAGTCGATCAGGAACCCGCCTCGCGTCTGAACAGTCAGCTCGCGCTCAACCTCGTCGAGGGTGTTGCCGATGATCGTGAGCGTCAGCTTGTAGCGGGGCGTGGGCGGCTGCTTGTCGCTCATGCGGCTGCCCGCCTGGGCAGGTTCCCGCGCGTCGGGCACGACGGATGGTGCACGCCCTCGGCGCACGCACAAGCACGCTCCGGCCTGTGCCCGGCCTCGTGGTCGAGCAGCCACGGGAAGTGCTCGAACGACGCCCCGCACCGGTAGCGGGGTTCCTCGGTGAACAGCCACAGGGCAAGGCCAGCGAGCGCGAGGACGGCAAGGATGGTGATCCCGTCGATCATCATCGCGTCACCACCCCCGCCTCGGTGGTCCCGCGCTCGGTGGCGTCCATCGTGAGGTAGGGCAGCGTGACGTCGAGCGCGGCCGCTACGGCTACCAGCTCGTTGACGTCGAACGCGATCTGGCCGCTGAGGCGCTTCGAGATCTGCGCTTGGGTGATGCCGATCTGGCCGGCTAGCTGTGTTTGGGTCATCCCCTTCCGGGCCATCTCGGCCCGGACGTTGGCGCCCACTCGGACGCTTGGAGTAGTGCTCATGGATGGCAACGTAATGCCGTATGCCATATTCAGTCAAACACTAGGCCCGGGCGTGTCGAACTACTCAGGTGTAGTTGCTTGCCCCGGTATCGGATACGGGAATATGCTCGGGGTCATGACAGCCGAGCA
>JAUNSA010000010.1:0-3881 GCA_030539405.1 Propionibacteriaceae bacterium
GGCGTCCGCCGGGCCCACGGCGTCCCCGGGGGCTTCACCCGACCCCTCCGCGCTCCCGTCCCCGTCCCCCACCCCGATCACCGCGCCCGAGGACTGCTGACGTGGCCGAGGTCGTGGTCTACCGTCGCCGCACCGTCGTCTCGCTCGTGATGATGCTGCTGGCGCTGGCGCTGGGGGCGGGCGGGTACATCCTGACCGCCTTCACCCAGCTCGGCGCCTTCCCCGACCCGTGGGTGATGTCGGTGGGCCCGGTGCAGTTCTCCGGGCCGTGGTTCGTCGGCGTGGCCGCCTGGATGGTGTTGGGCCTGGTCGCCTGGGGTGTCACCGCCTGGCGGCTCCCCTACGCCGACCCCCTGATCCTGCCGGTGGCGTTCCTGCTGTGCGGCATCGGGATCTCGATGATCTACCGCCTCGACCAGGCCGACAACCTCCGCAGCGCCGAGCTGCAGATGCTGTGGCTGTTCCTGGCCGTGGCCTGTTTCGTCGCCGTCGTGGTCTGGTTGCGCGACCACCGCCGCCTGCAGCGGTTCACCTACCTGTGGTTCCTGGCCGGGTTCGTGCTGCTGCTGGCGCCGCTGGTCCCGGGCCTGGGCAAGGAGAACCACGGCGCGCGGATCTGGATCGAGGTCGGGCCCTTCAGCTTCCAGCCCGCCGAGATCGCCAAGATCGTGCTGTCGGTGGCGTTCGCCGCCTACCTGGTCGAGAAGAAGGACGTCCTCGCGATGGCCGGACGCCGCTTCGCCGGCATCGACTTCCCCCGCGCCCGCGACCTGGGGCCGATCGCGATCGCCTGGGTGTTCGCCCTGATCATCCTCGTGTTCCAGAAGGACCTCGGCACGACCCTGCTGTTCTTCGGCCTGTTCGTGGCGATGCTCTACGTCGCCACCGAACGGCCCAGCTGGGCCATCCTGGGCGTCGGCATGGTCGCCGTGCTCGGCGTGGTGGGCTACAACGCGTTCTCCCACGTCCAGACCCGGTTCTCCTCCTGGCTGGACCCGTTCAGCGACTACGACCGCAACCTGCAGGTGATCTCGGCCCAGTTCGGGTTCGCCTGGGGCGGCCTGTTCGGCACCGGCTGGGGCCAGGGGCGTCCGTACCTCACGCCGCTGGCCAAGAACGACTTCATCGCCGCCGCCGTGGGCGAGGAGCTGGGCCTGTACGGACTCGTGGCGATGATCCTGCTGTTCGGCGTGATCGTCGCCCGGCTGCTGCGTGCGGCGCTGGCCGCCCGGGAGGGCTTCGGCAAGCTGCTCGCCACCGGCCTGGGCTTCGTGTTCGCGCTGCAGGTGTTCATCATCCTGGGTGGGGTGACCCGCCTGCTGCCGCTGACGGGGCTGACCACGCCGTTCGTGTCCCAGGGCGGCAGCTCGCTGATCTCGAACTTCCTCCTGCTGGGCGTGATGCTCACGATCACCCACCAGATCCGGCGCCCCCACGTGGCGAACGCCGGCTCGGGCGAGTTCGTGACCCTGTCCGCCGAGGCCACCCAGGCCATCCCGGTCACCCCGCCGGCGCCGGCGTCCGACCCCCGCCCCGACCCGGCCGACTTCGCCCCGCCGGTGCCCGCCCAGACTGAGCGGGGTGCCTCGTGAACGGGCCCATCCGCCGCGTCGCCGTCGTCATCCTCGTGATGTTCCTCGCGCTCATGCTGAACGCGACCTACAGCTACGTCGTTCGGACGCCGTCGCTGAACTCGGACCCCGCCAACCGGCGCGTCCGCGACGCCGAGTTCGGCACCGACCGGGGCGACATCCTGGTCGGCAACACCCCCATCGTGACCTCCTCGCCGGTCGATGACCGCTACGGCTTCCAGCGCAGCTACGACCAGGGGCCGTTGTACGCCGGCGTGACCGGCTACTACTCCTTCCTCTACGGCGGGTCGGGCCTCGAGCGGACCTACTCCCGCCAACTCGCCGGCACCGCCGACGTGCAGGTGCTGCAGAACCTCGTCGACACCGCCACCGGTAAACGCCCCCAGGGGGCGAGCCTCGAGACGACCCTGGACGCCCGCGCCCAGCGCGCCGCCCGGGATGCACTCGGCGATCGTCCCGGCGCCGTCGTCGCCCTGGACTGGAAGACCGGCGGCGTCCTCGCCCTGGTGACCTCACCGACCTACGACCCCAACGCGCTGGCGTCCCACGACCTGGCCGCCACCGAACAGACCTGGAAGCAGCTCACAGAGGACCCGGCCGCACCCCTGACCAACCGCGCCACACGCGAGATCTACCCGCCCGGGTCGACGTTCAAGCTGATCGTCAGCGCCGCCGCCCTGGAGTCCGGCATGACCCCGGACACGACCGTGGCGTCCCCGGCGACCCTCCGGCTGCCCGGGTCGACCTTCGAGATGTCCTACAACTGCGGCGGCGAGGAGATCTCGCTGCGCCAGGCCCTGCAGGTGTCCTGCAACACGGCCTACGCCCTCATCGGCGACGACCTCGGCGACGACGCCCTGCGGCGCCAGGCCGAACGCTTCGGCTTCGGGGCGGCCCACCTCCCCGAACTGCAGGGCGTGGCGTCCCGCTTCCCCGACGACCCCGACCGCGCCCAGACCATGCTCAGCTCGATCGGCGGCTACGACGTCGCCGCGACGCCGCTGCAGATGGCGATGGTGGCGGCCGGGATCGCCAACGACGGTGTCGTCATGGAGCCCCACCTGGTCCAGCGGGTGCGCGGCGCCGACCTCACCGTGATCAGTGCCCGGACGCCCCGGCCCCTGTCCACGGCGATGTCGGCCACCAACGCCCGCAACCTGCAGGACATGATGGTCAGCGTCGTCGACAACGGCACCGGACGCCGCGCGCAGGTCCCGGGCGCCCGGGTCGGGGGCAAGACGGGCACGGCCCTGACCACGTCCGGCGACGAAGGCGCCCGCGTCCCGTACGCGTGGTTCGTCGCGTTCGCCGAGGATCCGACCATCGCTGTCGCCGTGTTCGTTCAGGACGCGGGTGCCGACAGCTCCGACATCACCGGCGGACGGTACGCTGCGCCGGTGGCCCGAGCAGTGATCGAGGCAGTGCGATGACCGAGGAACACAGGCCCCGGCGGGCCAAGGAGAGCCCGGAGGGATCCGGGCAGGACTGGGACCGTTCCGGACCCGGTGAACGAAGCAGGGAGGACCGCATGACCGAGCAACCCAGGATCCTGGGCGGCCGCTACGAGATGGGCCGCGTGATCGGCCGCGGCGGCATGGCCCTCGTCAGCCAGGCCCGAGACCTGCGCCTGGGCCGCGAGGTGGCGATCAAGGAGCTGCGCATCGACCTGGCCGGCGACCCGACCTTCCAGGCCCGCTTCCGTCGCGAGGCCCAGGCCGCTGCCGGGCTGAACCACCCCAACATCGTCTCGGTCTACGACACCGGCGAAGAGATCGACCCCCAGTCCCAGACGCCGGTGCCCTACATCGTCATGGAGCTGGTCGAGGGGCGCACCCTGCGTGACATCCTCCGCGACGGCCGCAAGATCCTGCCGCGGCGTGCGCTCGAGTTCACCGTCGGCGTCCTGGAGGCGTTGGCCTACAGCCACAAGGCCGGCATCGTCCACCGCGACATCAAGCCCGCCAATGTGATGCTCACCTCCACCGGCATCGTCAAGGTGATGGACTTCGGCATCGCCCGCGCGGTCGCCGACACCAGCTCCACCATGACGCAGACCGCGGCGGTCATCGGCACCGCCCAGTACCTCTCCCCCGAGCAGGCCCGCGGCGAGACCGTGGACTCGCGCTCCGACATCTACTCGGCCGGCTGCCTCATGTACGAGCTGATGGTGAGCCGTCCCCCCTTCCAGGGTGACTCCCCGGTGTCGGTGGCCTACCAGCACGTGCGCGAACAGCCCGTGCCGCCCTCCCAGCTCGACCCCGAGATCACCTCCCCCATGGACGCCGTCGT
>JAUNSA010000010.1:3981-5389 GCA_030539405.1 Propionibacteriaceae bacterium
ACCCTCGGGGACGGGACGACCGGGCTCGGGCTGAACGGGGCCGAGACCGGCACCGGCACCCTGCCGGCCGTCGAGGAGCCCCGCAAGAGCCGGGCCGGGCTGTGGTGGACCTTCGCGATCATCGCGCTGCTCGGCATCGGGCTGCTCCTGGCCTGGCAGCTCGTGCTGCGCAACCAGGAGCCGACCGTGCGCGAGGTGGCCGTCCCCGACGGCCTGCTGTACAAGACCGAGGCCCAAGCCCGGGCCCTGTTGGACGAGGTGAACCTCGTCGCGACCGTCCAGTCCGAGGAGACGACCGACACCACCACGATCGGCCAGGTGCTGCGCACCGAACCGATCGCCGGGACGCCCGTGCCGGAAGGATCGGAGGTGTTGCTGGTCCTCAACGGTGGGCCGAAGATGGCCACCGTGCCGTCCGGGTTGTTGGGCATGCAGGCCGACGACGCCATGAAACTCCTGGAGGTCGCCGGCCTGACCGGACGGATCGTCGAGGCCGAGGACGAGGACCAGGACGCCGTCAAGGGATCAGTGCTCAGGGTCGCGCCCGAGGAGGGCGCCGAGGTCCCGGTGAACGAGCCCGTCACCCTGACCGTCGCCACCGGCATGAGCCGGCTGCCCTCGCTGCTCGGCATGACCGCCGACGAGGCCCGGCAGGAGGCCGCCGACTACGGGTTCACCAACCTGCAGTTCGAGCCGTCCGACGGCACGGTCGTGATCAGGACCGACCCGCAGCCGCAGTCGCGGGTCGACCGGACCGAGCTGGTCACCGTCTACCTCGAAGCCCCCGAGCCGTCACCCACTCCGACGCCGGAACCCGATCCCGAGCCGACGGAGTCACCCGACGTCACCAACCCGCCGCTGAACCCGGACCCCACGGCCGAGCCGATACCCGACCCCACCCCGACGCCCTGACGCGCGCGGGTATGCTGACGCCAGTTCGGACCACGATCAGGAGAGCGCACGTGCCGGAGTCCAAGGGCCGCAAGCAGGCCGAGGCCAAGAAGAAGACCGCCCGCAAGGCGGCCGTCGCCGACGAGCGCGCCGAGAAGCAGCGACTGGGCAAGGCCGGGCTGAGCACCGGCCGCTCCTGGGTCGCCCCCACCTTCGTCACGCTGATGCTCGTGGGCGTCCTCTGGCTCGTCGTGTGGTACCTCACGGCCTCCACCGGCACCTATGTGCCCGGCATGAGCGACCTGGGCAACTGGAACCTGCTCGTCGCCATGGTGCTGATGGCCGCCTCCTTCGGCGTCGCCACCCTCTGGAAGTGATCCCCCCTCCGGGGAGGTGCCATGCGCGCCGGTGAGACGCACGAGCCGCCCCGGGGACGGGCCCGGGTCACCAGCGGCCCCCTGCGGGTCGCCACCGTCATCGTGTGCACCGTCGCCGGCTTCATGATCGCCACCAGCGC
>JAUNSA010000010.1:5489-33931 GCA_030539405.1 Propionibacteriaceae bacterium
ACCGTCGTGCTGACCGACGCGCCGGCGTCCGTGCAGCCCGCCGGGGTGGACGCCGACCTGCTGGTCGTGCACCAACAAGACATCCAGGCCGTCGCCAACGCCCTGTGGGCCGGGGGTGCGGAGGCCATGACGATCCAGGGCCAGCGGGTGTCGGCCCGCACCGGCATCAAGTGCGTGGGCAACACGGTCGTCCTGCACGGCGTCCCGTACGCCCCGCCCTACCGGATCACCGCCATCGGCGACCAGGCGCGGCTCGAGCGTGCGCTGCGCGACAGCGAGTACCTCACCCTCTACCGGCAGTACGTGGACGCCTACCGCCTCGGTTATGAGGTCTCGCGGCAGGCCTCGGTGCGGATGCCCGCCTACACCGGGCCCGCCGAGTTCACCCACGCCGAGGTGATCCGCTGAGCACCGCCGGATCGGGGACAATGGGGCCCATGGTCCGGATCCTCGTCGTCGACAACTACGACTCCTTCGTGTGGAACATCGTCAGCTACCTCGCCCAGATCGGCGCCGAGGTCGAGGTGTGGCGCAACGACGACGCGCGGTTCGACTCGGCGAGTTGGTCGGGTGGGTTCGACGGCGTCCTGCTCTCGCCGGGGCCGGGCACCCCCGAGGCGGCCGGGGTGTGCATCGACGTGGTCCGGACGAAGGCCGGCGTCCTGCCGATCTTCGGGGTCTGCCTGGGCCTGCAGTCGATCGCGGTCGCCTACGGGGGCGTGGTCGGGCGCGCACCCGAGCTGCTGCACGGCAAGACCTCGCTGGTGCACCACGACGGACGCGGCGTGTTCGCCGACCTGCCCAACCCCTTCACCGCGACGCGCTACCACTCGCTGGCCATCGACCCCGCGACGCTGCCGGACGAGCTCGAGGTGTCGGCCCGGACCGAGTCGGGGGTGATCATGGCCGTGCGGCACCGCACGCTGCCGGTCGAGAGCGTGCAGTTCCACCCCGAATCGGTGCTCACCGAGGGCGGCTACCAGATGCTCGCCAACTGGCTGGCCGTGTGTGGGGACGCCGACGCGCCCGCGCGCGCCCGGGGGCTCGCGCCCCTCATGGCGGCGCATTGAGGGTTGGGCCGCGGGGTGGCCAAGCTGTGGGCGCTCAGGCCTGCGGCTTGAGCAGCGGGAACAGGATGGTCTCGCGGATGCCCTTGTTGGTGAACAGCATGATGAGCCGGTCGACGCCCAGGCCCAGGCCGCCCATGGGGGGCGCGCCGAACTCGAGGGCGTTGAGGAAGTCCTCGTCGAGCTGCATCGCCTCGGGGTCACCCTTGGCGGCCAGCAGCGACTGCTCGGTGAACCGCTCGCGCTGGATGACGGGGTCGATCAGCTCGGAGAAGCCCGTGCCGCGTTCCATGCCGCCGATGATGAGGTCCCACGCCTCGACCAGGCGCGGGTCGTCGCGGTGCGGACGGGCCAGCGGCTGCGCGATCGCCGGGTAGTCGCACACGAACGTCGGCTGGATCAAGGTGGGTTCGACGAGCTCGCCGAACAGCTCCATGGCGAGCTTTCCGTCCGACAACTTCGGGTCGAACTCGACCTCGTGCTGGGCGGCGAGCTCCTCCAGCTCGGCGCGGGTGGTGTCGGGCGTGATCTCGCGGCCCAACACCTCGGACAGGCCGGTGTAGAAGGGCAGCCAGCGCCACTCGCCGTCCAGGTCGATGACCCCGGCGTCCGTCTCGATCTGGCGCGACCCCACGGCGTCCGCGGCGTCGACGATGATCTGTTGGATGACCTCGGCGATGCCCACCTGGTCGATCCAGGCCTCATAGCACTCCAGCATCGTGAACTCGGCGCTGTGCGAGCTGTCGATGCCCTCGTTGCGGAAGATCCGGCCCATCTCGTAGACCTTCTCGGTGCCGCCGACCATGGCGCGCTTGAGGTACAGCTCGAGCGCGATGCGCAGGGTCATGTCAATGTCGAACGCGTTCAGGTGCGTCGTGAACGGGCGCGCCGCGGCACCACCGTGGATGAGCTGCAGCGTCGGCGTCTCGACCTCGATGTAGCCGCGCCGGTGCAGGGTCTCGCGGATGCTGCGGGTGATCGCCGCCCGCGTCCGGACCATGGCGCGCGCCTCGTCGCGGACCACCAGGTCGGCGTACCGCTGGCGGACGCGCGTCTCCTCGGACAGCTCGTTGTGCAGCGTGGGCAACGGTCGCAACGCCTTGGACGCCAGCGTCCAGCCCGTCGCCATGACGCTGAGCTCACCGCGGCGGGAGGCGATCACACGGCCGGTGATGGACACGAAGTCACCCAGGTCGGTATCGGCCTTCCAGGCGTCCAAGGACTCCTGGCCCACCTCGGCCAGGCTCAGCATCACCTGCAGGCGATCGCCGTCGGCGTCCAGGGTGAACTGGTCGGCCAGCGTGGCGAAGCACAGCTTGCCGGTGTTGCGCTGGAACATGATGCGCCCGGTGACGCTGACGACGTCGTCGGTCTCCTCGCCGGCGGCCAGGTGCCCCCACTGGGCGCGGACCTCGGCCAGGGCGTGCGTGCGCGGCACCTCGACGGGGTACGGCTGGCCCCCCTCGGCCAGCAGTCGCTCACGCTTGGCCAGGCGCACCTGGACCTGCTCGGAGACCGACTGCTGGGGGGCGGCCGACGCCGCGGACTGCTGGGAATCACTCACCCGGTCAGCCTAGCGAGAACCGGCGGTGTCCTTCGCGCGCGGTTGCCGCGCGGGCGCGGGCGGGCCTGCGCGGGCGCGGGCGCGCGCGTAGCAGGGTCGCGCTCTGGCATGTCAAGGGGGTGGGAGGAATGGGGACAACTTTCGAAGTTTTCCACAGATTGGGTTGGAGGGGGCCAGCGGGGCCGTTCGCCTCCTACCGTCAGGGGCATGGAGACGTTGAGCGCGGGTGCGCTGGCCGATGGGGCGGCCGCGGCGACCGCCTCGGCTGTCGCGGCCTTGGCCGGCGCCCGCTCGTTGCTGACGGCCATCGACCATGGTGACCGCGCCGCGTTGGACGCCGAGGCGCGGCTCGCGCTGGTGACCGAAGTGGTCGCGTTGGGTCGCCAGGTGGAGGCGCTGCGAGCCGTGCTCGTCGGAGAGGCGGACCGGGCTAAGGCGGCGGAGAAGGTCCGTGGGGCCAGCATCAAGACGATCCTGGCCGTGTCGTCGAAGGTGACCGCCGGGGAGGCCTACGCCTGGGTGCACGCCGGTGCGGAGATCACGGCCCATCCCCGCGTGGCGGAGGCGACCCTGACCGGCGAGGTGTCCGTGCTGCAGGCTCGGGCGATCGATCGGGTGCTGCGCGAGTTGCCCGACTCGTTGAGCGGTGACCAGCGGATCGAGGCGGAGTCGTTCCTGCTCGACCAGGCCCACCTCATGGACGCCAAGGACCTGGCCAGGCAAACCCCCAACGTCGTGTCCCGGGTCGCACCGGAGATCGATGCGATCGAGGACGAACTGGTTCGTCTGGACCTGCAGCGGCAGCATGCGTGGAAGGCCCGGTCGCTGGTGTTCAGCTCTGACGGGTACGGATCGGTGTTGATCCGGGGGCAGTTGCCCACCGTGGAGGGCGAGGCGTTCCAGCGACTGGTGGAGGCGCACACCTTGTCGGATCGCCGGGCGCTGGAGCAGGCAGCCGATCGAACGGACGCGACGGACGCCCCGCGACCGGGGCAGCGGACGTTCCACCAGCGCACCGCTGATGGGTTGATCGCCCTGGTGACCAGCCGTGACTCTGCCGACAACCGTGCTGCCTCGGCCCGTCCTAGCGTGGTCGTCACCCTCAGTTGGGACGCCCTGTCCCAGCAGGTCGAACAGGCGGGCGTGCTCGGCAGCGGCGAACGCATCTCGGCGGGTGAACTGCGGCGCCTGGCCTGCGATGCCGAGGTCGTGCCGGTCGTGCTGGGTGCTACCAGCGAGCCGTTGGACGTGGGGCGTGAGCATCGGTTGGTGACGCCGGGCATCCGCCGGGCGCTCGAGACCCGCGACAGGGGGTGCTCCTTCCCCGGCTGCATCGTGCCGCCCTCGGGGTGTGAGGCGCACCACATCGTCCCGTGGTGGGCCGGGGGGAGCACGGTGCTGCGGAACCTGGTTCTTCTGTGTCCGCACCACCACGCCACCGTGGAACCACTGCGCTTCTTCGGCCGGGACAAACCCCGGCTGCGGTGGACCGTCCACATCGGCCACGACGGACACCCCCAGTTCCTCGCACCCGCCGAGAACGGGGCGGACAGTGGCGCCCCGATGGATGCGAGATCGCCCTGACGGACGCATCGGCATGCCCAAGGCGCCCTGCCGTGTCACCCGTACGGGGAACCGACAAACGGCGACGCAGTCTCTAGGCTTGATGTGGCCGTTGAGTCAGATGACGAAACCAAGCCTGCCCACCCCCGGGGCACATCCCGACGAAGTGGTCGGGGTCGCTCGGGCCAACGTCGGGTCTCCCGCGTTGGCCCGAGCCGTTCACACCGGCCGCGCCCCACCCACGTGGTGACGGTTTCCCCCGAGATGTCATGCTGGAGGGGTGAAGTACGGTGCAAAACTGATGGCGACGGCCTGCGCGGCAGCGCTCCTGACCGGCTGCGGTGGCCTCGGAGGCGGCACCACGCCCGCCCCGTCCCCCACGAGCACGCCGAGCGCCACCCCGACGGTGACCCCTGTCCCGGGCCGTCCGTTGCAGGAGATCCGCGAGCTGCTGCTCGAGGCCGACAGCGTCAACGTCGCGATCTTCGGCGACTCGACCGGTGACGAGATGACCGAGTGGCCGGCCCTGTGGGCGCAGTCGATGACCTCCGATCGTGCGGTCACGCTGAATCGGTGGCTGAACGGACCCGCCTCCTACGAGAAGCGCGAGCTCAGCACCGAAGGTGCCAGCCGGACCCTGTGGAACTGCTCGGTCAGCGGCTGGAAGCCCATCAACTTCGCCGAGGTCGTCGACGATTGCCTGCCCCAGGGAGCTGACGTCGTCGTGATCTCGCTGGGCCACAACAACAACTCAGATCCCACCCAGACGCTCCCCCAGCTCGAGGCGCTGCTCGGGCAGATCCGGGAGGAGACCTCCGAGCAGGTCCCGATCGTGATCACGATGCAGAACCCGGTGACCACACCGGAGCGGCTCCCGGCAGCCGACGAGGTGACCAAGAACATCGCCGAGTGGGCCATTGCCCACCGCTACCCGGTGATCGACGCCTACCACGCGTTCGTGGACGCCCCGGGCGGCCCGGAGGGTCTCCTCAAGGATGACGGCCTACACCCCAACGAGCGCGGCTCCCAGATCTGGGCCGACGCCGTGACCGAGACGCTCACCCCCTGGCGGGAGTGAGCCGGCCGGACCACGGCTGAGTCAGTCGGCCGGGCCGGACTAGGGTTGCCCCAGACCACGTCGAAGGGAAACACGCATGTCTGCCGAGCCGGTCACCCTCGCCATCCTGGGCGCCTCGGGCGACCTCACCCACCGACTGCTCCTTCCCGGGCTGGGCACCCTTCTGCGCGCCCATCCGGGCCTCCAGGTCGACCTGGTGGGCGCCGCTTACGACGACCTCGGCGAGGACGCCTGGCGCGAGCGGGTCGGCGAGGCCCTCGTGGACGGTGGTTGTCGCTCCGAGCAAGCTCGTGCCCTGGCGTCCACGACCCGGTTCAGGCAGCTCGATGTGACCGACGCCGAGGCCATGCGGGCCTTCTTGGCCGAGCTGGACGGCGCTGGTCACGCCATCGTGCTCTACTTCGCCCTTCCGCCGGCGGTGACGCAGCGGGCCATCGGCGTCCTGCAGGGGCTGGACGTGCCCCCTGGCCTGCGACTGGCCATCGAGAAGCCGTTCGGGACCGGCCTGCACTCGGCACAGGAACTCAACGACCTGCTGACCAGCGTCGTGCCCGAGCAGCAGATCTTCCGTGTCGACCATTACCTCGGCAAGGCGACGGTGCTGAACCTGCTCGGTCTGCGCTTCGGCAACCGCATCTTCGAACCGGTGTGGAACGCGGTCAACATCGAGCGCGTCGAGATCATCGCCGACGAGGCGCTCGCGCTGGAGGGGCGCGCCGGCTACTACGACGGCGCCGGCGCACTCAAGGACATGATCCAGAGCCACCTGTTGTTAGTCACGGCCCTGTTCGCCCTCGAAGAGCCCGCCAGCATGGACGAGCTCGAACTGCGCGACCTGATCGTGCACGCGCTGCGGGCCATGCACCTGTGGGAGGACGACCCCACCCAGTCGCGGCGAGCCCGCTACACCGAGGGACAGATCGACGGCAGGACCGTGCCCGACTACACCTCCGAGGAGGGCGTGGACCCCGATCGGAAGACCGAGACGCTGGCCGAGGTGACCGTCGAGATCCGCAACTCGCGATGGGCGGGCGTTCCCTTCCGACTCAGGTCGGGCAAGGCCCTGGGGTCGGGGTTTCGCGGCATCGTGGTCAAGTTCCGACCCGTCGCGCACCTGCCGTCCGGGTTCCGCAACGAGGCCGCCCCCAACATGATGGTCATCGGGATCGCCCCGGAGACCATCGCGCTGGGCATCGCGACGAACGGCGAGGGCAGCCGCTGGGACTTCGAACAGACCACCCTGTCCGCCAACCTCTCCGAGAGCCCGGTGCGCCCCTACGGCGAGATCCTGGACGGCATCCTGTCCGGGGACCCGCTGCTCAGCGTGCGCGGCGATGCCACCGAGGAACTGTGGCGCATCCTGGACCCGGTGTTCGAGGCGTGGTCGGACGGACGCGTCCCGCTGGATGAGTACACCGCAGGCTCGTACGGGCCGACAGCCTGGAACTGAGCCTCCCCTACCGCACCCACGACCGGCCGCCCGCCGCGCTCAGTGAAGGCTCGACGGTTCGCCGACGAGGCCACGCTCGTGGTCGAGCAGCCACCGCTTGCGCTCGATCCCGCCGGCATACCCCGTCAGGGCGCCCGAGGATCCCACCAGCCGATGGCACGGGACGATGATGCTGATCGGGTTCCGGCCCGTTGCCGCCCCCACCGCGCGCGAGGCCTTCGGGTGCCCAAGGGCCGCGGCCACCTGACCGTATGACCGGGTTTGCCCGGCCGGGATCGCACACAAGGCGTCCCACACCGCGCGCTGGAAAGCGGTGCCCCGGGGGGCGAGGTCAAGCTCGAAGGTGGTGCGCTGGCCGGCGAAGTACTCCCCCACCTGCGCGACGGCCTCGGGGGCAATGGCGTCGTCGGGCTCGCCGAGGGCCGCGAACCCGGGGAAGTGCTTCTGCCCGTCGGTGTAGAGCGCGCACAGCACACCGGCCTCGTCGACGACGAAGGTCAGCGGTCCCACGGGCGAGTCGATGGTGCGGTGTCTCATGAGTCCTCCGTCGGCAGGCGGTTGATCGGGTGGTCGTGCGCGGCCCACAGGTGCTGGGTCGCGTAGGCGCGCCAGGGACGCCAGCGCTGGGCAGCCTCGGCGACGGCGTCGACGCCCAGGCGTTGGGCCCCCTTGACCACGCCGAGGTCGGAGGCAGGGAACGCGTCGGGGTCACCCAGGGAGCGCATGGCGATCATCTCGACCGTCCAAGGTCCGATGCCGCGCAGGGCGGCGAGGGCGGCACGCGCGGCGTCCCGGTCCGCGCCGGGCGAGAGGTCGACCCCACCGGAAGCCAGCGCGCGGGTGAGCCCGACCAGGGTGGCGAAGCGGGAGTCCGGCCCGGCGAAACAATCGCGTGCTGGATTCGTGAGGGCTGCCGCGGTCGGGAACAGGTGGGTGAGGCCACCGACAGGATCGACCACCGGGTCGCCGTAGGCCTCGACGAGCCGTGCGGCATGGGTACGTGCGGCCGCCGTGGAGACCTGCTGCCCCAGCACGGCCCTGACGGCGAACTCGTCACCGTCCACCGTGCGCGGCACACGGCGACCCGGGGACGCCGCGACGAGAGGGGCGAGGGCCGGATCCTGGGCCAGCGCCCCGTCGACGGCCCGGGGGTCCGCGTCGAGGTCGAGCAGACGGCGGCATCGCCCGATCGCCGGGGTCAGGTCGCGGGGGTCGGTCAGGTGCAGGGTGGCGGCGACATGGTCGGGCCGGGGGGCCAGCGCCACGAATCCCGGCCCGTGCGGGAGCCGTAGCGTGCGTCGGTAGGCACCATCACGCCACTCCTCGACCCCCGGGACGGCGGTGGCTACCAGATGCCCGAACACGTTGGAGGGGTCGAAGGGCAAGCGCACGGCCAGCCTCAACGAGACCTCGAGCAGGCGGTCAGCGTGTTGGCCGTGGCGGTTCGCCGGTCGCTGGGCGCGCAGGGCGCTGGGGGTCGTCGCATACACGCAACGGATGGTGTCGTTGAACGACCTCAGGGAGCCGAACCCCGCCGCGAAGGCGACCTGGGTCAACGGCAGGTCCGTGGTCTGGACGAGGAGGCGTGCCGTGTGCGCGCGCTGCGTGCGCGCGAGCGCCACGGGCGAGGCGCCGAGCTCGTCGAGCGTCAGCCGCTGGACCTGCCGGACCGAGTAGCCGAGCCGGTCGGCCAGGCCTGCGACCCCCTCGCGGTCGATCACCCCATCACCGATCAGGCGCATCGCGCGAGCGGTCAGGTCACCCCGGATGTCCCACTCCGGGGAGCCGGGGACGGCGTCTGGACGGCAGCGCTTGCAGGCCCGGAACCCAGCCGCCTGGGCAGCCGCCGCACTCGGGTGGAAGGTCATGTTGCGGGCAGCCGGCGTCCGGGCGGGGCACGACGGGCGGCAGTAGATCCCCGTGCTGGTCACCCCGGTGAAGAAGGTGCCATCGAACCGCGCGTCGCGGCTCGTGACCGCAGCCAGGCATGTTTCGCGATCGGGCACCATGCAGCCATCGTCGCGGGCGACAGCCTCACCGTCTAGCAGGAATGCGACAAGGCAGCGGGCACCCCACACAGGTTCCCGACCTCAGCGCCACCCCTCGGGCTCAGCTTGCACGCGAATCGGCAGTGCGCTCTCGTGGACCTCGCACAACAGCGCCCGCACTTGACCGACGGCGTCGCCGTCGAGCTCGCCCTCGACCAGCTTGCCCAGCGTGATCTCGACCTTCTTGGCCTGCACGCGCTTCACCGACGGATGCCCGAGACGGTGCCGGGTCGCGAAGTCGAGCAGGACGGCCCCCCAGCCCAGGGCACCTCGGGGCGACACGACCAGCGCGTCGAGCAGACCGTCATCGACCTGGGCGTCCGGCATGAGCTGCGCCCCGGCGGTGAGCTCGCCGCAGTTGCCGACCATGACGGTCCGGGCATGCTGGCTGCGGGCGCGGTGCCCATCGGCGGTCACGCTCACCCGGAAGCCCTTGCGAAGCAGCGACTGACCCGCGGCCAGCACATAGGCCACCCACCCGACGCGCTTCTTCACCCCTTCGTCGACCGCGGCCATGGTCTCGGCGTCCAGCCCCACCCCGGCGGCCACGAGGAACACCTCGACATCGCCGTCGTCGAAGGAGGCCCGCCCCACGTCGATGCGACGCGTCGTCCCCGTCAGGGCGATCTGGAGGGCATCTGCCAGGTTGTCGATGGGCAGGCCCAGGTTGCGGGCGAGCAGGTTCCCCGTCCCCCCGGGCAACAGCCCCAGCGGCACCTCGGCCTCGTCGTCCGGCGGGCGCTCCTCGAGCAGCCCCTTGACCACCGAGCGCACCGTCCCGTCGCCCCCGAGCGAACAGACCAGCGTCGCCCCGTCGCGGACCGCCTCCTTGGCCTGGCCGTACCCCGGATCCTCCACGGTGGTCTCGTACCAGCGCGGCTCGGCCCATCCCTCCTGGGCCGCGACCTCGGCGGCGCGCTGCTTGACCTCGTCGAGGTCGGCGAACTTGGTGGGGTTGACGATGATCGCAACCGTGCCGGGCGTGCTCATGCAAGGAGCGTAGTCGCCCCGCATGGCAACCGTTGCCACCGGCATCGCCCCTCCCCCGCTACGGTCAGCACGGAGAGTGAGGCCCCCATGCTCGAGGTGTTGTCCGCCACCGTCCCGATCTTCCTGGTGGTCGGTGTCGGCTTCCTGTGCACGCGTGCAGGCCTGTTCGCCCGCACGGACATGGCGATCCTGAACCGGTTCGTGGTCAAGATCGCGCTCCCGCTGCTGGTGTTCGTGAACGTGTTCGGACGCAGCGCGTCGGAGATCTTCAACCCCGCCTACCTGCTCACCTATGCCCTGGCGTCGATGGCGATGTTCGCCCTGGCCCATGGGTGGGCCGCCATGAGACGGGCACCGCTGACCCGCGCCGCCTACCTCGGGATGGCGATGGGCGGCACCAACAACGGCTTCATCGGCATGTCCATCTTCCTGATCGCCCTGCCCGAGGTCGCGGGCATCGCCGTGGGCATGGACATGATCGTCGACAACGTCCTGATCATCCCGCTGACGCTGTTCCTGGCTGAACGGGCCGCCGAGGCTGCCACCGCGCGAGCCGACGCCGCGTCCGACGCCGCGGCCGGCGGCGCATCCGCCACCGGATCGACGGCGCTGCGCACCCTGGGTCGATCGCTGCGGTCGGTGATCACCCAGCCGATGGTGCTGGCGATCATCGCCGCGCTGGCGCTGAACGCGCTCGGGGTGACGGTGCCGGCCGTCCTCGAGCGGTCGGTGCTGCTGCTGGCGCAGGCGTCCTCGGGAGTGGCCCTCTTCGCCATCGGCGGCCTGCTGGTCGGGTTGAAGCTGGGCGGCATGCTCGCCGATGTGGCGTTCTCGCTGGTGGGCAAGCTGCTGCTGATGCCGGCGGTGGCGTGGGGGCTGGTGGTCGCGTTCGAGGCGTCCGGCCTGCCCCCGATGTCGCCCGACCTCAAGTCGGCCGTGATCATCACCGCAGCCCTGCCCACCTTCTCGATCTTCCCGGCCTTCGCCTCCCGCCACGGCGAGCAGGACTGGGCGACGGCGTCCACCATGGGCGGCACCGTGCTGTCCTTCGTGACGATCAGCGCCTGGATGGGCCTGCTCACGTTCGTCGGCTGGCTCTGAGCCCAGTTGTGAGTGAGCGCTCACTCACGTACTGTTGCGCCACGTGAACCGAGCCCCCCGCATGGCCCCCGACGAGCGGCGCCGCGCCCTCATCGAGGCCACCCGCCCGCTACTGCTCGAGCACGGGGACGCCGTCTCGACCCGCCAGATCGCCGCGGCCGCCGGCGTCGCCGAGGGCACGATCTTCCGGGTCTTCGACTCCAAGGAGGACCTCGTCCACGCGACCGTCCTGGACACCCTCACCGAGAACGACCTGCCCCAGCAGCTCGCCGCCCTTCCCCCGGACGCCGACCTCACCACCACCGTGACGGCGGTGGTCGCCAAGCTCACGGCGCACATCACCCGCATCCGCACCCTCGTCGTGCTCCTGCACTCCCAGGGCCAACACCTCGCCACCCCCCGCCCCCCGGCCCACGACAAGGACCACGACACAGCCCCCGACGCCTCACCGCGCTGCGAGCGCCCCGATCCGACGGCGGTCCACGCCCGCGTCCGGGACGCCGTCGCCGCCACGCTCACCCCACACGCCGACGCGCTCCGCGTCACACCGCAGCACGCGGCGTCCGCCCTGGTCGCGCTCACGTTCGGCTCGACCCACACCTTCTCCGGAGACGCCGGCCTGGCCGACCCGGCCACGCTCGCCGACCTGCTCCTCCACGGCACCCGGAAGGACGCCTGATGCTCCTATCCACCCTGCGGACGTTCCTGAGGCCCTATCGCCTCCACGTCGCCGCGGTCATCGTGCTGCAGCTGTTCGCCACCGGCGCCTCGCTGTTCCTGCCCACGCTGAACGCCCGCATCATCGACGAGGGTGTCGCCGTGGGCGACACGGCGGCGATCCTGCGGCTCGGGCTGATCATGCTGGCCGTCTCGGCGGTCCAGATCGTGGGGCAGGTCGCCGCCATCTTCCTCGGCGCCCGCACCGCGATGAGCTTCGGGCGCGACCTGCGGGCGGCGATCTTCGACCGGGTGCTGTCGTTCTCTACCCGCGAGGTCAACCAGTTCGGCGCCCCCAGCCTGATCACGCGCACGACCAACGACGTCCAGCAGGTCCAGATGCTGGTGATGATGACCCTGTTCATGATCGTCGGGGCCCCGATCATGATGGTGGGCGGCGTTTTCATGGCCCTGCGCGAGGACGTCGGCCTGTCGTGGCTGATCGCGGTCGCGGTCGTGGTGATGGGCACGATCATCGTCACGATCCTGCTGCAGGCGCTCCCGCTGTTCCGCCAGATGCAGGTCCGCATCGACGCCCTCAACCGGGTGCTGCGCGAACAGATCTCGGGCCTGCGCGTGGTGCGCGCGTTCGTGCGCGAGCCGGACGAGGCACTCCGCTTCAACGAGGCGAACCGGGCCGTCACCGACACGTCGCTGCGCGTCGGACGCCGGATGCTGACGTTCTTCCCGGTGGTCCAGCTCGTGATGTCGGCCTCCAGCGTGGGCGTGATGTGGTTCGGCGGCCTGCGCGTGGAGGCCGGCGAGATGCAGATCGGCCAGCTGACGGCGTTCCTGCAGTACCTCATCCAGATCCTGATGAGCGTGATGATGTCGACGATGATGCTGATGATCGCCCCGCGCGCGCAGGTGTGTGCGGTCCGCATCCAGGAGGTGCTGCGCACGCGCTCGTCGGTGGTGCCGCCGGCCAACCCGGCCGCCGTGACCGACGTCCGCGGCGAGGTGCGCTTCGAGGACGTCTCGTTCGCCTACCCCGGTGCCGAGGAGCCGGTGCTGTCCGGCATCTCGTTCTCGGTGCACCCGGGCCAGACGCTGGCGTTCATCGGCTCGACCGGCTCGGGCAAGTCGACGCTGGTCAACCTCATCCCCCGCCTGTTCGACGCCACCGCCGGCCGGGTGCTGGTCGACGGCGTGGACGTCCGCGACCTCGACCCCGAGGCGCTGTGGGGTTCGATCGGGCTCGTCCCCCAGCGGCCCTACCTGTTCTCCGGGACGGTGGCGTCCAACCTTCGCTACGGCAACCCCGACGCCTCGGACGCCGACCTGTGGCACGCCCTCGAGGTCGCCCAGGCCCGCGACTTCGTCGAACGCATGGACGGCCAGCTCGAGGCGCCCATCGCCCAGGGCGGCACGAACGTGTCCGGCGGACAGCGCCAGCGCCTCTCGATCGCCCGCGCGCTCGTCGCACGCCCGGATGTCTACGTCTTCGACGACTCGTTCTCGGCCCTCGACGTCTCCACCGACGCCCGGCTGCGCGCCGCCCTGCGCGCCGAGACGACCGATGCGGCCGTCATCATCGTCGGCCAGCGCGTGGCGACGATCGCCGGCGCGGACCAGATCATCGTGCTCGACGAAGGCCGCATCGAGGCCACGGGCACGCACGAGCAGTTGCTGACCACGAGCCCGACGTACGCCGAGATCGTCGAGTCCCAGTTCAAGGCGGAGGAGGCGGCATGACCGAGCGCACCACCGAGGCGCCCGAGCGCCCCAAGCACGCCCCCGAGGCCCGCGGGCACGGTCCGGGCCATGCGCGCCCGCAGGAGAAGGCGATCAACTTCGGCCCGTCGCTGAAGCGGCTGTTGGCCACGCTGGGTCCCGAGCGTCCCTTGATCTTGGCGGTGGTCGCGCTGACGTCGGTGGCGGTGCTGGCCAATGTGGTCGGCCCGCGCATCCTCGGCCTGATGACCGACCTGCTGTTCTCCGGCCTGATCGGCCGGATGCTCCCGGCCGGGACCACCCTGGAAGAGGCGGTGGCCGGGCTGCGCGCCCAGGGCCAGGACACCTTCGCCGACATGGTCGCCGGCATGGACCTCACGCCGGGCGTGGGGGTCGACTGGGACGCCGTGGGTCGCGTCGGCCTGCTGGCGCTCGGCCTGGCCGTGGCCGGCGGCGTGCTGATGTGGGCGTCCGGCTGGTTGCTCAACGACATCGTGCAGCGCCGCGTCTACCGGATGCGCGAGGAGGTGCAGGCCAAGCTCGACCGCCTGCCCCTCAGCTACTTCGACCGGCAACCCCGCGGCGAGTTGCTCTCCCGGGTCACCAATGACATCGACAACATCGCCCAGTCGCTGCAGCAGACCCTGTCGCAGTTGCTGTCGAACCTGCTGACGCTCGTCGGCGTCCTGTTCATGATGTTCTGGGTCTCGCCGGTCCTGGCCGTGATCGCGCTGATCGCCGTGCCCGTGTCGTTGGCGGCGGCGATGGTGATCGGCAAGCGCGCCCAGAGCCGGTTCGCGGCCATGTGGAAGTCGACCGGCGACCTCAACGCCCAGATCGAGGAGGCCTACACCGGCCACGCGCTGGTCAAGGTCTTCAACCGCTCCACCGAGGTCGAGGCGGCCTTCGCCGTGGACAACAACCGCCTCTACTCCTCGGCCCTGGGGGCGCAGTTCATCTCGGGCCTGATGATGCCGGTGATGTTCTTCATCGGGAACCTCAGCTACGTCGCCATCGCCGTCGTCGGCGGCCTGCGGGTCGCCTCGGGGCAGATGTCGCTGGGCGATGTGCAGGCGTTCATCCAGTACTCGCGCATGTTCACCCAGCCGATCACGCAGGTCGCGTCCATGGCGAACCTGCTGCAGTCGGGCGTGGCGTCGGCCGAGCGCGTCTTCCAGGTGCTGGACGCCGACGAACAGGCTCCGGACGCCGCGGGCGCGCTCCCGGTGCCGGTGCAGGGGAGGGTGACCTTCGAGTCGGTGTCGTTCTCCTACGTCCCGGACCGACCGCTGATCACCGACCTGTCCCTGACCGTCGAGCCCGGGTCGACCGTGGCGATCGTCGGCCCGACCGGCGCCGGCAAGACCACGCTGGTGAACCTGCTGATGCGGTTCTATGAGCTCGATGGCGGCCGGATCACCCTGGACGGGGTCGACATCGCCTCGGTACCCCGGGCCGACCTGCGCTCCCGGTTCGGCATGGTACTCCAGGACACATGGCTGTTCGGTGGGACCATCCGCGAGAACATCGCCTACGGCCTGCCCGAGGCCACCGAGGAGCAGATCCTGGCCGCCGCGACCGCGACCTATGTCGACCGGTTCGTGCACTCCCTGCCGGATGGCTACGACACCGTGATCGACGAGGAGGGCTCCAACGTGTCGACCGGTGAGCGCCAGCTCATCACCATCGCGCGCGCCTTCCTGAGCGACCCGGCCCTGCTGATCCTCGACGAGGCGACCTCGTCGGTCGACACCCGCACCGAGCTGCTGCTGCAGCGGGCGATGGCGGCCCTGCGGACGGATCGGACCTCGTTCGTGATCGCCCACCGGTTGAGCACCATCCGGGACGCCGACGTGATCCTCGTCATGGAGGAGGGCGACATCGTCGAGCAGGGCACCCACGACGAACTCATCGCCGCCGGCGGGGCCTACCACGCGCTCTACCAGTCGCAGTTCGCCGGCGCCGCCGACGAGATCGCCTGAGATCGCCATGCCGAGCGAGCCGGTGGCGTCGGGGAACCGCTCGCGCAGCGCGGCTTAGAAGCCACCTCATCCGCCGATCAAGGTTGACTGCCCGATTGGGACTGCTCGTTTGCGTGCCATGGCACTCAAACCAGCAGTCCCAATCCAGCAGTCACGGGACTCAGCGGAAGATGTCGAGGATGCGATGCCACCACCGACCTCAGCCCCCGTACGCGGCCAGCACGGCGTCCACGTCGGCGGCGGACAGCGGCATGTCGGGGAACTTCACGAACCGGCGCAGCGGCTGACCGCCGACCACGGCCAGCACCTCGGGGGGCAGCTCGAAGGACGCCCCCTCGGGCAGCCGTTCGAGCAGGGCTGCCCACGCCTGGTCGTCGGACCGCCACTCGTCGATGGTCGACTCGGCGTGCAACGGCACCCGCAGGGCCGGCACGTCGAGGCGCAGCTCCTGGCTCAGCGGGAGGTCGCGCGAGTTCGGGCCCGCCTCGATCGTGAACACCCCCGATTCGACCACCCAGCGGTCGTGGGCCTCTGACCAGAACGAGAACGCCCGCGCGTCCAGGGGCAGGGTCACGGTGCGCGACTCCCCCGGCTCCAGCCGCACCTTGCTGAAGGCGCGCAGCTCGCGCGGGGGCCGCGGCACGGACGCCGGCGCGTTGCCCACGTACACCTGGACCACCTCGCAGCCGGCCCGCTCGCCGGTGTTGGTGACGCGCACCTGCACCGAGACGCGCAGGGCACCGGACGCCGGCGTCCCGGTCACCTTCACGGCCAGGTCGTCGTAACGCATTGTGGTGTAGCCCAGCCCGAACCCGAACGGGAACGCCACCGGGCGATCGGTGGCATCCAGGCCGCGGTAGCCGACGAACACCCCCTCGCCGTAGACGACCCGGCCGGGTTCGCCGGGGAACATCAGCGACGACGGCAGGTCGAACAGCCGCACCGGGATCGTCTCGGCCAGCCGACCGGACGGCTCGACGTCGCCGACGAGGACATCGGCCAACGCCAGCGCGCCCGCCTGGCCACCGAGCCAGCCCTCCACCAGCGCGTTGCAATCGTCGGCCCAGTCGGCGACCTCCACGGCGGCACCGTTGCTCAGGATGGCCACGATCGGCGTCCCGGTCTGGGCGAGCTCCACGAGCAGGGCGCGCTGCACCTCGGGCAGGCGCAGGTGGGTGCGGTCCAGGCCCTCGGTCTCGTCGGCGTCCGGCAGCCCCAGGCACAGCACCACCACATCGGACGCCTCGGCCGCGGCCACGGCGTCCTCGACGAGCGCGTCGTCGGGCTCGCCAGAGAGCAGGAAGCCGGGAGCGAACCTGACCTGGCGGCGCGCGGCCAGCGTGTCGACCAGGCGCTCGACGCGGGTGGCGTTCACCTTGGAGGAGCCACCGCCCTGGAAGCGCGGCGTCCGGGCGAACTCCCCGACCAGCGCGACCTTGGCGCGCGGCGCCAGCGGCAGGACCCCGTCGTTGGCCAGCAGCACCATCGACTCGTGGGCGGCCTGGCGGGCGAGCTCGTGGTGGGCAGCCTCGTCGACCGGCTGGTCGTCGCGCACGGCGTCCGCGACCCGGTGCGTGAGCTGGAGGACGCGCGCGGCCGACAGCTCGACCAGTTCGCGGCTGAGTTGTCCGGCCTCGACGGCCTCGGCCACCTCACGATCGGAGTTGCCCAGGACGTGCGGCATCTCCAGGTCGAGCCCGGCGATCAGCGATTCGACCCGGTTGACGACCGCGCCCCAGTCGCTGACGACGACGCCGGTGTAGTCCCATTCGCCGCGCAGCACGTCGGTGAGCAGCCACGGATCCTCCGACACGAGCGGACCGTTGAGTCGGTTGTAGGAGCACATCACCATCCACGGCTGGGTGGCGGTGACGACCTTCTCGAAGGCCGGCAGGTAGATCTCGCGCAGGGCGCGTTCGCTGACCTGCACGTCGACGCGCATCCGGTCGGTCTCCTGGTTGTTGGCGGCGAAGTGCTTCACGCACGCGCCCACCCCGGTCGACTGCAGCCCGTAGACGAGGGCGGACGCCAGCGCACCGGCCAGCAGCGGGTCCTCGCTGAAGTACTCGAAGTTGCGCCCGCACAGCGGGGAGCGCTTGATGTTGACGCCGGGGCCGAGCACGACGTCGACGCCGGCGGCGGTGGCCTCACGTCCGAGCGCCTCACCGACGCGGCGCAGCAGCGCCGGATTCCACGAGGAGGCCAACCCCACCGCGGGCGGGAAGCAGGTGGCCGGCGCGGACTCCCCCAGCGAGCCACCGAGCTCGACCCGCAGCCCGTGCGGGCCATCGGCCATCCGCACCCGCGGCACCTTGAGTCGGGGGACGCCGCTGGTGTGCCAGGTGCCGTCCCCCACCACCAGGCGAGCGAGCTCGTCGGTGGTGCCCTGCGTGATCACGTCGTCGACGTCGAAACCCATGCCTCATGGTCCCACGCGAACCCGCCGCGCGGCGCCGATGGCGCCTCGGCACGCGGATCGATCAGGCGACGCTGCCGCCCAGCGCCATGCCGATCGCGTACGTGATCGCCATGGCGACCACGCCGCCGGCCACGACGCGGGCCACGGCCCGCCCGACCGGCGCCTCCCCGACCTTCGCGCTGACCACGCCGGTCAGCACCAGCGCGAGCACGACGGCGCCGCCGGTGGCCAGGACCCGGGCATCAGGCGCCGTCAGCACCATCACCAGCAGCGGCACCAACGCACCGAGGACGAAGGAGCCCATGGACGCCCAGGCGGCATGCCAAGGATTCACCAGGTGGTCGGGGTCCAAGCCCAACACCTCCTCGGCACGGTCGCCGAGCGTGGCCCGGGAGCGGGCGAGCAGGGCGCGCTCGCTGTCGCGTTGGGCGCTGACCGAGACGAACTCGCCCACACCCATGGAGAGCGCACCGGCGCTGAGGCCGGCCACCCCGGCCACGAGGATCGCGAACGAGTCCGTGGTCGCACCGGCCACGCCCATCACCATGGCCGCCACCGACACGATGCCGTCGTTTGCCCCCAGGACGCCGGCCCGCAACTGGTTCATCAGGGACGAACGGGCCCCGCGCTCCTCCCGATCAGGAACCTCCCGACCAGGGGCGGCCACGGCGTCCGGACGCGCTGACGAATCGATGCTCATACCGTCGATTGTCCTCCCCCAATAGGGCGCTGACAACCAAGGATAGGCTCACCTGCCCCCGCCACCGACCGCGCGGGCTCAGGCGAACTGCTCGGTGACCGTCCCGATCGCGGTGCCGTCGGTGACCGCACGCAGCACCTGGGTGCGCTCGGCGTCGGTGAGGCCCTCCAGGGCCTCGTTCACGGTGCTGACGTAGAGCTCCAGGCGGGTGCGGGCCGGCAGGTACAGCCAGGCCCGGCCGTCCAGCTCCCGTGCGACGATGCCTTTCTTCGCCAGGCGATCCAGCACGGTCATCACGGTGGTGTAGGCGATCTCGCGCGCCTGGGCGAGCTCCTCATGCACCTCGCGCACGGGCGTGGGGGCCGCACGGGCCCACAACACGTCCATCACGGCGTGCTCGAGGTCTCCGAGGATCGGCATGGTCACATGTAACCACAAAACTTGGTCGGCTACGACGCGAGGTAGTACATTCCGGCGCATGAGTCCGGAAACCATTGCTCGGTGGCAATTTGGCATCACCACCGTGTACCACTACTTCTTCGTTCCGGTGACCATCGCACTGTCGCTGATGGTGGCCGTGATGCAGACCAAGTGGTACCGCTCGGGCGACGAGAAGTTTCTCCGCCTGACCAAGTTCTTCGGCAAGCTCTTCCTGATCAACTTCGCCATGGGTGTCGTCACCGGCATCGTGCAGGAGTTCCAGTTCGGGATGAACTGGTCGGAGTACTCGCGCTTCGTCGGCGACATCTTCGGTGCCCCGCTGGCACTGGAGGCCCTCCTGGCGTTCTTCCTCGAGTCCACCTTCCTCGGCCTGTGGATCTTCGGGTGGGACAAGCTGCCCAAGAAGCTCCACCTGATGGCGATCTGGTTGGCGGCGATCGGCACGATGCTGAGCGCGGTGTTCATCCTCGCGGCCAACAGCTTCATGCAGAACCCGGTCGGGGCGACCTACAACCCGCTGACCGACCGCGCCGAGATGACGGACTTCATCGCCCTGCTCACCAACCCGGTGTTCCTGGCGACCTTCCCCCATACGCTGGCGGCGGCCTACATGACGGCCGGCGGCTTCGTCCTGGCGGTCTCCGGCTGGCACCTGGCGCGCCTCAACAAGGCCAACCGCACCGACCGCGAGGACGCCGACGTGTCGGCCTACCGCTGGTCGGCCAAGTTCAGCGCCTGGATCCTGATCATCTCCGGCGCCCTCGTCATCCTGACCGGTGACTTCCAGGGCAAGATCATGTACCAGGTGCAGCCGATGAAGATGGCCGCCGCCGAGGCGCTGTACGAGACGGCCGGCGGCAACGGCGAGATGGCCCCCTTCTCCCTGCTGACCATCGGGACCCTCGACGGTTCCGAGCCCGTCTTCGAACTGCAGGTCCCGGGCGTGCTCGGCCTGCTGGCCAAGGGTGACCCGTACGCCGAGATCGCCGGCATCCGCAACCTGCAGGAGCAGTACGCCGCCGAGCTGGACGCCGGGCAGTTCAATCTGCCGGTCGACGGCAGCGAGAACGCCCTGCAGGCCGCCTACGCCGACAAGCTGCGCACGGTGGGCGTGACGAACTTCGTCCCGAACATCCCGGTCAGCTACTGGACCTTCCGGATCATGATGACCCTGGGCTTCATCGCCATGGCCATCGGCGCCTGGACGCTGTTCACGCTCCGCAAGGGCGGCCTGCCCAAGGCCAGCCCGCTGTGGAACCTGCTGATGCTGACCGCCGTCCTGGCCCCCCTGTTCGGCAACTCCGCCGGCTGGATCTTCGCGGAGATGGGCCGCCAGCCGTGGATCGTGGCCGGGGTGTTGCCCACGGCGTCCGCGGTGTCACCGGGGGTGAGCGCCGGTGAGGTGTTCGCCACGATGGTGCTCTACACCCTGATCTACGGCGCGCTCGCCGTCGTCGAGGTCGGGCTGATGACCAAGTACGTCAAGGCCGGCCTGCCGTCCGAGGTACCCCCCGTCGAGATCAAGGGCGAGGACGATGTCCTCTCCTTCGCGTACTGAGAAAGGAGTGAGTCGCCATGATGCTGCTCGCCACTGAGCCGACGACGCTCCAGGTCGTCTGGTACCTCCTCATCGCCGTGCTGTGGATCGGCTACCTCATCCTCGAGGGCTTCGACTACGGCGTGGGCATGCTGATCCCCTTCCTCGGCAAGACCGAGAAGGAACGCCGCGTCATCGTGAACACCGTCGGCCCGCTGTGGGACGGCAACGAGGTCTGGCTGCTCACCGCCGGTGGCGCCACCTTCGCGGCCTTCCCCGGCTGGTACGCGACGCTGTTCTCGGGCCTGTACCTGCCGCTGTTCCTGATCCTGGTCGGCCTCATCATCCGGGGCGTGTCGTTCGAGTACCGGGCCAAGAACCCCGATGCCCGCTGGCGCACCACCTTCGACTGGATGGCCGCGGTCGGCTCGTTCATCGTGTCGCTGGTCTTCGGCGTCGGGTTCGCCAACTTCATCATCGGCATGCCGGTGGCGCTGGCCGAGGGCAGCAACCACCTGCACGTGTTCACCGGCGGCTTCTGGAGCCTGTTCAGCCCGTTCGCCCTGCTGGGTGGCGTGGTGCTGGTGGTGCTGTTCCTGTTCCACGGCGCGAACTTCCTGGCCCTGAAGACCAAGGGCGTCGTCCACGACCGCGCCGAGGCGTTCGCCACGAAGGTGGGCCTGGTCGCCATCGTCGGCGGCGCCATCTACCTGGTGTGGGCCAACATCGCCTACGGCTTCGGCGTCCTGGGCTGGGTCCTGGCGCTGCTCGCCGCGGTGGGCCTGATCGGGTCGTGGCTGTCCATCCGGGCCGGACGCGATGGGCGCGCCTTCGTGGCCACGACCGTCACGATCCTGCTCGTCGCCGTCTGGATCTTCGCCCGCATGTGGCCGAACCTGGGCTTCGACAACTCCGCGGCCGCCGTCCCGCTGGACCGGGTGACCGCGGCGTCCACCGAGCTGACCCTCACGATCATGACCGGCGCCGCCATCGTGTTCGTGCCGATCGTGCTCGCCTACCAGGCGTGGACGATCTGGATCTTCCGCAAGCGGATCAGCACGAAGAACATTCCCGACGACGTGGCGGTCGCCGCCTAGCCTGTGGGAGTGCCTCAACCCGACCACGGAAGGGGCGGCGTCCGATCGGACGCCGTCCCTTCCGTTGCGCCCACCGACAGCCCGCGACCACCGCGTCCCTCGGGCCCGATCGACCCGCGCCTGCTGCGCCGCGGACGGGCCACCTGGGGCTACCTGGCCGGCGGGGTGGCCATCGGCAGCCTGGTCGCTGTCCTGACCGTCGCGCAGGCGTGGGTGCTCTCCCGCGCGATCGCCGGCGTCTTCGACGCCGCCCCCGGGCTGGACTACCTCACCCCCACCCCCGGCACCGGCGCGTGGCCCGCCCTGGGCCCGGTGATCGCCACCCTGGCGGCGATCTTCGCCGGCAAGGCGCTGCTCGGCTGGCTGAACACGCTGCTCGCGCACCGGGCGGCGGCGGCGGTGAAGTCCCGCTTCCGGCGCGACATCATGGCCGCCCGGCTGGCCGACCCCCTCAACGAGAAGACCTCGACCGCCGGCCTGGTCAACCTCGTCACCGTCGGGTTGGACGCCCTGGACGGGTTCTACTCCAAGTACCTGCCGCAGTTGGTGCTGGCGATCACGGTGCCGGTGATCGTGGGCGTGGCCGTCCTCACCGCGGACCTCACCTCGGCGGTCATCGTGGCGCTGACGCTGCCGCTCATCCCGGTGTTCATGATGCTCGTCGGCTGGACCACCGAGGCCCGCACCGCCCGCCGCTGGCACCTGCAGCAGCGGCTGGCCCGCCACTTCGCCGACCTGGTCGCCGGCCTGCCGACCCTGCAGGTCTTCGGGCGGGCCAAGGCCCAGGCGATCGGGCTGCGCAAGACCGAGGACGCCCACCGCGGCGAGACCATGGGCACCCTGCGGATCTCCTTCCTGTCCGCCCTGGTGCTCGAACTGCTGGCCACCTTGTCCGTCGCCGTGATGGCGGTCACGATCGGCTTCCGGGTCGTCCACCACGAGATCGACCTCACCACCGCGCTGTTCGTGCTGATCCTCGCCCCCGAGGTGTTCCTGCCGGTGCGGCAGGTGGGCGTCCACTACCACGACGCCGCCGACGGCATGGCCGCCGCGCAGCAGGCCTTCGACCTGATCGGCGAGCCGGAGGCCGCGGCGCCCACGGCGTCCGCCACGCCCCCGGCGGGCACGGTGCTGGCCGTCGACGGCCTGGGGCACACCTACCCGGACGCCGCCGCGCCCGCGGTGAGCGACGTCACCTTCGCCGTCGCCCCCGGCGAGTTCGTCGTGCTCACCGGACCCTCGGGCGGCGGCAAGACCACCGTGCTGAACGCGCTGGCCGGCTTCCTCTCCCCCACCCTCGGCACAGTCGCCGCGCCCGCGCGCGCGCGTGTGGCGCACGTGGGGCAGAACCCCGGCATGCTCGCGGGCACCATCGCCGACAACGTCCGGCTGGGTGCCCCGCAGGCCAGCGACGCGGCAGTGGCGGACGCCCTGGCCCGGGCCGGCGCGCCCGGCCTGGACCCCGCCCGGCCTGTCGGCGACGACGGCGAGGGACTCTCGGCCGGCGAGCGCCGCCGCGTGGCCACCGCCCGCGCGCTGGTGCGGATCGACGCGGGCGCGGACGTGCTCCTGCTCGACGAGCCCACCGCCGGGCTGGACGCCGACGCCGAGGAGACCCTGCTGCGCAGCATCCGGGCGACCGGGGTGGCCGCGGTGGTGGTGTCGCACCGGGCGGCGGTCCTGGCCGCGGCGGACCGGGTCGTGACGATCGGGGGTCCGCGATGACCGCCTTGGTGGTGAAGCTGCTCAAGGACACCCCCTCGGGTTGGGCGCGGGTGGCGCTGGCGATCCTGCTCGCGGGGCTGGCGTCGATGTCGTCGGTCGCGCTGATGGGGGTGTCGGGGTGGCTGCTGTCCCGGGCGGCCGAGCACCCGCCGGTGATGTACCTGACCGCGGCCGCCGTGCTGGTGCGCGCGTTCGGCATCACGCGCGGCGTGTTCCGCTACTGCGAGCGCCTGGTCGGGCACGCGGTCGGCCTGCGCCTGCAGTCGGCGCTGCGCCTGGAGACCTACGCCACGCTGGCGCGCACCACGCTGCTCGGACGCCGCCGCGGCGACCTGTTGACGCGCATCGTCGCCGACGTGGACGCCGTCCTCGACCTGGTGGTGCGTGTGCTGCTGCCGTTCGCGTCCGGGGTGTTCGTGATCGGCGCCACCACGCTGGTCCTGGGCGTGTTCTCCTGGCCGGCGGCCCTGGCCGTGCTGGCCAGCGCGCTGCTGGCCGGGGCGCTGGCCCCCTGGCTGGCGGCGCGGCTGTCCGCGCGCGCGGACGCGGCGTCCGTGCCCGCGCGCGGGGCGCTGGCCAATGTGGTCCACGAGCTGAGCCGAACCGCACCCGACCTCGTCGCCCACGGTGCGGACGCGGCCGCCCTCGACCGGCTCGCGGCCGCGGACGCCCGCCTGGCCGCCATCGACGCCCGCGCCGCGTGGACCCGCGGCCTGGCCACCGGCGTCCAGACGCTCGCGGCCGGGCTGGCCGTCATCACCGGCCTGTGGTTCGGCACGCAGGCCGTCCGCGCCGGCACGCTCGACCACACCATGCTCGCGGTGCTCACGCTCACCCCGTTGGCGCTGCACGAGGTGTTCAACGACTTCACCAAGGCCGCCCAGACGTGGACGCGGGCCCGGGTCGCCCTCGAGCGGGTGCAGGAGGTGCTCGCCGAGCCCGCCATCGGCAGCGGCGACAAGGAGGCGTCCGCGCCCGCGGCGTCCCCCCACTTGGCGGTCGCCGGGCTGACCATCGGCTGGCCGGGGGCCGTGCCGTTGGCGTCCGGTCTGGACCTGCGCGTGGACCCGGGCGAGATGGTCGCCGTCGTGGGCCCCTCCGGGGTCGGCAAGACGACGCTCGCGGCCACCGTGCTCGGGCTGATCCCGCCGGTGGCCGGCACGGTGGACGTGTCCGGCACCATCGGCTACCTCGCCCAGGACACCCACGTGTTCTCCACCTCGGTCGCCGAGAACGTGCGCATCGGACGCCGCGACGCGACCGACGCCGATGTCACCGACGCCCTCGCCCGCGCGCGCCTCGACCTCGACCCGGCGCGCCTGGTCGGCGAGATGGGCACCGCGCTCTCGGGCGGCGAGCAGCGGCGCCTGGGGTTGGCGCGCATCCTCGTCGGGGACGCCCAGGTGCTGGTGCTGGACGAGCCCACCGAACACCTCGACCCCGAGACCGCCGACGCGCTGCTCGACGACATACGGGCGGCTGCGGCGTCGATGGCCGTGCTCGTGGTCACCCACGACCCGGGCGTGGTGGCGCGGTGCGACCGGGTGGTCGACCTCTCCCGCTGAGCCCCGCCACCCCTTCCGGCGATTACGCAAGGTGCGCGTCTCGTTATTCGGGCGCGAATTTGTCAGTGCACGTGGGGGCGTGGTTAGGTGTTCCTAAGTTAGGACAGCCTAACCGAATGTTCCTCACGTCTTGGAGACTGCATGAACCGCCTCACCCGCGTGGCCCTTCCCGCCGTCGTCGCGTCCCTCGCGCTCGCCGGTTGTGCCGCGCCCGCCGCCACGCCGGCTGCCACCCCGTCCTCGACCGCCGCGACGGCCAGCACCGTCACGATCGAGGACAACAACGGCCAGCACACGATCGCCGTGCCCCCGGCCCGCGTCGTGGCCCTCGACAATGCGTCCTTCGGCCTGCTCGACGACTGGGACGTGGAGCTCGTCGCCGGTGCGCGCGCCCTGATGTCCCCCGAGGTGGACTACAAGGAAGACGAGTCGATCGTCGATACCGGCAACCACCGCGAGCCGAACCTGGAGGCCATCGTCGCCGCCCAGCCCGACCTGATCATCGGCGGGGGCCGCTACGCCTCCCACATGGAGAAGATCGGCCAGCTGGTCCCCGACGTGCCGGCCCTGGACCTCACCCCGCGTGACGGGGAGGACTTCGGTGCCGAGCTCAAGCGCAAGGTGACCACGCTGGGCACCGTGTTCGGCAAGGAGGCCGAGGCCGCCGAGGATGTCAAGGAGTTCGACGAGGCGGTCGCCCGCGTCAAGGCGGCCTACGACCCCTCCCAGAAGGTGATGGCCGTCATCACGTCCGGCGGCAACGTCAACTACGCCGCCCCCGGCTCGGGGCGCACCCTGGGCCCGGTGTTCGACATGGCGGGCCTGACCCCCGCCCTCGAGGTGAAGGACGCCTCCAGCGACCACCAGGGTGACGACATCTCGGTCGAGGCCATCGCCGCGGCGAACCCCGACTGGATCCTGGTCATGGACCGCGACGCCGCCACCTCGGCCAACTCGGGCGAGACCTACACCCCGGCCAACGAGCTGATCGCCAACTCGGCGGCGCTGCAGAATGTGACGGCCGTCAAGGACGACCGCATCGTCTACATGCCGCAGTACACCTACCTCGATGAAGGACTGGCGACCTACACGGAGTTCCTGGAGGACTTCGCGGACGCCCTCGAGAAGCAGTGAGTTCGTCCGCCACGACGACACCGCAGGCCCCCGGCTCCCGCCGGGGGCCACGCGGCCGTTCCGGCGCCCTCGCCGGGCGCGGGCGTCCGCGTCGTGTGTTGACGTGGCCGCTCGCGCTGGGCGTCCTGCTCACCCTCGGGTTGGTGGTCGCCTCCCTGTTCGTCGGCGTCTATGACGTGCTGGGTGCCGAGGACGGCGCCGCCATGTTCGCGATCACGCGCATCCCCCGCACGGTCACGCTGGTGCTGAGCGGCGCCATCATGGCCATGAGCGGGCTGGTCATGCAGATGATCACCCAGAACCGCTTCGTCGAGCCGACCACCACCGGCACCACCGAGTGGGCCGGCCTCGGCCTGCTGCTGGTGATGGTGGTCGCACCGGAGGCGTCCCTGCTGGGCAAGATGGCCGGCGCGATCGTGATGGCGTTCATCGGGACCATGGTCTTCTTCGCGTTCCTGCAGAAGGTGACGCTCAAGTCGTCCATCATCGTGCCGATCGTGGGCATCATGCTCGGCTCGGTCGTGGGTGCGGTGTCCAGCTATGTGGCCCTGTCGACCAACATGCTGCAGAGCCTGGGCATCTGGTTCGCCGGCTCCTACACCTCGGTGATCAAGGGCCAGTACGAGCCCATGTGGGCGATCATCGCCGTGCTGGTCGTCATCTGGTTCGCCGCCGACCGGTTCACCGCCGCCGGCCTGGGCCGCGACGTCGCGACCGCCATCGGCATCAACTACCGCCAGGTCGTCCTCCTCGGCACCGGCCTGATCGCCCTGGCCACCGGCATCGTGACCGTCGTGGTGGGCAACCTGCCGTTCCTGGGCCTGATCGTGCCCAACCTGGTCTCGATGGTCCGCGGCGACGACCTGCGCTCAAACCTGGTGTGGGTCGCCCTCACCGGCGTGTGCATCGTGACCGCCTGCGACCTCATCGGCCGCACGATCATCATGCCGTTCGAGATCCCCGCCTCCCTGATCCTGGCGATCGTGGGTGCGGCCGTCTTCATCACCATGATCCTGCGAAGGAGGTCCCGTGGCTGACGTGACCCTCGCGCCCCCGCGCGTGTCTGCTGCCCGACTCGACCCCGCGTCCGCCCACCCGGACGCCCCGGCGGGACTCCCTGCGGGCAGGTCCGGGCGCGCCACGCCGCCACGCACGGCGCGCGCGTCCGGGCCGCTGCCCACGGCGTCCGGACGCCGTCGCTACACCCTGGTCGTGGCCGGCCTGATCGGCCTCGCCGTGCTGATCACGATCGGCTCGCTGGCCTGGGCCAACCCCATGCCGGTCGGTTCGCCCGGCTTTTGGCTGATCGCCGAGATGCGCGCCACGAACCTGGCCGTCATCGCGGTCGTCGCCTGCGCGCAGGCGTTCGCCACCGTCGCGTTCCAAACGGTCACCGGCAACCGCATCCTGACCCCGTCGATCATGGGCTTCGAATCCCTCTACCGGGTGGTCCAGACTGCTGCGGTGTTCGTGCTGGGCGGCACGGGTGTGGCGGCCGTGACCGGGCTGGTGCCGTTCCTGGCCCAGGTCGCCCTCATGGTCGCCTTCGCGACGCTGCTGTACGGCTGGCTGTTCTCCGGGCGCAACTCCAGCCTGCACGTCACGCTGCTGGTCGGCATCATCCTCGGCGCCGGGCTGGGCGCGATCGCCACGTTCATGCAGCGGCTGCTGACGCCGAGCGAGTTCGACGTCCTGACCGCGCGCCTGATCGGGAGCATCGCCACCGCCCAGACCTCCTACCTGTGGGTGGCCGTGCCCATCGTCGCCGTCGTGTGCGCGGTGCTCTGGCTGCGTTCGGGCACCCTGAACGTGCTCGGGCTGGGCCGCGCGGCCGCGGTCAACCTCGGCGTCGACCACCGCCGACAGACGCTGATCGTGCTCGTGCTGACCGCCGTGCTGATGGCCGTCTCCACCGCGCTGGTGGGGCCGATGACCTTCCTCGGCTTCCTCGTGGCGATGCTGGCCTACCAGCTGTCCGACACGTACTGCCACCGCCGGATCTTCCCCGTCGCCGCCCTGGTCGGCTTCGTCGTCCTGGCCGGCGCGCACCTGCTGCTCAAGCACGTCTTCTACGCCGAGGGCTCGGTCGGCATCATCATCGAGCTGGTGGGCGGCTCGTTCTTCCTGATCCACCTGCTGCGCAAGGGTCGCCTGTGATCACCCTGCGCACGGTCACCCGCAACTACACCTCCGATGTCCGGATCGGGCCGGTCGACATCGACATCCCCGCCGGCGGCATCACCGCGCTGGTCGGGCCGAACGGTGCGGGCAAGTCGACGCTGTTGACCATGATCGGACGCCTCATGGACCCCGACGACGGCCACATCACCGTCGCCGGGCTGGACGTGGCGAAGACGCCCTCGCGCGAGCTCGCCAAGACCGTGTCGGTGCTGCGCCAGGAGAACCACTTCGTCACCCGCCTGACGGTCCGCCAGCTCGTGGGCTTCGGGCGCTTCCCGTACTCGCAGGGGCGCCTGACCCAGGCCGACGAAGAGATCATCGACCGCGCCATCGACTTCGTCGACATGGAGGCCCTCGAGGGCCGCTACCTCGACGAACTGTCCGGCGGCCAACGCCAGCGCGCCTATGT
>JAUNSA010000120.1 GCA_030539405.1 Propionibacteriaceae bacterium
CATGGTCTGCATCCTCTCGTGGAATCAGACCCTCCACGACACCCGGGGCGGTTCACCAAACCTTCGACCGGCGACAGGTGGATGATTGCCGCAGGGACTCTCTGCCGTGAGGGCTGTTGGTTGGTGGGCACGCTCCCGATCCTATGGTGCGTCGGCGCATTGACCATGCGAGAGTCAATCCCTACGGGCATCCCGGCCAAGCAGGAAGGAAGTCGCACACTCCCAGCACCTCTGCTCTGCCGTAGCGCGAGGCTGCCAACAAGAGTTTCCCCAGCGCGACCACTGCATCTAACGTGTTCACATCGCCTCCCTGGGGCAGCTCGGCGTCACGTCGTTGCACGTCGTGGGCACGTTTACACCTTATCATTGCCAGAACTAGAGAAACTTGCTGCCGGTGCGGGTCACTGCCTCCGCGACGGGTCCGCCCATACACCCTCAGGTCAGTTCTCTTGTGGACACCCCCGCGGTGCCCCTGTGTGATGGCTCCACGTTCCCCCCCACAATTGGCCCTTCTCCCTGCCAGGCAAGAGCTTGGCCACTCGCAGGGCGGGTACGGAAATTGCTTGCGAAGGATCTTGCCCGATAGGACACTCTCTTGGCCCAAGTGGCCAAAGGAGCCACCGGCGGCTGGCGGATGTATGCCCGTGCGCCGTAGGTTGGCGGCAACCAAGGGGTCCCAGTCACTTGACCGACAAGTCGAGTGCGAAGGATGGTACTCCAGAGCTCAACTCTTCGAAGGAATCGACCGTGAAATCCATCGCACGCTTCGGCGGGATCTTGGCAGCGACCTCCCTCATTGCAGCATCATCGGTGACCCTTGCTCACGCAGATTCCCGCTCGGGGTCGGGCTCTTGCTCTGCAGGCTTTTCTGTCAGTGTGACCTCAACGGCCACTTCTCGCATTTGGCATTCTCACCGGCACGTAAGCACCTCAGGGTCCACGGTCACCCGCGACTCAACCACGGCCACATCCTCGTGGTCATCGACAGCACGCTTCCGTTCCGAGTCGTGGAGGGCGTCGAGTGCGAATTTGCTGAGGGGCGCGTCGTGGATGTGCATCTCTGATCCGGTCTAAATGATGGCCTCTGCGTGGATCCGGCCGCTCGGCTTGTCCGTGGTGGCGGTATTTGTCCTTTCTGGCTGTTCGGGGGCTCCCCGACCGGCACCACCTTCAGGTGTGGAGACGCCGGTGGCGTCGCCTTCGGTCGCGTCGCCTCGGTTGATGGTGGGGTGACTCCAGCGCAGACCGCCCCGAGCGTGCCGAGCCCGCAGCCAGGTGTGATGCACCAGACCGATCAGTTCTCGGTGGAGGACTGGCAGCGCGTTCTGGCTGCCTCGAGGGGGGTGGAGAACCCGCCGCCGGTCGAGGTGGTCCAAGTGGTGCGGCCCAGTGAATTGCATCCGTTGTGGGCTGCCTGCGTGGAGGAGCAGGGGTTCAAGGCACTTCCCGAAGACGGTATGGGGTTGGGGATGGAGTTCCGTTCGGAGCAGGAAAAGACGGCTGCGTTGGTCTCCTACACGTGCCAGGCCAAGTATCCGCCTCCGCCGGAGTTCTATCGCCCGTCTTCTTCAGAACAGTTGAAGCGCATGCATGATTTCATCGTGGACGTACAGATCCCCTGCTTGGAGAAAGCTGGTTACCCGCCGGTCGAGGTGTGGAGTTTCGAGTCGTTCGAGTCTCGCTATCGGATTGATCGCTACCTGTGGAATCCTGTGGTTGATGCTGGCTCGCTGACGTGCCCGGCCAATTTCCCCGAGGATGTGATCTCCCCGCGATGACACATGATCGCCGGTCGTGGTTGTCACGGTTGCTGGTGGTGCTGGTGGTGGCCACTGCTGTGGGCGCAGGATTCTGGGCGGGGCGGACCACGCTCCCGCCGGCGCCGGAGGTTGCAGAGGTGGAGGCTGTCTGGGGGACGGCGGCCACTGCGTCAGTGGGGCGTTCGATCCCGGTGTCGGTCACGGTCCGGCGTCCGGTCGAGGTGGTCGCACAGAACGCGCTGTCCGGTGTCGTCACCCAGGTCAACGCCGGCACGGTGGAGCAAGGCGGGGTGTTGTACGTCGTCGGTGAGACGAAAGTGCGTGCCCTCAGTGGTGACCGGCCGTTCTGGCGCGACCTGGGCCCGGGGGTGTCAGGGTCGGATGTGTCCGCGTTGCAGCAGGGGCTGATGGATCTGGGGTACCTGGCTGGCGGGACCCCGTCGGGCAAGTACGCCTCAGCCACGCGCGCGGCGGTGTCTGCTTGGCAGCGTGACCTGGGGCATCCGCGCACCGGGCGTGTGGGGATGGGTGAGGTCGTCGCAGTTCGGGGGCTTCCCCAGGTGGTGGCCCTCGGCGAGGACATCAAGGTGGGACATGCCGTGTCCGGCGGTGAGGACGCGGTTCTGGCCTCCACCGGCGCGCTGGAGTTCTGGCTGAACGCGACCGCTGAGCAGGCCCAGTTGATCCCCCGGGATGCCGTGTTGGAGGTGTCCTTCGGTGAGCACCGGTGGAGTGCGGTCATCGCTGAAGGGCGTCCCTCAGCGACCGGGGGGACCGATTTCACCCTGAACGGCGGCGACGGGGGGCCGGTGTGCGGGCAGGAGTGCGGCGTCCTGCCTCCTGAGGAGCAGCAGACGCTGATGGGGCGCGCCGTCATCGTTCCCGAGGCGTCCGGGATTGGGGTGCCGGCCGCTGCGATCCACAGCCGCCCCGATGGGTCCACCTACGTCACCACCCAGGACGGCGAGGTGCCGGTCGAGGTGACCGCAGCCAGCCAGGGCATCGCCATCGTCACTGGCGTGGACGAAGGCACCTCCGTGCGCCTCGGTTCGGAGTGAGTCGTGCTGTCCGTGGAGGGGCTGTCGTTTCGTTACAACGCCGGAGCAGAAGAACTCTTCGACGGACTCACCCACACCTTCACCCCTGGAGCGGTGACCGCCCTGACCGGCCCCTCCGGGCGCGGAAAGTCGACCCTGCTGTATGTGCTGGGCCTCATGCTCACGCCCAGCCAAGGGCAGGTGGAGCTCGACGGGATCAACGTGTCAGCGCTACCTGACCGGGACCGATCCCGGGTACGCGCCACGCGGATCGGCTTCGTGTTTCAGGACAGCGTTCTGGACCCGGCGCTACCCATGATCGAGTCCGTGATCGAACCAGCCCTGTATGCGGGCTGGGGCTCCGCACCCGCCCGGACGGCGGCGCTCGGCCTGCTCGAACGGTTGGGCCTGGCCGACCGCGCCCACCACCGCCCCGGCGAGATCTCGGGTGGGCAAGCCCAACGCGCGGCCGTGTGCCGGGCCCTGGTCACCGACCCGGTCGTGGTGCTGGCCGATGAACCCACCGGCAACCTCGACCGTGACAACGCCCAGGTTGTCCTGGATGCCCTGGCCGCCTCCGCCCAAACCGAGGGCCGGTCCGTCGTCATCGCCACCCACGACCCCTTCGTCATCGACTTCGCCGACCAGGTGTTGACCCTGTGAGGGCCACCGAACTGCTCCGCGCCGCCACCCGGTCAGCTCTGGCGTCCCGGACCTCATCGCTGCTGATCGTGATCCTCGTGGCGGCCATGTGCGCCAGCGTCCTGGCGACCGTGGGCCGCTCCAGCGCGGCCCAACGCGACGTGCTGGCCCGGTGGGAACAAGCCGGCGCACGCACCCTCACCATCGGCTCCCCCGAATCCTCCGGCCTGCTCACCTCCGCCGCCCTCGACCAGATTCGGCGCCTCAGCACGGTCGAACGGGCCATCGGCACCCTCCTCCCCCAGGACGTCACGCCCGCCTCGGTCCCCGGCGGCCCCAGCGTGCCTTCCTGGACCCTGGTCGGGGACATGTCCGACGCCGTTGAGCTCATCACCGGCCGCTGGCCCCTCCCCGGCGAAGCCCTCGTCAGCGCCCAGGCCCAGCGCAGCCTCGGCATGGACTCCCCCTTCGGAGCCGTTGCCCGCATCACCAGCAAGACCGAGGACGAATGGCCCGTCGTGGGCTTGTTCCGTGCCCGGGAGCCCTTCACCGACCTCGACGGCGGCGTCGTGATCGCCGGCGCACCCCACGCCACCTCCTCCACGCTGCAGGTCGTGGCGACCCACCCCGAAGCCGTCAAGACCACCACCGCCGCCATCGTGTCCATCATCGCCCCGCAGCAAGTGTCCGACCTCGCCCTGGACGCACCCCTCACCCTGGCCGAACTACGCGGTGAGGTCGCCGGTGATCTCGGCGACCTCGCCCGGCTCCTCCTCATCGCCGTCCTGGCCCTGGGCGGACTCCTCATCACCGTCGTCGTGTTCGCCGACGTCCTCATCCGCCGCGCAGACCTGGGCCGCCGCCGGGCCCTCGGCGCCACCCGCACCACGATCGTGTGGCTCGTCCTCATCCGCGCCGCCCTCGCCGCCACCATTGGGGTCGTGGTGGGCACCACCATCGGGCTGATCGTGGTCCGTCAGATGAGCGTCACCATCCCCCTCGACTTCATCCTCGCCGTCGGCGTCCTCGCCCTGCTCACGACCGCCGCGGCCACGTTCATCCCAGCCACCTTCGCCGCCACCCGCGACCCCGTCAGGGTGCTGCGGACACCCTGACGTTCACGAAGCAGCGCCAAGCCCTAGGATTCCGAGCGGAAGCGAAGACCGACGGATGGACGTGGGGCACATGCACTGGTTGATGACCTGGTTGGCCACACACCCCGAGGTCCTGCTGTTCGTGCTGATCGGTGCCGGCATGGCCCTGGGGCACGTGTCGGTGCGCAAGATCTCCCTCGGCGCCGCGGCCGTGTTGTTCCTCGCCATCGCCGTGTCGGCACTCGGCAGCGCCAACGGCGTCCAACTCGAGATCCCCGCAGGCTTCGCCCACTTCGGGCTGGCACTGTTCACCTTCACGGTGGGCGTCTCCTCCGGTGCGGCCTTCTTCAACTCGTTGCGCACCCAGGCGACCGCCATGCTGGGCGTGGCCGGTGCGATCTGCCTGGGCGCGCTGGTGGCGTTCCTCCTGGGCCCGGTGCTGGGCCTGTCCGTGGAGCAGGCGGCCGGGACGTTCGCCGGAGCCCTGACCAACACCCCGGCGCTGGCCGCTGCCGGCAACACCGCCGAGGCGACGGTCGGCTACTCGGTGGCCTACCTGCTGGGGGTGCTCGGCATGCTGGCTGTGCAACAGCTCGCCCTGCGGCACGCGGGGGAGGACGCCGACACCCCGGCACCGCTGACCCAGGTGGACGTCCGTGTGGAGCGCATCGCCCCCGGCACCACCGTCGGCGACCTGGTGTCCCTGCACGAGAACCAGGTCCAGATCTCGCGGGTGCGGCACGAGGAGGAGGGACCCATCGAGGTCGCCTTCGACTCCGACGAGCTGCGCGTCGATGACGTGATCACGGTCATCGGCCCTGACGACCTCGTCGGCCAGCTGGTGCGCGAACTGGGGCACGAGTCCAGCCACCACCTGGCGCACGACCGCGCCAACCTCGACTTCCGCCGCGTCACCGTGTCCGACCCCGCCCTGTCGGGCCGGACGCTGGGCTCCCTCGACCTGGAGGAGAGGTACGGCGCCACGGTGTCCCGGGTGCGGCGCGCCGACGTGGACATGATCGCCCGGCCCAGCTTCGTGCTGCAGTTGGGCGACCGGGTCCGTGTGGTGGCCCCGCGCAGCCGGATCGCCAAGGTCACCGCCTTCTTCGGCGACTCCAGCCGCGGGCTGACGATCATCAACCCCATCGGGTTGGGCGTCGGCCTGGCGCTGGGGTTCGCGCTCGGCTCGATCCCCCTCCCCCTGCCCGGCGGCGGGACCTTCACGCTCGGCTCCGCCCTGTGCTGCCTCCTGGTCGGGCTCGTCTTCGGCCGCCTCGGACGGATCGGTCGCTTCGTGACCACCCTGCCCTTCACCGTGACGGCGGTGTTGAGCGAGTTGGGGCTGCTGATGTTCCTGGCCCAGGCCGGCTCGCGGGCCGGGGGCCAGATCCTGGACGCCTTCGCCAGCGGCCAGTGGTTCGCCATGCTGTGCCTGGGCCTGGCCATCACCCTGGTGGTGGGCCTGTCGGTGTACGCCTTCCAGCGCCACGTGATGGGGATGGGCGGGACCACGCTCGCCGGTCTCCTGGCCGGCACCCAGACCCAGCCGGCCCTGCTGTCGTACGCCAACCAGCAGACCAACCACGACTTCCGGGTGCCCACCGGCTACACCACCGCCTACCCGGCCGCGATGCTCACCAAGATCCTGGCCGCCAGCGTGCTGGCCCTGTTCGCGTAGGCCTTCGGCTCCCAGCCGTCAGCCTCAGCCCTCGGCTGAGCGCTCGGCCGTGCGCTCGTCCGTACGCTGGGCCAACGCCATGGACACCAGCGTGCGCGCCGTCGCCTCGCTCTCCTCGATGGCCTCCTCGTACGGGTCACGCAGCATCTGGGCCAACTGCCCGTTGTAGACCACCACGAGCTGGCGCGCCAAGCGCTTGGACGCGGCCTCCCCCAGGCCGAGCTCGGCCACCAGCTCGCCGTGCCGATTGCGGAGCAGCGCGGTCTCCTCATCGAGGACGGCCTGCAACGCCTCCGAGCGCACCGCGATGGCGGCGCGCGTCCCCGAGAAGGCGCACCACTTCTCGGGCAGGTGATGGCGCTGGTAGCGCCGCATGGCCGGGTAGACCGCCAGCACCCGCTCCAGCGGGCCGTCTGAGGCCGCGATCTCGGCCGCCCACACCGCGTCCCAGACCGCCAGCCGCCGCCGCAGCGCGGCGGTGATCAGCCCATCCTTGCTCCCGAAGTGCTTGTACAGGCTGGGTGGGGACGCCTCGGCGGCGCGCAGGATCACATCGATCGGCGTCGCCAGGACGCCTTCGATGAAGAAGTAGGTGTCGGCCGCATCGAGGAGCCGCTCGACCACGTTCGAGCTGGCACGCCGTGGGCGGACCGGCCGGGTGCTCATGGCACACAGGATAATCCGTGCACTACAGTGCATAACGCTCGTTATACATTTCGCTTCCGATCCTGCTGCCCGAACCGAGGAGATGCATGCCCAGCCTGTACATCGACGGCCAGTGGTGCGACGCCGCCTCCGGCGCCACCCGCGAGATCACCCACCCCGGCAACCGTGAGGTCATCGCCACCGTCAGCGAAGGCGGCCGCGCCGACGCCGAGGCGGCCATCGCCGCCGCCCGCCGCGCCTTCGACGAGGGCCCCTGGCCCACCACCCCGACCCCCGAGCGTGCCGCCGTCCTCACCGCGGTGGCCGACCTGCTCGAGGCCGAGCTGGACGAAGTGGCCCGCCTCGAGGCGCTCGACACCGGCAAGCGCCTGGCCGAGGCGAAGGTCGACATGGGCGACATCATCGGGGTGTTCCGGCACTTCGCCGCGCTCGTCCAGGGCGAGGCGGGTCGGGTCGTCGACACCGGCCAGCCGCACGTCTCCAGCCGCGTCGTCCACGAACCGGTGGGGGTCTGCACGCTGATCACCCCGTGGAACTTCCCCCTGCTGCAGACCGCGTGGAAGGTCGCCCCCGCCCTGGCCGCGGGCAACACCTTCGTGCTCAAGCCCAGCGAGCTGACCCCCCAGACCTCGATCTGGTTGATGGACGCCCTGGAGCGGGCCGGGCTGCCCGCGGGGGTCGCGAACCTCGTGCTGGGCACCGGAGCCGACGTCGGGTCCGTCCTCACCGCCCACGCCGATGTCGACCTGGTCTCCTTCACCGGCGGCCTGTCCACGGGCAAGGCGATCATGGCGGCGGCGTCCGACACCGTGAAGCGGGTCGCACTCGAACTCGGTGGCAAGAACCCCAACGTCATCTTCGCCGATGCCGACCTCCCGGCGGCCATCGACAACGCGCTCACCGCCGTCTTCCTGGACTCCGGGCAGGTGTGCTCGGCCGGGACCCGCCTGATCGTCGAGGAGAGCATCCACGACGAGGTGGTGGACGAGCTGGTGCGGCGGGCGGCTCAGATCCGGCTCGGCGGCTCCTTCGACAACGAGGCCGAGACCGGCCCGCTGATCAGCGACGACCACCGCGACAAGGTCCACGCCTATGTGGAGGCGGCCGTCGCCGAGGGTGCCGTCCTGCGCACCGGCGGCGAGATCCCCACCGGGGCGCTGGCCGAGGGGTCCTTCTACCCCCCGACCATCCTCGACGGGTGCCACACCTCGATGGCGTGTGTCCAGGAGGAGTCCTTCGGGCCCGTCCTGACGGTGGAGACGTTCAGCGGCTCCACCCGCGACGAGGCCGAGGATGCGGCGGTCGCGCTGGCCAACGACACCATCTACGGCCTGGCCGGCGCGGTCTGGACCGAGAACGCCGGACGGGCCGAGCGGGTGGCGCGCCGCCTGCGCCACGGCACGATCTGGATCAACGACTACCACCCCTATGTCCCCCAGGCCGAGTGGGGCGGCATGAAGCAGTCCGGGATCGGGCGCGAGCTCGGCCTCGCCGGGCTGCACGAGTACGTCGAGACCAAGCACATCTGGCACAACACCCGGCCCGCGGTCGCGGGCTGGTTCTCCGATCACTCCTGAACG
>JAUNSA010000121.1 GCA_030539405.1 Propionibacteriaceae bacterium
ACCTCGTGGTCGGAGGTGTCCACGCCGGCGGAGTTGTCGATGAAGTCGGTGTTGATCCGGCCGCCACTCCGGGCGAACTCGATCCGGCCGGCCTGGGTCCAACCCAGGTTGCCGCCCTCGCCGGCCACGTGGGCGCGCACGGACGCCCCGTCGACGCGCAGGGCGTCGTTGGCCTTGTCGCCGACGTGGGCCTGGGATTCGTCGGCCCCCTTGACGTAGGTGCCGATCCCGCCGTTCCACAGCAGGTCCACCGGAGCCTGCAGCAGCGCGCGGATCATCTCGGTGGGCGTCAGCGCCGTGATGCCCTCGTCCAGGCCGAGCGCGGCGCGCACCTGGGGGGTGACCGGGATGGACTTGGCGGTGCGGGGGAAGACCCCGCCGCCGGCGCTGATCAGGGACGTGTCGTAGTCGGCCCAGGTCGAGCGCGGCAGGTCGAACAGCCGCTTGCGCTCAGCCCACGAGGTGGCCGGGTCGGGGTCGGGGTCGAGGAAGATGTGCAGGTGGTTGAAGGCGCCCACCAGCCGGGTGTGCCGGCTGGCCAGCATCCCGTTGCCGAAGACGTCGCCGGCCATGTCGCCGATCCCCACACAGGTGAAGTCCTCGTTCTGGCAGTCCAGGCCGCGTTCGTGGAAGTGTCGCTTGACCGACTCCCACGCGCCGCGGGCCGTGATGCCCATCCCCTTGTGGTCGTAGCCGACCGACCCGCCCGAGGCGAAGGCGTCCCCGAGCCAGAACCCGCGCTCCAAGGAGATGCGGTTGGCCAGGTCGGAGAAGCTGGCCGTGCCCTTGTCGGCCGCCACGACGAGGTAGGTGTCGTCGCCGTCGTGGCGCACGACCTGGGGCGGCGGGACGACCTCGCCGTCCACGAGGTTGTCGGTGACGCTGAGCAGCGACCCGATGAAGATCTCGTAGCAGGCCACTCCCTCGGCGTGCCAGGCCGACCGGTCCACGCGCGGGTCGGGCAGGTTCTGGGGCACGAAGCCGCCCTTGGCGCCGACCGGGACGATGACGGTGTTCTTGACCATCTGCGCCTTCACCAGGCCCAGCACCTCGGTGCGGAAGTCCTCGGCGCGGTCCGACCAGCGCAGGCCGCCGCGCGCGACGTCCCCGAACCGCAGGTGGACGCCCTGGACCCGCGGGCTGTACACGAAGATCTCGTGCGCCGGCCGGGGTTCGGGCAACAGGTCGAGCTCGCCGGGAGCGATCTTGAACGCCAGGGCGGGCCGGTCGTCGGCGAACGCGTTGGTGCGCTTGATGGCCGACAGCACGGCCACGAACATGCGCAGGATGCGGTCCTGGTCGAGGCTCTCGACGGCGTCCAGTGCGGCCAGGAGCGCGTCGGTGTGCTCGGCGAACTGCGCCTCGCGTTCGGCCTCGGTGGCCGACAGCTCCGGGTCGAAGCGGCAGGTGAAGGCCGCCACGAGGCCGGCCGCGATGGCCGGGTTGGCCTCCAGCGCGGTGGACACGTACTGCTGGCTGTACGCGATGCCCGCCTGCTGCAGGTAGCGGGCGATGCCGCGCAGCCAGGTGACCTGCTCCCAGGTCAGCTTCGCCTGCATGACCAGCCGGTTCATCCGGCCGGCGTGCGCGCGTCCTTGGTAGGACGCCGCGAAGGCGTCGGCGAACCGGGCGCGGTCGGGGAGCTGCCAATCGTCCAGGCCCTGGCCGGCGGGGAGCTGGAACCCGAAGTCGTAGACCGACACCGGCTCGCCGCGCAGGTCCCACTGGAAGGGCCGCTCGTCGATCACGTCCACGCCGAGGGCGTCCAGGTGCGGCATGACCTGGGACAGCGACATGGCGCCGCGCGTGATCACCTTGAAGCGCAGCGTGGCGGGGTCGGCCTCGGCGTCCGGCTTGAACAGGGCGAAGCGAAGGTCCTCGGGCCCGGTGAGCTCGTTGGCCAAGCGCAGGTCGGCCAGCGCCTGCCGGGCCGTGTAGGCCGACTCGTAGGCCTCCCCGAAGCGGACGCCGCGCTGCTCGGCGGGCAGGGTGTCGGCCACGTCGTTGAAGTCGTCGTCCCACGTCCGGCTCGCCCGCGCGACCTCGGCCTCGAGCTCGTCGAGGTCCACGTCGGGTTCTGCGTCATCGGGCAGGCGGACGATCAGCAGCAGCCGCGCCATGGTGCTCTCGTTGACCAGCGCCCGGAACTCGACCGACTCACCGCCCAGGCGCTCGGCCAGCAACGACGTGATCCGCTCGCGGGTCACCGTCCGGTAGCGATCGCGCGGGACGTAGACGAAGCACGACCAGAACCGGCCGTGGGGGGCGCGCTGCACGATCAGGCCGGGGTGGCGCTGCTCCTGGACGCCGGCGATCTGGCGGACCAGCGAGACCAGGTCCCCCACGGTGTCGGCGAACCAGTTGTCGCGCGGGATGGAGGCCATCGCCTCCCGGGCCAGGTGGCCGCTGTGCGAGGCGGGCGACAGCCCGAGGGTGCGCCACACCCAGGCGGCCTTGTCCTGGACCAGCGGGATCGACTCGACGGGTTCGGAGTACGCCCTCGAGGACCACAACCCGAGGAAGCGCCGTTCGGCGACCAGCTCGCCGGCGTCGGTGAAGGTGCGCACGGCCACGTAGTCGAGGTTCCCGGAGCGGTGCAGCGGGGAGCGCCGCGAGTCCTTGGTGACGACCATCACCTCCGGGTCCGCGGTGATGTGGCGCGCGTGGAAGGGGTCGGGCCCCGCATCGCGGAGCAGCCCCAGGCCCGTCTCGGGCACCGGGGTGAAGGTGTCGCCGTCGACCGTGTACTCGCGGTAGCCCAGCAGGGCGAAGTGGTCGTCCTGCATCCAGCGCAGTAGCGCCGCGATCCGCGCCAGCCATTCCTCCTCCACCGGCTGCGGGGTGGTCTCCACGAAGCGGGCCGCCTCGGCGAGCTTGCCGGCCAGGGCTGCGGCGTCCTCGTGGCTGGTGCGGGTGGCCGCCAAGCCCTCGGCGAGGCGTTCGTGCGTGAGCGCCAGCAGGTCGTCGGCCGGCGCCCCGTGCGGCGGGTAGGCCTCCACCGTGAGCCAGGACTCGCGGTCCTCGCCGGTCGCGGACTCCCCGGCCGCGACCAGGACGCCCGCGGCGTCCCGTTGCACCGTCAGGATCGGGTGCCGGATGCCGCGCACGTTCCAGCCGAGCTCGGTCAGGTTCATCTCGACGGTGTCGACCAGGTAGGGGCGGTCCTCGGTGACGACCTGGATGACGCTCCACCCGCCCACGCTCCACCCGTCGGCCTCCAGGCCCGGGGTGGTGATGCCCACCAGGTCGACGCCGGGCGAGCGCTGCGCCCCCAGGACGAGGTGGGTGGCGGCCACGTGCGGGGCCTGGGCCAGCGGCAACCACCCGTCGTCGCCCACGATCTCGTGGCCGTAGTAGGCCCCGAGGAAGGATCGGGCCTCCACCTGGGGTGCCGCGTCGGGGACGATCCGGGTGAAGTCCTCCTCCACCTGGGCCAGGTATCGGGTCAGGTCGCCGTCGAATGCCATGGGGTTCCGCTCCTTTGCGTGTGCCTCGTGGCCACCCTAGTGCGGAGGCTCGCCGCGTGAACAGGCGCGCGCCACGGTGTCGATGCGGCAATAATCGTGGCATGCAGCTCTCGAGTCGTCAGGAATTCCCGGCACCCCCCGCCGATGTGTTCGCCATGCTCACCGATGAGGAGTTCCTCCGTCACGCCGCCGGACGCATGGGGGCGACCCAGTCCCGCGTCTCCGCCACCGACACGACGACCTCGATGGAGGCGACGTTGCTCTCCCCCGCCCCGGTGCGGCCCTTCCTCGGCCCCACCCTGATGGTGCGGTTGGCCCTCGACTGGGGTCAGGCCGAGGCGGATGGGTCCCGGTCGGGCACCTTCCAGGTCACGGTCCCGGGCACCCCGGTCAACGCGCAGGGCAGCACGCACCTGGCGCCCACGGCGTCCGGGACGGAGGTCAGCTACGAGGGTGACCTGACCGTCAAGATCCCGCTCGTGGGCGCGCGCATCGAGCGCGAGGCCGCCCCGCTGATCACCAAGGCCCTCAACGCCCAGGCCCGCGTCGGACGGGAGTGGCTCGCCCGCTGAGCCTGCCCCCGCCCGGGCGGCTCAGCCCATGTGCGGGTAGCCGGTCGAAGTCGGCGGCACCAGCGTCTCCTTGATCGCGCGGGGGCTGGTCCACCGGATCAGGTTCCACATGGACCCCGCCTTGTCATTGGTGCCGGACGCCCGCGCCCCACCGAACGGCTGCTGGCCGACCACCGCGCCGGTCGGCTTGTCGTTGATGTAGAAGTTCCCGGCGGTGAACCGCAGCCCGTCCAGGGCCGCCTGGACCCCGTCCCGGTCGTCGGCGAAGATCGCCCCGGTCAGCGCGTACGGCGAAGCCTGGTCGACCAGGCCGATGACGTCTGAGAAGTCATCGTCGTCGTAGACGTAGATGCCCAGGATGGGGCCGAAGTACTCGGTCACGAAGATGTCGGCCTGCGGGTCGGTGGACGTGACGATCGTCGGGCGGACGAACCAGCCGGTGGAGTCGTCGTAGGTGCCACCGGCGATGACCTCCATGGAGTCGTCGGCGTGGCAGGCGTCGATCACCCCGGCGAGCTTGGTGAAGGCCCGCTCGTCGATGACCGCCGAGGTGAAGTTCGCCAGGTCCCGGACGTCGCCGACCGCCAGCGCCTCGGTCTGGGCGATGAGGTCGTCGCGGATGTCCTCCCACACCGAGGCGGCGATGTAGGCCCGCGAGGCCGCCGAACACTTCTGCCCCGAGTACTCGAAGGCCCCCCGCACCAGGGCCGTGACGAGGGCGTCCCGGTTGGCGCTGGGGTGGGCCAGCACGAAGTCCTTGCCGCCGGTCTCCCCGACCAGGCGCGGGTAGGAGCGGTAGCCGGCGATGTTGGCGCCGACCTCGGCCCACAGGCCCTGGAACACCGCGGTGGACCCGGTGAAGTGGATCCCGGCCAGCTCCGGGTGCTTCAGCGCGACCGCGGAGACCTCCTTGCCGTGGCCCGGGAGCATGTTGATCACCCCGTCCGGCAGCCCCGCCCGCTGCAGCACCTCGACGAAGACGTGCGCGGCGAACGTCTGCGCGAGCGCCGGCTTCCAGATCACCGGGTTGCCCATCAGGGCGGGCGCGGTGGGCAGGTTGCCGGCGATGGCGGTGAAGTTGAACGGCGTGATGGCGTACACGAAGCCCTCCAGGGGGCGGTACTCCATGCGGTTCCACACTCCCGGAGCGTTGCCGGGCTGGTCGGCCATGATCTGCTGGGCGTAGCCGACGTTGAAGCGGAGGAAGTCCACCAGCTCGCAGGCGGCGTCGATCTCGGCCTGCTGGACGGTCTTGCCCTGGCCCAGCATGGTGGCCGCGTTCATGCGCGCCCGGTAAGGGCCGGCGATCAGGTCGGCCGCCCGCAGGAAGATCGCCGCGCGCTGGTCGAACGGCATCGCCGCCCACCCGGGGCCGGCCTCCAGGGCGGCCTCGATCGCCGCCTCGGCGTCCCGACCGGTGCAGGCCTGCACCACCCCGAGGACGTGCGCGTGGTCCGAGGGCATCCGGACCTCGAGCTTCGTCCGGCCCGAACCGGGGCGTCGTTGGCCGCCGATCCAGGCGTCCAGCTCCACCGGCCCGGACGCCGCCATCTCGGCCAGGGCCACCTCGAGCGCGGCCCGCTCGGGCGACCCGGGGGCGTAGCTGAGCACGGGCTCGTTGACGGGAACGGGAACTCGAGTCACGGCGTCCATGCCCGTCATCCTACGCGCCAGCACCGTGGGATTTCGAGCATCACCCCAGCAGCGCGACGAAACTTACCGCCCGCACGAGCAGTGCCAGCGAATCATCCCGCCTTGGCGGCCGCTTCGCGCCGCTTCTTGGCGGCCTCCACCGAGGCCTTGAGGGCCGCAACGAGGTCGACCACCTCGCCCCCGCCGTCCTCGGTCGCCTCGGCCGACTCGGGCGCCGGGGCGTCGCCGAGCTTGGCCGCCACGACCTGTTCGAGCGCCTCGCGGTAGGAGTCGGTGAACTGGTCGGGGTCATAGGGAGCGGTGAGCTGGTCGATGAACATGCGCGCCATGTCGACCTCCCCCTTGGACGCCTTGAGCTCGTCCGAGGGCGCGGCGAAGGAGCCGTCGCGCAGCTCATCGGGCCACAGCAGGGTGTGCAGCACCAGCACCTCGTCGGTGGCCCGGATGAGCGCCAGCGACTCCCGCGAGCGCAACGCCACCTTGACGACCGCGACCTTCTTGGCCTTCTTCAGCGCCTCCCGCAGCAGCACGTACGGCTTGGCGCCGGGACCCTCGGCCTCCAGGAAGTAGGCCTTGTTCCACGCCGTGGGGTCGATCTCGTCCAGCTCGACGAACTGGACGATCTCCACCTGCTTGGCCGTCGGCAGGGGCAGGTCGTCGAAGTCGGACGCCTCGAGCACGACCATGCGCCCATCGGCAGCCTCATAGCCCTTGCCGATCTCGGCGTAGGGCACTTCTTCGCCGCACACCTCGCAGACGCGCTTGTACTTGATCCGACCGCCGTCGGCGGGGTGGACCTGACGGAACGTGACGTCCTTCTCCTCGGTGGCCGAGTACAACTTCACCGGGATCGTGACGAGGCCGAACGAGACGGCCCCCTTCCACAAGCTTCTGGGCATGGGGCCTAGTGTGACAGGCGATCCCACTCAGAGGAATCGTGCCAGAGCAACTCGGTGGTCCGGAGGAGGTCGTCGAGGGCGTCCGAATCCCAGGCCTCGTCCAGGTCGGCCACCTCGCCGGCCAGCTCCTTGGCGGCGGCCGCGCGCTCGGCGCCAGCCTCGTCATCGGTGAACAGGCTCTCGACGGCGCTGAAGCGCACCTTCTCGGCCACCACGGCCCCGAAGTTGGCCGGCTCGGCGCCGGCGGCGTCGGCCTGGCAGACCGCCACGAGCCGGACGCCGTGGGTCAGCAGTCCGGCCAGCCCGGCCACCTCCAACAGCGTCAGGTCGGCGTCCTCGCTGTCGGGTGTGCTGAGGTCGAACGCGTCCAGGAAGGCCGGCGTGGCCGCGAACCCCCTGATGTCGCGGCGGCCGCTGGACGCCCAGTCAGCGAGGTCGGCCGGGGCAAGGGGAACGAAGACGAGCATGGGTCCATCGTCTCACGCCGTAGTTGTCCACAGGCGGGCGACCGATTGCTGGCTTCGCGGCGGGTCGCCGGGGCAGGCTGGATCCATGACGCTGATCACCCTCCCTGCGCCGCCCACCCGCCCCGAGCTGCACCTGGTGGCGGACCTCCTCCGCCCCCTGCCGGCCCACCAACTCCCGTTGCCCGACGTGCAGGAGACCGTCGTGTCCTGCATCCCGACCGATCTGGATCACGACACCGAACGGTCCGTGCGCGTCCTCACCCGGGCGGTGGTGGAGGCGCTGGTCGGACGCCGCCCCCTCACCCAGGTCGCGCCGGCGCTGACCCCCCGGGTGTCGCGGCTGGTCGGGCACGTGGCACGCAGCGGCGTGGGCCGCGGCCTGGGCCTGGCCGGCCTACGCGTCCAATGCCCGGCCGAACACGTGATCGAGGTGATGGCGCGCCTGGCGTCCGCCGAGCGCAGCGCGGCGATCGCCCTGCGGCTGGAGCACCGCCGCCACCGCTGGTTCGTGGTCAGCCTGGAGGCGGCGCTGGCCCCCGAGGGCCGGGTTCCCGCCCGGTCCTGAGGGGCGCGGGCCTCAGCGGCGCTTCTTGTTGGAGCGACGCTGCTTACGGTTGCTGGGTGCCGGCTCGGCCGGCTCCGACGCCTCGTCCTCGTCCGTCTCGGCGTGCACGGCGATGTCCCCGGACTCGGTGGGGCCCGAGTAGGTGAGCTGCTGCTCGGCCTTCGGGACCGCACCCGCGACGTCGACCGGCGCGCCGGTGGCGCCGCGGACGACCCCCACCTGCGGGGCCTGGGCCACCTGCGGGGTGACGTTGACCTCGAGGTTGAACACGTACCCGATGGACTCCTCCAGGAAGGCGCCCATCATGGCGTTGAACATGTCGCCGCCCTCGCGCTGGTACTCGATCAGCGGGTCGCGCTGGGCCATCGACCGCAGGCCGATGCCCTCGCGCAGGTAGTCCATCTCGTAGAGGTGCTCGCGCCACTTGCGGTCCAGGACCGAGAGGACCACCCGGCGCTCCACCTCCCGCATCACCGGCGGGGTCAACTGCTCCTCGCGGGCGTCGTAGGCGCGCTCGACGTCCTCCGTGAAGGCGTCGGCGAGTTCGTCGGCGGTGGCCTGGCCGTCGTCGTAGTCGGCCTGGTTGAGCCCCACGGGGTACAGGGTGCGCAACTGGGTCCACAACGGCTCCAGGTCCCAGTCCTCGGCGAAACCCTCGGTGTGCTCGCGGACGACCTGGTCGACGACCTTCACGGCGGCGTCCCGCAGGCGGGCGTCCACGTCGGCCCCCTCCAGGACCTTGCGGCGATCGCCGTAGATCGTGTGGCGCTGGCGGTTCATCACGTCGTCGTACTTGAGGACGTTCTT
>JAUNSA010000122.1:0-1853 GCA_030539405.1 Propionibacteriaceae bacterium
CCCTGGGCGTCCACCTCGACCTGGCCGTCGGGCAGGTTGGTGGCACTGCCCGCCAGCCCGAGGCGTCCGGCTTGGCGCGACACCCACCAGCGGAACCCGACGCCCTGCACCTGGCCCTGCACGCGCACGACGGCGCGGGCCAGGTCGGCGTCCGCACTCACGTGTGCAGGTACCCCAACAGGTGGTTGCGCTCGTCGGTGAGCTGGTCGATGCGGTACTTGACCACGTCACCGATCGACACGATCGCGGCGAGCTCGCCCTCGACCTCGATCGGGATGTGCCGCACACGCTTGTGGGTCATGGTCTGGGCGGCGTCCTCGATGCGATCCTCGAGGTGGCCGACGACCACATCGCCCGACATCAGGTCGGCGACGGTCGACTCGAGCAGGTTCTGCCCGGCGCTGGCCAGCCCACGGACCACGTCGCGCTCACTGACGATGCCGGAGATGTGGTGGCCGTCGCCCGAGACCACCACGGCGCCGATGTTGTTGTCGGCCATGAGCGAGACCAGCTCGGCCACGGAGGCGGTGGGCGGGATCGTCACGACGGAGTTTCCCTTGCTGCGGATCACGTCTTCGAGCTTCATGCCCGGACGGTACCCGGAACGGGCCGTGCCGCGCCAGAGGCGCACCCTATGATCGAACGCACGCAGGACCCGCCAAGAGGAAGAGAGACCGGCGCATGGAGCGTTCGTTGCGGACCGTCGCCGTCAGGGCGGGCATCGACGCCGACCGGGCCGAGGGGGCGGTCGTCCCGCCGCTCTACCTGTCGACCAACTACCGCTTCGAAGGGTTGCGGACGCCCCGCGCCTACGACTACTCGCGCTCGGGCAACCCGACGCGCACGCTGCTGTCCGACGCGCTGGCCGAGCTCGACGGGGCCGCCGGGGCGGTGGTGACGGCGTCCGGGATGGGGGCGATCACGACCGTGCTGATGGCGTTCGTCTCCGCCGGCGACGTGGTCGTCGCCCCCCACGACGCCTACGGCGGGACGTGGCGGCTGCTGGACGCGCTGTCCCGCCGGATCGGGTTCGACCTGCAGTTGTTCGACCTGACCAGCCCGGACGCCCCCGCGCGCGTCCGTGCGCTGGCGTCGCGCCTGACTTGGGTGGAGACGCCGTCCAACCCGCTGGTCGGCATCTCCGACCTCCCGGCCCTGGCCGAGGCGACGCACGCCGCCGGGGGCCTGCTCGTGGCCGACAACACATTCTGTTCGCCGGTGCTGCAGCGGCCGCTCGATTTCGGCGCCGATGTGGTGGTGCAGTCATCGACGAAGTACCTCAACGGGCACTCCGACGTCATCGCCGGCGTGGCCACGGCCGCCACCGCCGAGCTGGCCGAACAGTTGCGTTGGTGGGGCAACTGCCTGGGCACCACCGGCGGTGCGTTCGACTCCTACCTGACGTTGCGCGGGTTGCGCACCCTCGGCGTCCGGATGCAGGCGCACCTGGAGAACGCCGCCGCCGTCGTGGACGCCCTCGTGGCGCACCCGGCCGTGGAGCGTGTGCACTACCCGGGGTTGCCCGACCACCCCGGCCACGAGCTGGCGGCCAAGCAGATGTCCGGGTTCGGCGCGATCGTGTCGTTCGAGGTCGGCGGCGGTGAGGACGCCGTGGCCGCCCTGGTCGACGGCCTGCGGCACTTCTCGCTGGCCGAATCCCTGGGCGGGGTGGAGTCGTTGGTCTGCCACCCGAGTTCGATGACGCACGCGGCGATGCCGCCGGAGGTCCAGGAGGCGGCCGGACTGCGCCCCGGCCTGGTGCGCCTGTCGGTCGGCATCGAGGACCCGGGCGACCTCGTCGCCGACCTCGTGGCCGGGCTGGACCGGGCGGCAGCCGCCGCGGTCACAGCCCG
>JAUNSA010000122.1:1953-5954 GCA_030539405.1 Propionibacteriaceae bacterium
GTTGGGCGGGAACTCGGCGCGCGCCTGGTCGGCGATGCGCTTCATCATGGCCAGGTCGATGCCGGCGCCGAAGACGCCACCGAGCACCGGCACGAGCTTGCCGACACGGGCGAAGATGCGCTCGCCGACCGACCGCAGGATGCGGAAGCCGACGGCCTTCTGCACGACCATCAGCGCCGACTTCGGCAGCCCCTTGCCGGCCACGTTCAGGGCCGCGCTGGTGCCGACGCTCACGCCCGCCTTGGCGAGGATGTCGGAGGAGTCCGAGCCGACGAGCGTCAACAGGACGGCGGTGCGGATCCGCTGGTCGGAGACGTCATAGCCGCGCAGGTGCGCGATCGCCGCGGTCATGCGGGTCGCCTGGACGTAGAACTCGAACACGTTGGCGGGGATGGCCACGACCATGGTCAGGAAGCCACCCAGCGAGGTCACGAAGCCGCCGGCGGCGCCGCCCACGAGGTGCTGCTGCACGACCTTGTCGACCGCGGCGTCCACGTCACCGCCGGACTTCTCCAGCGCCTTGTCGGCCACCGCCCGCGCGCCCGAGAACGTCGCGACGCCCTCGATGCCCACGCCGGTGAGCTGCTTGATCAGGTTCGTGATGGCGTCGTCGTTGCCGGAGGGGTCGTTCGCCTCGTCCAGCGCCGAGCGCGTGATGGTGATCTCCTTGTCCCGGCGGAACATGTCGAACAGGCCCATGGGGTTCTCCCTCATCCGTCTGATGACCACACGGGGTCGTGGGTCGCGTCACGACTTTTCCGCAACCGCGCGCTCAGGACAAGGGGTGACGAGTCGAAATCAGGGATGATCCGGGGTCGGGTCCGGCTCGGGGACGGGCTCGAGGCTCGGGTCGTCGGGGTCGGTGGTGAACCACTCGGCCGGGATCAGGTCGCGGCCCGAGACCCCGGTGAGGATGCGCGGGTCGATCGGACGCCCCGGGCTCAGGTGGGACAGCCCTCCGTTGCTCTCCAGGACCACGACGCCGACCTCGTCGGGGCCGTGGATGCCGCGGCGGCGCAGCAGCTCCCACAGGTGGGCCTCCCCGATGCCGTGGCGCAGGAGCTGGCGGCGCTGGATCTGCCCGCCGACCATCACCACGGCCGCCCGGTCATGGCCGCGAAAGCCGAACCGGCCGCGGAACCAGCCCGACGTGAGGGCCTCCATGCCGAGCAGGGTGGCGACGGCGATCAGCCCGCCGGCCATCGTGGGGGAGTGACCCAGGCTGGCGCGGGCCACGATCGCGCCCAGTCCGGTGGCGATCGCGAACGTCAGCGCGGACCGTCCGCCCAGCAGACGCGCGCCCCACAGCCGGAAGATCGTGGCGAACGCCACGTACAGGACGACCGACGAGACGACGACCGCGACCGCACCCTCGGCGGTGATGCCGATGTTGTCCCACAGGTCCATGCGTCAGCCCGTTCGGCTCGCCCCGGTCGGCGTCCGGTCAGCCCTCGGTCGACTCCGGCGCGCGCCGGTAGGCGTCCGTGTCGAGCTTGGCCTGGCCCTGCAGGCGGTCGCGGGTGGCGAACCGCTCGGGGTGGGCGTCCACATAACGATCGTGGGTGGCGTGGGCCTCGTCGAGGAGGTCGAGCAGCTCCTGCTCGCGGAAGATCTCGTCCTTGTACTTGTCGTCCATGCCCAACAGGGCGGCCTCGTGCTTGAGGACCGTGCGGTACAGCTTCTCGCGCTCGTCGGCGTCCGCCTCGAAGGAGGAGTCGAGGTACATCCGCGCGCTGCGGCGGGCGTTCTTGATGGTGGTGAGCGCCTTGCCCTTGGGGGAGACCAGCGAGAAGAAGATCACGACGATGAGGGTGACGATGATCACGGCGAGGCTGAGCTCGGTGCTGACCTCGAAGACCGGCACGTGCTCGCCGCCGTTGATGAACGGCAGGTTGTTCTCGTGCAGGGCGTGCAGGATGAGCTTCACGCCGATGAACGCGAGGATGATCGCCAGGCCGTACTTGAGGTAGATCAGGCGGTCCAGGAGGCCGTCGATGAGGAAGTAGAGCTGGCGCAGGCCCAGCAGCGAGAAGGCGACGGCCGTGAAGACGATGTAGGTCTCCTGGGTGAGGCCGAAGATGGCGGGGATCGAGTCGAGGGCGAACATCACGTCCGTGCCGCCGATGGCGATCATGACCAGCAGCAGCGGCGTCATCGCCTTCTTGCCGTTCTCGACGGTGAACAGCTTGTCGCCGTCGTAGTGGTCGGTGGTGTGCATGAAGCGCTTGGCCAGGCGGATGATGAAGTTGTTCGCCTCCGAGGACTCCTCGTCCTCGCCGTCCTTCTCGGGCTTGATCAGGTTGCCGGCGGTGAGCAGCAGGATCAGGCCGAAGATGTAGAACACCCACGCGAAGCTGTTGATCAGGGCCGCGCCCAGGAAGATGAAGCCGGTGCGGAAGATCAGCGAGACCACGATGCCGAACATGAGCACGGCCTGCTGGTTCTGCCGGGGCACCTTGAAGCTCGCCATGATGATCAGGAAGACGAACAGGTTGTCGACCGACAGGCTCAACTCGGTGATGTAGCCGGCGTAGTACTCGATGCCCCACTGCTGGCCGTAGACGACCCACATGTACACGCCGAACAGGATGGCGATCGACACATAGATCGACGTCCACCGGGCCGCCTCCCCGATGGTGGGGATGTGCGACTTGCGGACGTGGAAGAAGAAGTCGAACGCGAGCAGCCCGATGATGCCGGCGATCGTCGCGATCCAGACGGGAGTGGAGACCACCAAGGGTGTGAGCACGGTCGAGCCTTTCAGATGTTCGTGCGGTGTGGTCCCACCGAGCGGGGCCACCACGTGAGTCTAAGGGAGCCTGTTCGCCTGCGGCTTCAGGTTGCCACAAGCTGCCACGGGCCTCTGTGCCGGCGTCCGTGACGGGCCTACGTGACCGGCCTACTTCACCGTCGGCATCGGCACGGTCTTGGTGCCGGAGACGGTCTCCCACGGCACGACGTCGGGCAGGTAGCTGTTGAACTCGGCGATCAGCGAGTCCTGGTACTCCCCGGCGAAGGTGCCGTCGAGGAACTTGCCCAGCGCCTCGTCGGTGAAGCGGGCCCACGAGTACTTCTCGTTGCCCGGCAGGATCGGGTAGTACAGGCACTGCGCCTTCGCGGCGGCGTCCCGGTCGCCGGGCGCGTCCCCGATCAGCATGATCTTGTCGGCGTCGTACTTGCCGGTGGCCGCGTACTGGACGTGCTCGGCCTTCGACCCCATCTCCTGGCCGGCGATCACCTTCATGTACTGCGCGATGCCGTGGGCGTTCCACTCGTACTCCAGGGCGTGCAGCGGGGTGGCCGAGACGGTCATCTGGTCGACGCCCGCGGCGTCCATGGCCTGCATCGCCTCCCGGACGCCAGGGAACGGCCCGCAGCCGTGCACCATGTCGGCGATGCGCGCGTTCACGTCGTTGCCCCACGCGATCGCGCGGTCGATCGTCGCGGAGGGGTGGTCGGCGGCGTAGGCAGCGATGCCCTTGTCCGACAGCGGGTAGCCGGGCGCGGTGACGAAGTCGGTGAGCTCGGCGTACTCGGGGATGGTGACGCCGCGTTCGGCGACCTCCACCCGGTCGCGCAGCAGGTCGAGGAGCTGCTTGAGGGCCAGCCAGCGGTTCAGGCCGCGCGTGACCGATCCGAGGTTGACGAAGATGGCGGTCTCGCGGGCCAGGGTGGAGACGGGCTGGAGGTCCCAGGCCTTGATGTAGGCGGGGGTGAAGCACTCGAGGTGCTTGATGTCCATGGCGTCCATGGCGCAGCCGTCGGAGTCGATGCCCACGAAGAACTCTCCGGTGGGGACGAAGTCGATGAGGACCTGGGCGGCATCGGGATGGGTCATGGCGCGGAACTCCTTCGATCTCTGCTTTCCGGACTGGGCTCATTCTCGCCGGGGCCTCGCGGGCGGCGCTCGGGTTCCACCGAATTGCCACGGCTGGTTGGATGGGCGGCATGGACAGTCGCTTGCAGGCCGTCGTGTTCGACATGGACGGCACCCTGACCGA
>JAUNSA010000122.1:6054-8350 GCA_030539405.1 Propionibacteriaceae bacterium
GTGGACGCCGTGCACCGCATGGCCGAGATCGCCCCCTTGGCCGTGGCGTCCAGTTCGCCGCGCGTGCTGATCGAGGCCGGACTGGAGCTGCTGGGCGTGGCCCACCTCGTCTCGGTGGTGGTCTCGACCGAGGAGGTCGACCGCGGCAAGCCCCACCCCGACGGCTTCCTGGCCGCCTGCCGCCAGTTGCAGGTGGACCCGACCGCGGCCGTCGCCATCGAGGACTCCACCAACGGCATCGCCTCGGCCCTGGCGGCCGGCATGAAGGTCGTGGCCGTCCCGCCGCACTTCCACCCGCCGGCCCCCGACGTGCTCGCCCGCGCGCACGCCGTCATCGGCGACCTGGACGCCCTCACCGTCGACCTGGTGCGGGGGCTGTTCTGAGGTCTTGTCCGGGTCTTGGCTGGGTCAGTCCAGTCGCCAGTCGATCGGGGCCGCACCCTGGGCGTCCAAGGCCGCATTCGCGCGGCTGAACGGACGCGACCCGAAGAACCCGTGCCGGGCCGCCATCGGCGAGGGGTGCGGCGACGCGATGATCGGGGTGTCGCCCAGGCGTGGAGCCAAGCCCTGGGCGTCCCGACCCCACAGGATCGCCACCAGCGGACCACCGCGGCGCACCAACGCGTCGATCGCGGCGTCCGTCACGGCCTCCCAGCCCCGGCCGCGATGGGACGCCGGCGCGCCGGGCCGGACCGTCAGGCACCGGTTCAACAACAACACGCCTTGGTCGAACCACGCGCTCAGGTCGCCGTGCGGAGCCGGCGCGATGCCCAGGTCGGACTCCAACTCGGCGTAGATGTTCTGCAGGCTGCGCGGGATCGGCCGGACGTCGCGGGCCACCGAGAACGACAAGCCGACCGCGTGGCCGGGCGTGGGGTAGGGATCCTGCCCGACGATCAACACCCGGACGCCCTCCAGCGGCCGCGTGAACGCCCGCAACACGTGCTCGCCCGACGGCAGGTACGAGCGCCCCGCGGCGCGTTCGGCTCGCAGGAAGTCGCCCATCGCCGCGATCTGGTCGGCGACCGGGGCCAGGGCGTCGGCCCAATCAGCGGCGACGAGTTCGGTCAACGGGCGTGCGGTCACGGGGTCAGGGTAGTGCGAGGCGGGGGTTAGGCTGTCGCGTGCTGGAAGGAGCCCCTGTGTCGTTGATCCCTGCGCTGCGTCGCCTGCTCGGTGCCGAGCCCACCCCCTCGATCGCGCCCGAGCCCGTGGTGGTGCAGGTCCCTGTGCCCGCCGACGACCGGCGCGCCGACCTCGAACCCGACATCCCGCGCGGGGTGACGGTCGCGGCCGGCTACGCGTGGCGGCTGCTGTTCATCGGCGTGCTCGTGGTCGCCCTGTACTGGGTGCTGTCGTACTTCTCCCAGATCACCGTGCCGGTCGGGATGGCCATCTTGTTGGCCGCCATGCTCTACCCGATCACCACCCAGCTCCGGAAGTGGAAGTGGCCGCCCGCGCTGGCGGCCATCGTGTCGCTGCTCGGCCTGGTGCTGATCGTGCTCGGACTGCTCGGCTTCGTCGGGCAACAGGTCGCCGCCGAGTGGCCCGAGCTGCTCGAGCAGTCCCAGGAGGGATTCCAGGCGCTGGTCGCCTGGCTCGGGACGCTCCCCTTCGGCATCGACGATGCCCGCCTGAACGAGTGGATCGCCCAGGCGACGAGCTGGCTGCAGACCCAGGCGTCCTCGCTGGCCGGGGCCGCGGCGTCCTTCGGGGCGGCCTTCGGCAGCTTCTTCGCCGGCCTGGCCACCGCGCTGGTCGCCGGCTTCTTCTTCGCCTACCAGGGCCGGCAGATCTTCGCCGGATCGGTGAACGTGCTCGTCCCGCGGCACTACCGTCCCCAGGTCGACCGGGCCGCCCTGCGCGGCTGGACGTCCTTGGTCGCCTACATGCGGTCGGCCGTCATCGTCGCCCTGGTGGACGCCGCCGGCGTGGCCCTGGCCGCGCTGCTGCTGCAGGTCCCCCTGGTGGCGGCGTTGTTCGCGCTGACGTTCTTCCTGTCATTCATCCCGATCGTCGGCGCGACCGTGGCCGGCGCCGTCGCGGTCGTCCTGGCGCTGGTGTCCCACGGCTGGGTCGCCGCCGTGATCATGCTCGGCGCCGTGGTCGCCGTCATGCAGATCGAGAGCACCTTCCTGCAGCCGCTGGTGATGGGGTCGGCGGTCAACCTGCATCCCCTGGCCGTCCTGCTGGGGATCACCGCCGGCGGCATCATCTCCGGCATCCTCGGGGCACTGGTGGCGATTCCGGTCCTGGCGTTCGGTGTGGCCTTCCTGCGGGCCCTGGCGTCCCCGGG
>JAUNSA010000123.1 GCA_030539405.1 Propionibacteriaceae bacterium
ACCAGCCCGCCACGCCCGTCCCCAGCCCGCCCTCGGCACCGCCCGCGTCGCCGGCTGAGCCGGTTGAACCGTCCGAGCCGGCCGAGCCCATCGCGGAGCCGGCGGCGGCGCCGGACGCGGCCGAGGTGACGCAGTCACCCGGCGAGCAGGTGGACACCGAGGGTCCCGCGGAGGCCTGACATGACGCACGACTGGCGGTCCGCGCACGCCGAGGGGTGGGCGCGAACCGTGGTCGCCGCCGTCACCCAGACCTACCCGTGGGCCGCCCAGCACACGGTGACCGGGCCCGAGGACACCGACGCCACGCCCCAACGGCTCCACCCGGCGTTCCACGGCAGCTTCGACTGGCACAGTTGCGTCCACATGCTGTGGTCGGGGCTGACGCTGCTGGCCGAGGCGTCCGACCACCTCACCCCCGGCACACGTGACGACCTCGTCGCGCTCCTGGACGAGCGCCTGACGTCCGCCAACCTGGACGCCGAGGTGGAGCTGCTCCGCCGACGCCCGGGCTTCGAGCGCCCCTACGGCTGGGCCTGGGCCCTCCAACTCGTCGCCGCGGCGGACGCCTCCGGCAACCCCACCTGGGCCGAGGCCACCCAGCCCCTGGGCGTCCTGCTGACCGAGCGGTTCGCCGCGTGGTTGCCGACCCTGCACGCGCCGGTCCGCCACGGCGTCCACTCCAACACGGCCTTCGCGCTGCTGCTGGCCCGCGACGCGGCCGACGCCGTCGGATCGCCCACGTTGATCGAGGTGGTGGACGCCCACGCCCGGCAGTGGTTCGGGGCCGACCGCGGCTACCCGATCGCCTGGGAGCCCAGCGGGCACGACTTCCTGTCACCCGGCCTGGCCGAGGCCGTCCTGATGCAGCGGGTGCTGCCTGCCGACGACTTCCGCGACTGGGTCGGGGCCTTCCTGCCCTCCCTGGCCGACGAGGGCGACCCCCTGCTGGGCGCCCCGACCGGGGTGGACGCCACCGACGGTCAGGCAGCGCACCTGCTGGGGCTGGCGCTGTCGCGGGCCTGGCACCTGCGCGAGCTCGCCCCGGTGCTGGATCGGGGTGCTTCCGACCGGATCGCCGACGCGTCCGCCGCCCAGGTGGCGGCCGTGGCGTCCGAGATCACCGACGGCGACTTCATGGCCACGCACTGGCTGGTCAGCTTCGCGCTGAAGGCGGCCCTGGTCGCCGGGTGAGTGTCAGATCACCAGCTGGCTGATGGCGTGGATGACCAGGCCGGCCAGCGCGCCGACCACGGTGCCGTTGATCCGGATGAACTGCAGGTCGCGACCGACGTAGAGCTCGATGCGCTGGGCGGCGTCGCGGCCGTCCCAGCGCTGGATGGTGTGGCTGATCACCGAACTGAGCTCGTTGCCGTAGGTGGTGACGAGCCAGGAGGCGGCGTCCGAGACGGTGCTGTTCACCCGGTCGGACAGCGCCTCATCGGTCAGCAGCGATTCGCCCAACTCGCGGACGCCGCGGACCGCCCGCTCGTGCAGGCCCGACTCGGCATCGTCGAGGACCGCCTCCAGGCTCGCCCGGACGCTGGCCCACAGCGACACCACGGTGCGGCCCACCTGCGGGTGGGTGAGCAGCCGGTTCTTCAGCGCCTCGAAGCGGCCCTGGACCGAGGCGTCCTGCTGCAGGTCGGACGCGATGCGCAACAGCAGGTCGTCCAGCCCCTGCCGTGCTGTGTGCTCGGGGTCGTCACGGACGGCGCTCACCCAGTCCAGCGCCTGCCAGTACACCGCGGAGACGACCCTTTGGTTCACGAAGTGCGGCGACCAGCGCGGGGCCCTCTCGTGGAGGATCGCGGTGAACGCCTTCGGGTTCTTCGTCAGCCACGTGTGCAGCTCGCGCAGCACGAGGTCCACGAACCCCTTGTGGGCGCGATCGGCGACGATGCCGTCGAGCAGCGCGCCGGTGATGGCCGCGACCGGCTCACGGTCGAGCCGGGGGAGGATCACGTCGACGGCCAGCGCCTCGACGTCCTCGTCCTTGATCCGGCCCAGCAGGGTGCGCGCCACCCGGACGCCCTCGGCGACGATCCGGCGCGCGTGCGCCTCGTCCTGCAGCCAACCGCCGATGCGGCGGGACAGGGCGGCGTCCGCGATGCGCTCGCGCACGACCTCCTCGGTGAGGAAGTTGCTGGCGAAGAACGACTGCAGGGAGCCGGCGAGCTCGTCCTTCTTGCGGGGGATGATGGCCGTGTGCGGGATGGGCAGCCCCAGCGGGTGCCGGAACAGCGCGGTCACGGCGAACCAGTCGGCCAGCGCGCCGACCATGGCGGCCTCGGCCATGGTGTTGACATAGCCCCAGACGCCGGAGTGGTCCAGGCCCAGGGTGGCCAGGTAGATGATGGCGGCGCCGACCAGCAGCGACAACGCCACCGCCTTCATGCGCCGCAACCGGGTCAGCCGGACCTCGTCGCCGGCGGTGATCGACATCAACTGCACCCCACCAGCATTCCACGCCGGACCATCCGGCCCGAGGGTGTCGCCCGGTGGCTGGGCCGACCGCTGCGCAGCGGCGCGGCGCACCTGTAATGTTGCGCTGACTCTGGGGGGAGGGGGTGGCTGTGTCGCTGGTCGGCAGGCAGGTGCACCTCGAGGCGTTGGCCGGTGACTGGCCCACGCCCGATGGCGGCTCCTTCGTCGCCTGGCTGCGCGGCGCCGAAGGCGTCGGCAAGTCGGCCCTGGCCGCCGAGGTGGCCCGGCGTTCGGGCCTGCGCCAGGTCGTCGTCGACCTCTTCCCCGACCACGCCGAGACGCCGCTGTCCGGGGTGGAGGACCTGGCGGCCCTCCTCGGTGACGAGAACGAGTCTGCGACCGCCCACGACCTGTTGCGCACGCTGGAGAAGGCCGGCGAGGTGTGCGTCGTCATCGAGGACGCCCAGTGGCTCGACGAGGAGTCCCAGCGCATCCTGTGGCGCGTCCTGCGGCGCAGCTTCCGGCTGCCCGTGTGGTGGATCATCACCAGCACCGACACCGAGACCTTCCTGCTCGACGGGCTCGGGCTGCTGCTGCGCCAGCCCTCGCGCGGGCGGCTCATCCAGGTGGAACCGCTGTCGCTGCCCCAGGTGTCGGAGTTCCTGCGCAGCGAACTGCGCCTCCCCGTGGAGGGGGCGGCGCTCGAGCGCGCCCACGCGGTGACCGGCGGCTACCCGAGCCTGCTGGTCTCCTTGGTGGACCAGGTGCGGCTCAGCGGCCACAGCGCGGGCCCCTTGGACGCCCTGAGTGCGCTGAGCGTGCGCGCGCACGCGCGCGACGGCGTCCTGCGGGTGCACACCGACGGGGTGCTCGCGAACGCGACGCCGCCCGTGCGCGCCGCCCTGGTCGCGCTGGCGCTGGCCGGCGAGCTGACGGCGCGTGAGCTCACGCGCGTCGCCCACCACCAGGGCCTGGACGAGGCCGGCCTGGGGGAGTTGTCGGCGACCCGGCTGGTCGACCGGACGCCGACCGGGATCCGGATCCGCCACCAACCCTCGCGCCAGGCGATCCTCGACCGCGCCGGCGGCGCCGAGGTCGCCGCCGCGCAGGTCGCGCTCGCCGAGGCCCTCGACGGGCTCCCGGCCCTGACGCACCGCGTGGCTGCGGCGGCCACCGCCGACCCCCAGCAGCGAGCCGAGGTGGCCTGGGAGGTCATCACCCAGTTGGCCGCCGCGTACGCCAACCGGGACTTCCCGCTGGGCTTCCGCCTGGCCCGCCTCGGCGTCCGCCTCGACCCCTCGCTCGCGGTCGAGATGGTGCTGGCCGCCCTCCGGGCGGGCGCCCCCGGCCTGCTGGAGAAGATCGGCGCCGAGATCGAGGACCTCGAGCCGTCGATGACCCGCTCGGTGGGGCTGGCCGTGGTCGACCTCGAGCGCGGCGACTACACCGAGGGCGTGGCCCGCCTGCTCAGGCTCAGGCCCGAGCCCATCGCCGACTCCCGCGAGCTCATGTCCTACACGCATGGCATCGCGCTGGCGGCGATCCAGTCGCTGATCCATGCGATCCCACTGGATCCGCGCCCGTTCGCGAACCTGACCGCCGTGCTGCGCAAGCGCGCCAGCGTCGAGCCGGAGGCTGCCTACGTCGCCGAGCTCGAGGTGATGGCCTGCGGCCACGAGATCATGATGCCCACCCTGGATGCGGGCGCCCCGCCCAGCTCCGGGATCGCCAAGCTCGAGGCCTTGGTTCCCCAGATCGACGCCGACCCGCTCAAGCAGCTCGTCCTCGGCCCGCACCTGCTCGGGACGTTGGGCCTGTTCCAGTCCTGGCGCGGCGAGGTCGGGGCCGCCCGCCGCGGCATGACCGAGGCGGCCCAGCGGGTGATGCCGATGCTGCGCGTCCAACTCGAGCTCACCCGGGCCGTGATCGCGTTCGTGGCCGGCGACTGGGACACGGCGCATGCGCTGGCCGACCGCCAGCTCTCCTACAGCCTCGATGGGCTGCAGCGCAGCTACTGGCAGCAGTCCTTCGCCGTGGCCGCGCTCGTCCCCGCCTGTCGCGGCGAGACGGCCGTGGCCGACCAGTACCTCGGCTGGCTCGACGAGGGCCGGGTGGAGATCCTCGCCGACGCCTACCACCGGATCACGTCGGCCTGGCGGCTGATCGCCATCGAGGGCGACGGGGCCGGGGCCGCCGCCCTGCTCGACGAGGTGTGGGAGGTCGGGATGGCCGTCACCACCAATGCTGTCCTGACCGGGGTCCTGCGCGTCCGGGGGCACGTGGCCGCCGGCAACGTCGCCGCCGCGCGCGCCGCCCGCGCGCAGTTGGCCGCCCAGGACTACGAGCAGCACGCGCTGGCCTACGCCCTCGCCCACGCCGACGCCGTCCTCGCGGGAGCCGCCGGCGACCACGGCACCGAGGCCATCCGGTTCGCCGAGGCAGCCCAGCACCTGGCCGCCCAGGGGGCGGCCGACCCGGCCAGCGCCTTCCGCCTGTACGCCGCCGTCCTCGCCGAGGACTGGGCCCGTTCACCGGGAGCGGGTGGCACGCCCGCCTGCGGGGAGCTGCTGGCCGAGGCGGTCGCGGTGCTGGACGCGTGCGGTGCCGCCGCCTGGCGCGACCGCCTGGCCGCCCTCGTCCCGCAGGAGGAGCGCAGCGCCGAGGCCGAGCAGACCACGCCGACGGCCACCCTGCTCGGCGCGCTCACCTCGCGGGAACGCGAGATCGCGCTGCTGGTGGGCCAGGGGATGACGAACCGGCAGATCGCCGAGGGCCTGTTCGTCACCGTGCGGACCGCCGAGTACCACGTGCACAACGTCCTCACGAAGCTGGGGCTCGGCTCCCGGGTGGAACTGCGCCGACGCCTGGAGCAGGGGGCGCCTCAGGTGCCGGGGACCAGCGTGACGACCAACGAGTCCGTCCCGCTGGTCTGAGTGCGCTGGTTGCGTCCCGAACTGATCGAGAACGCCAGCGTGTAGCGCAGCGCATGGGAGTCGGGCTCGATCGAGCCGACCATCACCGTGGTGCTCGCGCTGCCCGGGGCCGAGATGTGCGGGGCGGAGGGGCCCAGCTCCACCGGCGAGACCACACCCGGCCCCACCGCGACCCAGCCGTGCGGGGTCAGCCGCTCGACGTTGACCGACAGGCCCGTGAGGGCCAGGTCCTTGGCCCCGACGGCCGACACGTTGATCGTGAGCGGCTTGACCGCCGCGGGCGTCCAGTCGGGCTTGCCGCGCGTCGACCAGTACTGGGCGGTAACGGCGAAGGCGCCGGCCGCGAAGGTGCGGTCGGCGCGTCCGGACGCCAGGTCGTCCACGACCATGGGTGGCGCCGGTTCCGGGGTCGGCTCCGGCGTCGGGGTGGGGGTGGGGCTCGGTGGCGCCGACGGCGTCCGGGCGGGCCCCTTGGCCTCCTCGCGTTCCTTCGGCAACGGCGGGAGCATGTTGAGCGGCCAGGGCAGCGGTGTCTCCTCGGGCCGGGGGGCGCCGGCCGGTGACGGGCTGGCACCCCCCGGGGAGGAGCTGCCCGGCACCGCGATGCCGGCCTCCTGCCACGGGGGCGTCCCGCACCCGCACAGGAACAGGACGGCCGCGAGGCCACCCACGAACGGGCGCCACACTCCGGTGATGGGGGACATCGGGACCTCCTGGTGCCGTGGTACGGATCGACAGCTCCAGTCTGGGCAGCCCGCCCCCGGGGAAACCACCCCCGGCACCACCAGTTCGCCGATCCCGGTGGTTCCCGGTAGGGGGACGCGTCCCCCTGTGGTCGAACACTGGTAGCGGCGGCGTCCGAACTGGTGGCCGACCCGGTCGTTTTTGGAGCGCCGGTGGGCACAGGATGTGAGCCATGACACAACAGCTGACGCGCGACGAGGTCGTGGATCTCACCGGGGACAGTGCCGACAGCGCCCTGCTGCCCCAGGACCACACCCAGACCGAGGAGGCCGCCGGCGCGGACCTCGCCCTGTACGTGGGCAACTACGTGCCCGAGGAGACCCGGCGTGCCCGCGTCGGGTGCGTCATCCCCGCCTACAACGAGGAAGCGACGATCAAGGAGGTCCTCCAGGGCCTGCTCGACCAGACCCGCCTGCCCGATGTGGTGCACGTCATCATCAACAACACCAGTGACGACACCTTGTGGATGGCCCGCGAGCTGGCCGGACGCCACACGCGCACCTACCGCGACGAGGTCATGGTCTGCGACGTGCACGTCCACGACGTCGGCAAGCTCGACGAGCGCAAGGTGGGCGCGCTCAACATCGGCTTCCGCCTGGTGGAGGCCGACTGCGACTACTTCCTGGGCGTGGACGGCGACACGATCCTGGAGCGCAACGCCATCGCCCGGCTACTGGCCGAGATCGAGTCCGACTCCCGCATCGGGGGCATCAGCGCCATCTACTCCATCGACTACGACGAGGGCGAGAACGAGGGGGAGCGGTTCCTCATCGCCGGCCAGCGCCAGCAGTTCGCCAGCTTCAACATGCTCAACCTCGTCCGCGGGCGCAACATGGCAGTCCTCGGCGGGCAGTGCTCCATCTTCTCCATGGAGGCCCTGCGCACCGTGCGCGACGAGTACCGCCAGCGCGGCCCGTGGGTCTCGGACTCCGAGGTGGAGGACTCCCTGTTGTCGATCCAGTTGAAGCGCTGCGGCTACTCCACCAAGATCAGCGCCAGCGCGCGCGCGCCGACGTGGGGCCGATGCTGACGCTGAAGAGCCTGGACGCCCAGCAGGTCAAGTGGAACTACGGCGCCATCGACCTGATGTGGCCCGGCCAGCGCGGCAACCTGCAGGGCCAGCCCTTCCACCCGAACCTGCGCCTGCGCTGGCTGGAGAACTGGTCGATGCTGCTGAACCTGGTGGTCCGGGTCGGCTTCGTCATCCTGCTGCTGGGCTCGCTGAGCATCGGCGCCTGGGTGTTCTCGCCGCTGTGGCTGATCCCGCCGCTGGTCGCCATCGCGCTCAACATCCGCACTGCCTTGTCCATGCACGACCGCACGGCCCGCGACGTCCTGTTCGCCGTCCTGTTCCTCCCCGGCGAGTTCTACATGTGGCTGAAACTTGGGCACTTCATCCGTGCGTGGGCGAAGTTCCTCAGCCGGGTCGAGGTGGACAACTGGGGGGCTCAGGCCGCCGCCGAGAAGGGCAAGGGCAACAACGCCTACCTGATGCCCCTGGTCTACGTCGCCGTCACGCTGGGCATGCTGGTGCTCACCTGGACCCAGCTTCCCCTGCTGGTGAAGGAGATCGCCTTGTGGATCGGCTGGCCGATGCTGGCCCTGTTGGCCGCCCTGCAGACCGTGGGCATGATGTACCGCCTGTTCCAGCGGCATCGCGGGTTCACGGTCTGACCCAGCCCACGTCACGTGGGCGGCACCCCAACCAGGACGCGTGGATGAGAACCTTCTCATCCACGCGTCCGGCGCGTTTCATGTCTGTGCGGTGAACTGGGGTGACGATCCGGGGGAGCCGGAGGGTCGAACGCGAAGAGGAGCTGTCATGTGGACCAGGCTGATCGGGGCCGCCGTGGGCGTCGTGCTCGTGGTGAGTTCGGTGCTGGGCGTGGCCCTGGGCATGACCAGTGGGGACGCCCACGAACAGCGCACACTGCGGCCGGCCATCGTGGTCGGGGGTGCGGCGGACGCCCCGGGTGCCGAGGCCGTGCCGGGTTCCCCGGACGCCCCGGCTGAACCACACGCCCCCGGTGCCACCGACGGCCCGCCCGCCTCGGACACCCCGGGCACGGAAGGGGCGCCCGGAGCGCCCGGAGCACCCGGTGGTGGGCAACTGCTGCCGCCGGATGGGTCGTGGGCCACGGAGCTGGACCGGATCGCCGCCGAACGCGCCGAGGCTGAGCGCGTGACCGCCGAGCGGGCCGAGGCCGA
>JAUNSA010000124.1 GCA_030539405.1 Propionibacteriaceae bacterium
TGACGACCGTCCAGTTGTCGTCCCAGACATGAGACTCGGCCGACCCCAGGGCGAGCATCGGCTCGATCGTGAACGTCATGCCCGGCTCGAGCACGTCGCGGTACACGTCGTTGTCGTAGTGCAGGATCACCAGCCCGGAGTGGAAGGCGGTGTGGACGCCGTGGCCGGTGTACTCCTTCACCACGCCGTAGCCGAACCGCTTGGCGTACGACTCGATGACCCGCCCGATCACGTTCGTCTGGCGCCCGGGCTTGACCGCGCGGATGCCCCGCATCATCGCCTCGTGGGTGCGCTCGCTCAGCAGGCGGGACTCCTCGTCCACGTCGCCGCAGAAGAACGTGCCGCAATTGTCGCCGTGGACGCCGTTCTTGAATGCCGTCACGTCGATCTTGACCAGGTCGCCGTCCTCGAGCGGGCGGGCGTCCGGGATGCCGTGGCAGATCACCTCGTTCACCGAGGTGCAGCACGCCTTCGGGAAGCCGCGGTAGCCCAGCGAGCTCGGGTAGGCGCCGTGGTCGCACATGTACTCGTGGGCGATGGCGTCCAGCTCGTCGGTGGTCACGCCCGGCGCGATCGCGCGGGACGCCTCGTACATGGCGTCGGACGCGATCCGGCACGACTCCCGCATCAGCTCGATCGTCTCGGCGCTCTGCACGTGCGGACCGTCATAGCGCTCGGGCCGGGGCTGGTCGACGTAGTGGGGTCGCGGGATGGACGCCGGCACGCGACGGCGTGCCGAGACCGGGAAAGGCTTGATGGGAGTCACGCGCCGATCATAGTGTTGACGAAAGCGACGACTCGGCGAGAAGGGCGACACGACCATGACCCACGATCTGGAGTGGTACTACAACCTGGTCACCGGCCAGGTCGAGCAGTACGAGGGCGGCCCGGCCGAGGACCGGCTCGGCCCCTACCCGTCGCGCCTCGAGGCCGAGCAGGCACTCCAGCACGCCCAGCAGCGCAACGACGCCTGGGAGAACGACCCGCGCTTCAACGACCCTGACGAGGACGAGGAGGACGCGGAGGAGAACTGGGGCACTTCGGCGTTCGACACGTTCAAGCCCTGACACCTCCACAAGGGCCGCCCAGAAGCCGCACCATGTAACCCGCGCGTAACACCGCATCGACCACCATGGGACCCATGGACAAGCAGACCGATTTCGTCCTGCGCGCGATCGAGGAGCGGGACGTCCGGTTCGTCCGGCTCTGGTTCACCGACGTGCTGGGTTTCCTGAAGTCCGTGGCGATCGCCCCGGCTGAACTCGAAGGTGCCCTCAGCGAGGGGATCGGGTTCGACGGGTCGGCGATCCAGGGCTTCGCGCGCGTCTACGAGTCCGACATGGTGGCGCGTCCGGACCCCTCGACGTTCCAGATGCTGCCCTGGCGCGGCACCTCGGGCGGCACGGCGCGGCTGTTCTGCGACATCGGTCTGCCGGATGGTTCCCCCAGCTATGCCGACCCCCGCGGCGTCCTGAAGCGGGCCATGAAGAAGGCCGCCGACATGGGGTTCACCTACTACGTGCACCCCGAGATCGAGTTCTACCTGTTCCAGCGCCCGCTCGTGCCCGGCGTCGAGCCAACCCCGGTCGACACGTCCGGCTACTTCGACCACACCACCGACACCGCGGGCACCGACTTCCGCCGCACCGCGATCGCGATGCTCGAGCAGATGGGCATCTCGGTCGAGTTCAGCCACCACGAGGCCGGCCCCGGGCAGCAGGAGATCGACCTGCGCTACGCCGATGCCCTGACCATGGCCGACAACATCATGACCTTCCGGGTCGTGGTCAAGGAGGTCGCGGTCATGCAGGACCGGTTCGCCTCATTCATGCCCAAGCCGCTGTCGCAGGAGCCCGGCTCGGGCATGCACAGCCACGTCTCGCTGTTCGAGGGCGACACCAACGCGTTCTACGACGCGGCGGGCGAGTTCAACCTGTCGCGCACCGGACGCCAGTTCGTGGCCGGCATCCTCCACCATGCCGCCGAACTCAGCGCCGTGCTCAACCCGTGGGTGAACTCCTACAAGCGCCTGGCCGCCGGTGGGGAGGCGCCCGCCTACATCACGTGGGGCCAGAACAACCGGTCGGCGATGGTGCGCATCCCGATGTTCAAGCCCAGCAAGGCCAGCTCGGCCCGCGTCGAGATCCGCTCGCTGGACAGCTCGGTCAACCCGTACCTGGCCTACGCGCTGATCCTGAACGCGGGCCTGTCGGGCATCGAGCAGGAGCTGGAGCTGCCGGACCCGGCCGAGGACGACGTCTGGTCGCTGACCGACAAGCAGCGCGCCGCGCTCGGGATCAACCCGCTGCCGACCAGCCTCGACGACGCCGTCCGCGCCATGGAGAACTCGCAGTTGGTGGCCGACACCCTCGGCGAGCACGTCTTCGACTTCGTCCTCCGCAACAAGCGGGCCGAGTGGGCCGAGTACAGCCGCCAGGTCACCCCGTTGGAGCTCAGCGAGCTGCTGCCCTCCTTGTGAGGTGGCACTCCGCGGGCGGGCTGCGCTTCACGGGCCGCGCAATGGGACGCCCGCGGCGCGGCCTTGTCGATGTGCCAGTGTGGGACCACTGTGCACATGTTCTTCGCCCCGTATGAGCCGGACGCCCATGGCGTCCCGCTTCCTGACGTCCTGATCCGGGACGGAGAGCGCGCCGACCTGGGCCAGACCAGTTCGCTGCTCGCCCAACGCGAGGGCGGCGACCCGGTCGCGTGGGAGGCGATCCTCGGCCGCCGCTTCGACGAGGACCACCAGAAGCTGGTCGTGGCCGAACACGCCGGCGAGGTGATCGGCTACGGCTGGTTGGCCTACCTCACCCCGGTGGCCGACGGCGGCCACGGCGCCCCCGACGGGTGGTACCTCAGCGGGGTCGTGGTCGATCCGGCCCATCGACGCCGCGGGATCGGACGCCGCCTCACCCAGGCGAGGATCGACTGGGTCCTGGCCCGCGACGAGGCGGTCTTCTACGTGGTCAGCGCCCGCAACCGCGCCTCCCGGACCATGCACGCCGAACTCGGCTTCGAGGAGGTCACCGAGGAGTTCACCGTGCCCGGGGTGGTCTTCGCCAATGCCGACGGCATCCTGTGTCGCCTGGACCCCCGCCCGGACGCCGAGGTCATCGACCTGGCCAGCCGCCGCGCTCGCTGAGTTCGCTCAGACCTGGCCGTCGGACACGCCCGGCAGCAGGCCGGCGATGTCGGCGTGGGCGCCACTCGCGCTGACCCGACGGGACGCCACCGCGTCGGCCCAGGCGAGGCGTCCGGATGCCAGCGCCAGCCACGTGCGCGGGTCGGTCTCCACCACGTTGGGCGGGGTGCCGCGCGTGTGCGCCGACGTCTGGCCGGGGACGCCGACCTGCACGGCCGCGTACGGCGGGACGCGCACCTCGACCAGCTTGCCAGGGTGGGCGTGCGCGAGCCGGGCCAGCGTCGTGCGCACGGCGGTGGCGAGCTCGGGGCGTCCGACCTCATGGCCGGCCTCCAGGCGCGCGGCGACCGCGAGGGCGGCGCTGAGGGCCGCCTGGTCGGGCGGACGCCTCATCGGGCCGGGGTGGGGCTGGCAGAGGCGCGGCTCGCCGGGGCGTACTGGTCGATGCCGCCGGGGACGGGCAGGCGGCGGTCGGCGAGCACCACGAGGGCACCGTCGTCCAGCCCGGAGACGATCTCAACGCGGCCACCGCCGGCGCGGCCGGTGACCACGGTGACGGTCCGGGCGGTCTGGTCGAGGGCGGCGTCGACCACCTCGACCGTCGCGGTCGTGTCGGTGATCTTGGTGACCGCCGAGGCGGGCACGGTGAGGACGTCATCGGCGCGGGCCAGGGCGAGCGTCGCCTGGGCCCACGAGCCCGACCGCAGCGACTGCTCGGGGTCGTCGGCCACGATCGTGGTGCGGTAGGTCGGCGAGCCGCTGCCCTCGGGCAGGACGCTGACGCTGGCCACTTGGCCGCCCAGGGAAGCCGGTGCGGCCAGGGCGCCCACGCTGGCGGGGACGCCGGGCGCGACCAGGGCGCGACTCGACAGAGGGACCTCCACGCTCACCTCGGCGGCGCCGGGCCCCACGACGATCGCGGAGCGTCCGGCCGAGCTCTCGCCGACGGCGAAGTCGAGGGCGCCCACGACGCCCGTGATCGGGCTGGTGGCGGTCGCCGCGGCCAGGTCGGCCTCGGCGCTCTCCACGCCCTGGCGGGCCTGGACCAGCCGGGCGCGGTCGTTGGCGATCGTGGCGTTGGTCACCCGGCCGCCGAAGGAGGCCGCCATCTGGGCCTCCAGGTCGGCGCGAGCCTGACGGATCGCCTCTTCGGCGGCCCGGCGTCCGGCCTCCTCGGCCTGGGTGCGGGCGGCAGCCATCGCGGCCTCCAGCTCGGCCTGGGCACGGGCCAACGCCTGCTGGGCCTGCTGGGTCTGCTCGGCGAACCCGACCACCGCGGTGTTGATCGCCGCGCCGGTCTCGGCCTCGGCCGCGGCAAGGGCCACCATCGCCGCCGAGCACGCCTCGATCTCCTCGCTGAACTCGACCAGGTCGGGCAGGCGCGGGTCGGGCGTCGGGGTCGGGCCCGGCGTCGGGCCGGGGGTGGGGGACGCCGTGGGTGTCGGGGTGGGGTCGGGCACCGGCTGCGGCGACGCGGTGGGTGTCGGCGAAGGCTCGGGGGACACGATGGGTTGGGGTGAGGCGCTCGGATCCGGCGAGGGCTCCGGCGAGGCCGTGGGTTCGGGCGAGGGCTCCGGGGTCACGCTGGGCTCGGGCGTCGGCGTGGGGTAGATCGGCTGCGGGGGACCACCCGGGATCGGGTAGGCGCCCGGGGGGCGCTCAGGTGTCGGGGTCTCCGGCACCTCGGGCACCTCCGGGAGGTCGGGCAGCTCCGGGAGGGTGGGCACCTCGGGCAGGTTCGGCAGATTGTCGCGTCCATCACGGAGCTGCTGGAAGATCGCGAACACCGGCACGCAGCGCTGCTGCTGCACGGCCACGGCCTCCTGCAGGTTGGCCAGGGAGGCGTTCAGCGCGATCAGGTAGTCGGGCGCGCCGGGCCCACCCGGAGCTCCGGGCGTCCCCGGGGTGCCCGGCGGGCCCGTCACCGGGGGACCGGGAGGACCGCCCGGAGGACCACCCGGCGGGGCCGCGGGCGGCTGCTGGGTGGGCAGGCCGGCCGACGGGGCGTCCTCGCCGGCGCGCTGCGCCGCCAGGTTGGCGTCCAGTTGCGCCTCGGCCTGGGCGAGCTGGGCGCGGGCCTGCAGCACGCTCAGGCGCAGCGGGGCCGGGTCGATGCTGACCAGGGGCTGGCCGGCGGTGACGTCGTCGCCGAGTCGGGCGTGGACGGCGGTGACCATCCCCGGGGTGCGGTAGGTGACCTCGGCCTGGCCCACCCGCTCCACGGGCCCGACCAGGGACAGGGTCTGGGCGACCGAGCCGCGGGTGGCGGGTGCGGTGACGTAGGCGGCCTCGGTGGTGCGCGGCCACAGGGCCCAGACCAACAACCCCAGTACGAGGAGGGCGGCCACTCCGGCCACGACGCCCCGTCGTTTCAGCAGGCTCATCGGTCACTCCTGAGGGCGTCGATCGGGGGCAGGTTGGCCGCGCGGGAGGCGGGGTAGGTGCCGGCGATGATGCCGATGCCCAGGGAGACGGCCAGCGCGAGGGCGGTGGCCGGCAGCGACACGGTCACCTGCAGGTCCAGCAGCGGGGTCAGGATCAGCGCCCCGGTGATGCCGAGCAGGACGCCCAGCGCCCCACCCAGCAACCCGAGGATGCCGGCCTCGACCAGGAACTGCCGGCGGATCAGGGCGGGGGTGGCCCCCAGCGCCTTGCGCAGGCCGATCTCCCGGACGCGCTCGGTCACCGAGACCAGCATGATGTTCATCACGCCGATCCCGCCGACGACCAGGGAGATGCCGGCCAACCCCGCCAGCAGGGTCGTCAGGACGCCGGTCATGGTGTCCATCGCGGTGAGCAGCGCCTGGAACGTCATGATCGAGAAGTCCTGGTCGGCGGAGGTGGTGCCGTGGTTGACCGTGAGCGCGCGCGTGATCTGCTGGTGGGCCGACGAGATCGAGGCGTCGTCGCGCGCGGCCACGTAGATCGACTGGAGCCCGCCCGCCATCGCCGGCGGCACCAGCCGCTGCGCGACCGTCGTGATCGGCAGCACGACCAGGTCGTCGTCGTTGGACATGGCGTTGGCGCCCACCGACTCCAGGACGCCCACGACCAGGAACGTCTGCCCGCTCATGACGATCTCCTGGCCGACGGCGGGGGAGTCCTCGAACAGGTGGCCCGCGACGGTCGGCCCGAGCACGGCGACCTGGGCGGCCGAGGCCTGCTCGACCTCGGTGAAGAAGCGGCCGTCCACCAGCGCGCGCCCGCGGACGTCGGTCCAGTCCACGGTGGTGCCCGTCGTCGTCGACGACCAGCTCTCGGTGCCGCGTTGCACGCTGACCCGCGTCCCCATCACGGGGGCGACGCCGGCCACATCGGGCGCGACGGCCGGGTCGGACAGGAGCGCGGCGTCCGCCAACGTCAGGCTGGACGCCCCGGGCGCGGCCGCGCTGCCGCCCGACAGCGAGCCGGGCATGACGATCAGCAGGTTGGAGCCGAGCTTGTTGATCTCGGCGGTGATCTGGTGGCGCGCGCCCTCGCCGAGGCCGACGGTCAGCATGACCGCGGCGATGCCGATGAGGATGCCGAGCATGGTCAGCAGCGACCGCATCCGGCGCCCCAGCAGGGCCTCGATCGCGGTGCGGAACGTCTCCGACCAGCTCATGCGTGCGCCCCCGCTCCCTCGGGGTGGGCTCCCTCAGAGAGCAGCCCGTCGGTGATGCGCACCACGCGGTGGGCCTCCTCGGCGACCTCGGCCTCGTGGGTGATCAGGACGATGGTGCGCCCGGCGTCGTGAAGCGAGTGGAACAGGTCCAACACGTCGCGGGTGGAGACGGAGTCGAGGTTGCCGGTGGGCTCGTCGGCCAGCAGGAGGGCGGGGTCGGTGACCAGGGCGCGGGCGACCGACACGCGCTGCTGTTGGCCGCCGGACAGCTCGCCGGGGCGGTGGTGGACGCGTTCGGCCAGGCCCACGCGACCCAGGGCGTCCAAGGCGCGTTCGTGGCGCTCGGCCTTGCCCACGCCGGCGTACACCAGCGGCAGCTCGACGTTGCGCAGGGCCGTCATCGAGGGCAGCAGGTTGAACTGCTGGAAGACGAAGCCGATCCGGCGGTTGCGGACCTCGGCCAGGTCGGTCTCGGTCATCTGGCTGACGTCGACGCCGTCGAGTTCGTAGGTGCCGGCCGACGGGACGTCCAGGCAGCCGAGGATGTGCATCAGCGTCGACTTGCCCGACCCGGACGGGCCCATGATCGCGACAAAGTCACCCTCGGCGACGTCCAGGTCGATGCCGCGCAGCGCCTCGACCTGGATCGCCCCCGTGTCGTAGGTCTTGCGGACCCCCGACATCCGCAGCAGCGCGGTCATCGGTTCGCCGACGGGGACGGGTCGGGGGAGGCGAACGTCCCGTTCGGGCCGAACTGGGGACGCGGTGGGGCGGTGACCACGACGCTGCGGGCGGCCAGCACCTCGTCGCCCTCGGACAATCCGTCGGTGATCTCGATGCGCTCGCCGAAGCGGCGGCCGGTGGTGACGGCGACGCTGCTGCCGTCGGGGCGGCGGATGGTGGGCGCCCCGTCGGTGATCCACAGCGCGGCGGCAGGGATGGTGAGGACGTCGCGGACCGTCCCGGTCGTGACCACGGCGTCGGCGTCCGCACCCGAGAACAGCGACGAGTTCGCCTCGGTGATCGCCACGGTGACCGGGAACATGGCCGCCTGACCCGCCTGCGCGGAGGCGACGATGCCGACGGTGTCCACCGTGCCGGCGACATGGTTCGACGTGCCCGTGGGGGTGACGACGGCGTCCTGGCCGGGGGCGAGGACGGGCAGGTCGGCGGTGCCGACCTCGGCCTCGAGCTGCCAGGTGTCCGGCACCACGACGACGATGTTGGCGCCCGCGGACGCGGCGCCACCGCCGCCGGTCAGTCCGCCCAGCCCGGGCATGCCGGCCCCGCCACCGCCGGCGAGGCCCCCGGGAAGGCC
>JAUNSA010000011.1:0-3443 GCA_030539405.1 Propionibacteriaceae bacterium
TAGCGCACTTGACTGGGGGTCAAGGGGTCGCAGGTTCAAATCCTGTCAGCCCGACGCAAAAGCCCTGGTGAGAGCATGTTTCGACCATGATTCTCACCAGGGCTTCGTCGTGCCCGAGGTCGGCTTCGGGTGCGAGGGCTATGCCCATGTTTCGGCTCATCTGGGCGGCCAGCGTCCGCACCCACAGCATCCTGCGCTACGCGCCCACCAATCTCCTGCTCGCTGCGACCCGCACCCGCCACGGCCTGCGCTGGGGCATCCCGCGATGCTCCTCGCGATCCCGTACCTTCTCGAGTACGAGGGACCGCATGACCACGCCGAAGTCCACTCCTGACCGCTTGAAGCGGGCGGAGCGGCATCTATCCGTGATGCCCGAGTGTCTGGCGCACGAGAGCGGACGTGTTGGGCGCGTCGATGGCCAGACTGTCGAGGACATCGCCGGGCTTCGCGTCGTTGCTCCAAGCGTGGGCGATCGCGGCGGCGATCCTGCCGAGCGCGTCCGGGTGGTCTTGGTGTAGCCCGGTGAGGAAGTCGTCTGGATGCTGCGCCGTGACGTCCCAGGCTGTCAGCCGGTCGTCGGGGAAGTCGCGGAGGTTGCGGGTGACGATCACCTGAGCTTCGGCGTGGACCGCGGCGGCCAGGACGTGCCGGTCGTCGGCGTCGGGGAGGTCGAGCTGGTCGATCAGGTGCTCGTAGCCGGCCACCGTCACGTCGCGGATCGCGTCGTTCATCAGATGGCGGGTGCGATCCAGACGTGCGGGGTCGAGGTCGGGGCGGTTGGTGCGCAGGTTGCGGAACACCTCATCGAGAATCCGATCCGTCCACTTCGGGTACGCCAGTCGCGCGATCCCGACCCGGATCAGCACATCCCGGAGCGTGGAGGGATAGAGCACGTTGGCGTCGTAGACGACGACCTGCATCAGGCGAAGCCGAGCTCGCGGGTCTCTGTCGCCAGCGCGTCAGCTGCCGCTTGGCGGCGGGCGTCGTCTTCGCGCAGGTAGCGGATCAGCGACGCGGCTTTGACGCGGCGGTGGGTGCCGACCGTACGGTACTCGATCTGGCCCGCATCAAGCAGCCCGATCAGGAACGGGCGCGACACGTGCAGCGCATCCGCGGCCTGCTGGCTGGTCAGCTCCGCCTGTGAGGGAACGACGGTCACGCCCTCGCCGTGCGCGAAGCTGTCGAGCACCTGTGCCAGCGCGGCCAACGCGGACCGGGGCACCTCCACCTCGCCGGCCTGACCGCCGAGCCGCAGCCGGACTGGGCCCTCAGCGCCGAGAGCGGCGTCGATTCCGCGCAGGGCAGACGCGGCCAGCTCGGTGTCTGCCGGCTCGGGTACCAGCGTCGCGATGTCGCTCATCAGCCCATCCTCCTAATCGAAACGATCGAAGCAGTCGCAATAAGTGTACCGTGAGGTGTCGTGGGTGACCAGCGACGATCCGCGTTGCAGGAGCGGTCTGAGAAGGTCGGGCTCCCCCTAGCTCGGGATCGAGAGGGTCGCGGCTGGGCCCGGACCCTGCGAAGCCGACCACCTTCCCTTCATGCTCGACGACCCACCAGCAGACGCAACTTCTGGCGGGTCCTTTGGTCGCCTCCGGGGACGAACTCACAGCCCGGCATGAGTTGGTTGCGGGATCGGGGCCTTCTGCGCGCCGATCTCATCCGGTGGCATGAGTTCGTCACCGGGGGGCCGGGGGGACCGGGACCGGGACCACACCATCCCCCACGAGCCGCACGCCCGAAGCCGGCTCCACCCCGTAGGGTCAGCGTGTGGATTCCTTCCTCGATCCGTATCCGGAATGGATCACCATCGGCGGCCGTGATCACCTGATCTATGTCGCCGGCCTCGTGGTGCTCGCCGCGCTGCTGTTCATCTTCCGCGCCTGGGTCCGCGAGCACGGCACGCTGGTGCGCAGGGTGCTGTTGGTGGTGCTCGTGCTCCAGCAGTGCACGTTGTACGGGTTCTACGCGATCACGGGGTGGAACTGGGCCGAGTCGCTTCCGCTGCACATCTCCCGCATCTCGGCGTTGCTGGCCCTGGCCTACCTGGCCACCGCGAGCCGCCGCGTCATGGACGTGCTGTTCTACTTCGGGCTGTGGGCCTGGGCGAGCTTCAGCTATCCGCAGAACATCCAGCCCGTGACCAACATCTTGGGCTGGAGCTTCTTCATCAATCACGCCATCGTGCTGCTCATGCCGGCCTTCGCCTGGATCACCACCGAGTGGCGACCTTCCCTACGCGGCCTGCGACGAGCCCTGGGGTGGTTCAGCCTCTACATCGTGGTCGCGGTCATCGCGAATGCCCTCACCGGGGGCAACTACTTTTATCAGCGTGAGAAGCCGCTGCTCCCGTGGCTGGACCAGCCGTACTACCTGTTCTTGTCCATCCTGGCCACCGTGGCGCTCTTCACGCTCGGCTACGGAATCTCACGGCACATCCCGCGGGCCAAGCAACCGCTGGACACACCCAAAATTGTCATGTAGACTAAATCGTTCGGGTCCGGCGGAATGGACCGCTTGCCCGACAGCTTGCTGGCGCAACCCCGCGCTGCGAGCCCATCAAACCATGAAGTGCCCACCTCGTTGGCTGCCTCAGCGCCGCAGGTGGGGAGAAGGAGAAACAACATGAGGATTCACACTGCCCGCTGGCGCCTGGATGAGGCGCACCTGTCCTGCGGCCACACGGCCGCGATCCGCCACGGAGAGGCGTCCGCCTACTGCTCCTGGTGCGCCGAGAGCGTCCTGGTGCTGCAGGCGGCCGCCTGACCCGTCAGAGCGCCGCTCAGGCGTTCTCGTCCGGCATCGGCTGTTCGCCCTCGGCGTCGGTCGGGTTGATCGGATGACCATCGTCACCGCGCCGCTCGGCGGCGTTGGTGTTGTCGAGGTCCTCGTCGATCTCGTTGGGGTTGATCCGCGGGTCCATGGGCTTGTCAGTCATACCGAACAGAGTTCCGGCCGCCTTCCACCCTTGTCAAGGGCGAAAGGCGGCCGGACGCCGTACGTGATGAGTTGGTCTCAGGCCAGCGCGGCCTTCACCTTGGCGGCTACGGTGGCCCCCTCGGCGCGTCCGGCTGCCCGGCCGTTGACCGCCTTGATGACCTGGCCCATCTGCCGCATGCTCGGCTTCTCGCCCAGGGCGGCCTCGGCAGCCGCCACCTCCTCGGCAACGATCGCGTCGAGCTCGGCCTCGCTCAGTTCGGCCGGCAGGTAGCGCCCGATGATCTCGGCCTCGGCCAGCTCGCGCTCAGCCAACTCGGGGCGGTTGCCGTCGGTGTAGGCCTGCGCCGAATCCTTACGCGTGCGCACCTCCCGCTGCAGGACGCCCACCTCATCGGCCTCGCTCAGCTCACGGGCGGTCTTGCCCGCGACCTTCTCGTTCTTGAGCGCGCCGATCGCCATGCGCAGGGTCGTCACCAGATCCTTGTCGCGCGCCTTCATGGCGG
>JAUNSA010000011.1:3543-32063 GCA_030539405.1 Propionibacteriaceae bacterium
GTGACCGGGCCGGAGTTGCGGTCGGTCAGGAACAGGGCGAACAGGAAGTCGTTCCAGGCGCTGGTGAACTGCCAGATCAGCGTGACCACGAAGGCCGGCGCCGAGACCGGCAGCACGATCGAGGTGAAGATCCGCCACATGCCCGCGCCGTCGACGCGTGCGGCCTCGAGGATCTCATCCGGCACGGCCGTGGCGTAGTAGTTGCGGAAGATCAGGGTGCAGATCGGGATGCCGTAGATCACGTGCGCGATGATCAGCGTCGGGATGCCGGTCAGGAACGGCATCGAGGTGTTCATCGAGATCATGAGCTGCTGCAGCGGGATCATGACGGCCTGGTAGGGGATGAACATGCCGAACAGGAACATCGTGAACAGGATGTCGGCCCCGGGGAACTTCCACTTCGCGAACACGAAGCCGTTCATCGACCCCAGGAACGACGAGATCGCGGCCGCGGCGACGCCGAGGACGAGCGAGCGGACCAGGGCGGGGGCCAGGGCGTCCCAGGCGGCGGCCCAGCCGTCGTAGCTGAGCCGGGACGGCAGGTCCCAGGCGCCGGCCACGGAGAAGTCGGCCGGGGACTTGAAGCTGGTCACGAGCACGACGTAGATCGGCATCAGGACGGCGGCGGCGAAGACGATGAGCAACGCCATCCGGATGGTGCGCCAGGTGAGCTGGCTCGGGGTGGACGTCTTGCGCCGGGGCGGCACGACCGTCGTGTTCGGTGCGACGGCGGGGACTGCGGTCGTCATCGCTTGGCCACCCTCTCGGTGCGGTTGGTGTAGATCAGGTAGGGCACGACGACCACCGCCACGATCAGCAACAGGATGGTCGCGTTGGCGGCCGCGGTGGGCGCGTTGCCCTGCTGGAAGAGCTGCACCCACATCAGGGTGGAGGGCACGTCCGCGACGTAGTTGTTCTGGCCGGCGATGGCATAGATCAGGTCGAAGGTCTTCATCGACATGTGCCCGATGATGATCAGGGCGGACAGCGCGATGGGGGAGAGCTGCGGGAACAGCACGTGGCGGTAGATGCGCCATTCGGACGCCCCGTCGACGCGTGCGGCCTCGCGCTGGTCGACCGAGATGCCGCGGAACCCGGCCAGGAACAGGGCCATCACGTAACCCGACAGCTGCCACACGGCCGGCAGGGCCATGGCGGCCATGTTGAACGGCCCGGGGTCGGACCACCAGCGGCTCTGCAGTTCGGGCAGGCCAAGCAACAGGAACAACCGGTTCAGGCCGATGGCCTCGTGGTCACCGATGCCGGGGGAGAGCAGCCACTTCCACACCGTGCCCGACGCGATGAAGGACACCGCCATGGGGAACAAGTAGACCGACCGGAAGAAGCCCTCGGCCGTCACGCCCTTCTCGAGCAGGAGTGCCCAGATGACGCCGAACAGCATCGTGCCGCCGACGAACACGACGGTGAGGACGAGCAGGTTCCACAGGGCGTGCTGGTAACGCTCGTCGGCCAGCAGGAGCTGGTAGTTGGCGATGCCACCCTCGCTGACCACGCGCTCGTTGCCCGCGAAGGTCCTGGTCGTGACCCGCTCCAGCGAGGTCGCGATGTTCTGGCCGATCAGCCCGTAGACGAACACGATCACGAGCACGATCGACGGGGCGACCATCAAGACGCCCTGCCACTTGTTCCGCACGTTGAGTTCCCTTCCAACACGAGGGGCGCCGGAGCGGTTGCCCCGGCGCCCGTCGTGGTTGTGGATTCAGACCGAAGCCGGGATCAGCGGTAGGTGCCCGCTGCGGCAGCCAGGGCCGACACGAAGGAGGCCTGGTCACGGTCGGAGACGAACTTGCTCAGGGCAGTCGTCATGTCGGCGCTCCACGCCATCTGGGTGGCGGCACCGTGTGCGATCGAGCTGGCGATCTTGTCGTTGCTGAAGGACTCCATGGCGGTCTTCTGGTACGCCGGGAAGTCATCCGCAGGCACGTCGGTGCGCGCCGGGATCGAGCCCTTGGTGATGTTGAAGGCCTTCTGACCCTCGGCGGATCCGACGAGGTTCAGCCAATCCTTGGCGCCCTCGGGGTTCTTGGCCCCCACGGGCAGCGTGAAGGAGTCAGCCAGGAAGAGGAAGGTGCCATCGGTACCCGGGGTCGGGTAGTAGATGTAGTCCGTCCCGTCCGTCTTGCCCTTCTCGGTGAACTGCGCCACGGCCCAGTCACCCATCACGTTGTAGGCGGCCTTGCCGTCGATGACCATGTCGGTCGCCTGCGGCCAGTCGTCGGCTCCACCGGTGTTGGCGAAGTCGAGCAGCTTGGCGTACTTGTCGACCGCCGAGGCCACCTTCGGGGAGTTCCAGTCACCATCAGTGAACAGGCCGTTGTAGTCGTCGGTACCCAGCTCGGCGAGCAGGACGCTCTCGAACAGGTGCAGCTGCGTCCACGGCGCGGTGCCCACCGCGAGCGGGGTCTCCACACCGGCGTCCTTCAGCTTCTGCATGTCGGCCAGCCACGCGTCGATGTCAGCGGGGGCCTCGTTGCCGACGCCACCCTGCTCCAGGACGGCCGGGTTGGCCCACACGACGTTGGAGCGGTGCACGTTGGACGGCACGGAGTAGATGTTGCCGTCGACGGTGATCAGGTCGAGCAGGTTCTGCGGGAACACGCTCGCCGCACCCAGGCCCTCGATGACGTCGTTGACCGGCTCGAGCTGGTTGGCCGAGATGTAGTCGAACAGCTCAGCGCCCGCGTGGCCCTGGAAGGAGTCCGGCGGGTTGTTGTTCTCGAGGTCGGCGGCCAGCTTGGCCTTGGCGTTCGAGCCGGCGCCGCCGGCGACGGCGAGGTTGACGAACGTGTCGTTGGGGTACTTCTCCTTGAACTGCTTCTCCAGCTCGGCCAGGCCGGCCTTCTCCGAACCCTCGGCCCACCAGGTGAAGACGCCGACGTCGCCGCCCGCGCCACCCTCGGTCGCCGGGGCTTCGCTCGCTGCGGGGGCGCCGGTGGTCGGGGCCGGGGCCGCAGTGGGAGCCGCCCCACCGCCCGTGCAACCGGCCAGCGCCAGCATGCTGGCCAGACCGGCCGCAATGGCTGTCTTGAAACGCATCCAAACCTCCTCGTTCGGTAGGACGGCACCTGCCAGTCCTTCGCCCCTGAGTCTGTCAGACATCCGACCTCCTGCAAAGCGACCAAGGTCTCGATTTGTTCACGGTCCGGCCGAACGGCGGACGCCTCTCGACAACCTCGGAGGCCCACAGAACGCCGATTCGGCCACGCGCCCGCCAAATCTGTCCCCGGGCCGGGGTACCGTTCAGGCATGGGAGCCCGCTTGTTCACCGCCCTGCTGCCCCCCGCCCGCGTCGTCGAGGACGTGGACGCCTTCCTCCAGCCCCGGCGCGACGCCGAACCCCGCCTGCGCTGGACGCGTCCGGACGGCTGGCACCTCACCACCGCCTTCCTCGGCGACGTGCCCGACCGAGCCCTCGACCGGCTCGCCGAGAACCTCGCCGCCGCCGCCGACCGGACGCCCGGGTTCACCCTCCGGCTGGGGGAGGGGGTCGCCTTCCCGTGGCCGCTGGAGACCAAGGTGCTGGCGCTGGGCGTCCCCACCGGCGGGGACGAACTCGCCGCCTTGGCCCGCCGCTGCCGCAGCGCGGCCGCCACCGCGGGCGTCCGACCTGATGGCGCCACGTTCGTGCCCCACCTGACCCTGGCCCGGGCCAACCGGCCGATCGATTCCACGCGGCTGGTCCGCGTGCTCGACACGTTCGAGTCCGAGTCGTGGGGGGCCACCGAACTCGTCCTGGTCGAATCGCACCTGCGGGACCGGGCCAACCGCTACGAGGTCCTCGAGCGGTGGCCGCTGCGCGCGCTGGGTTCGAGCAGCGAGACCGCCCCGCCGGGCGAGGGGCCGCGCCCCTAGGGTGAGCCAACGCAGCGAACCGGAGGAACCATCCATGAACGATCGGCGCATCGAGACCCTGGCCGTCCACGCGGGCCAGGAGCAGGCCGACCCGGCCACCAACGCCCGGGCCGTCCCGATCTACCAGACGACCAGTTACGTCTTCGACGACACCCAGCACGCGGCCGACCTGTTCGCGCTGCGCACCACCGGCAACATCTACACGCGCATCATGAACCCCACCCAGAACGTCCTGGAGGAGCGGGTCACCGCCCTGGAGGGCGGGCTGGCCTCGCTCGCCACGGCGTCCGGTGCCGCGGCCATCACCTACGCGGTCCTCACGCTGGCCGGGGCCGGCGACAACATCGTCGCCAGCTCCAAGCTGTACGGCGGCACGTACGCCCTGTTCGCGCACACCCTGCCGCAGTTCGGCGTCGAGACCCGCTTCGTCGATCCCGACGACCCGTCCGCCCTGGCCGGCGTGGTCGACGACCGCACCAAGCTCGTCTTCGGTGAGAGCCTGGGCAACCCGGCCCTCAACGTCCTCGACATCGAGGCGTGGGCCGAGGCCGCCCACGCACTCGGCCTGCCGCTGGTCATCGACAACACCGCCGCCACGCCGTACCTGTGCCGCGTGTTCGACCACGGCGCCGACATCGCCGTGCACGCCACCACCAAGTACCTCACCGGCAATGGCACCTCGATGGGCGGCATCATCGTCGACTCCGGAACGTTCGACTGGGCCGCCCACGCCGACCGGTTCCCCAACCTGACCGCCCCCGATGGCGCCTACCACGGCGTGGTCTGGACCGACGCAGCCGGCCCGGCCGCCTACATCATCCGGGCGCGCACCGTGCTGCTGCGCAACACCGGCGCTGCCATCTCTCCGTTCAACGCCTTCCAGGCGATCCTCGGCATGGAGACCCTCCACCTGCGCATGGAGCGGCACAGCGCCAACGCGCTGGCCGTGGCCAAGTTCCTGGCCGCCGACGACCGGGTCGCCTGGGTGCGCTACCCGGGCCTGGAGTCCGACCCCTACCACGAGGCCGCCAACCGGGTCCTCGACGGGCGGGGCTACAGCGGGCTGGTCGCGTTCGGCCTGAAGTCCGGACGCGAGGGCGGGTCGCGCTTCATCGAGGCGCTGGGCCTGTTCAGCCACCTGGCCAACATCGGGGACGCCAAGAGCCTGGCCATCCACAACGCCACGACGACGCACAGCCAGCTCACCGAGTCCGAGCTGGTCGACGCCGGGGTGGCGCCCGAGGGCGTCCGCCTCTCGATCGGCATCGAGAACGTCGACGACATCATCGCCGACCTCGACCAGGCGCTGTCTGCGTGACCGCATCGGGGCAGCCGGGATCGGTCGGGGTCGTCGAGACCTCGACCGTCCGGCTGTTCAACGAGGACGCCCCGCTGGTGCTGGCCAGCGGGGAGACCCTCGCGCCGGTGGACGTCGCCTACGAGACCTACGGCGTCCTGGACGCCGAGGCGTCCAATGCTGTGTTCATCTGCCACGCGCTCACCGGGGACGCCCACGCCGCCGGCTACCACGCCGACGCCACCCGCCCCGGCTGGTGGGACAACCTGATCGGCCCGGGCAAGCCGCTGGACACCGACCGCTTCTTCGTCATCTGCGCCAACCTCATCGGCGGCTGCCAGGGCAGCACCGGCCCCTCGAGCACCAACCCCGAGACCGGGCAGGCCTACGGCCTGGACTTCCCCCTGCTGGAGGTCAGCGACCTGGTCACCGTGCACCGCGCCCTGGTCGCCCACCTGGGCATCACCCGCCTGTTGGCGGTCGTCGGCGGCTCACTGGGCGGCATGCAGGCCCTGCAGTGGGCCCTGTCCCACCCCGACGACCTGGCCAACGCCGTCGTGGTCGCCTCCTCCAGCCGGCTGACCGCCCAGAACATCGCCTTCTCGGCCGTCGCCCGCCGGGCGATCATGGCCGACCGCCAGTTCCGCAACGGCCAGTACGCCGCCGAGGGGACGCTGCCCGCGGTCGGGCTGTCCATCGCGCGGATGATGGCGCACATCACCTACCTGTCCGAGGACGCGTTCACCGAGAAGTTCGGCCGCGCCCCCCAGTTCGAGACGTCGCGGCGCGGGTTCGGCATCGACTTCGCCGTCGAGAGCTACCTCGACCACCAGGGCACGACCTTCCTGGAACGGTTCGACGCGCTGAGCTACCTCTACCTCACCCGCGTGATGGACTACTTCGACCCGTTCGCCGACCCGCACGCCCTCGACCGGATCCGCGAGCGGCCGGTCCGGCACCTGGTGCTGTCCTTCGACACCGACTGGCGCTTCTCCACCGACCACTCGCTGCGCATCGTGCGCCGCCTCGAGCGCGCCGGCGTCCCCGTGAGCTTCCGTGAGCTCACCTCGGCCTACGGCCACGACTCGTTCCTGCTCGCCAGCCCCACCTACCACGCCACGCTGACCGCCTACTTCGACCACGCCCTGGAGGTCGGCCCATGACGTCGGCACCCTCGTTGCGCCCCGACCTGGAGCTGGTCGCCGCCCAGATCCCGGACGGCTCGCGCGTCCTGGACCTCGGCTGCGGGTCGGGCGACCTGCTGGCCCACCTGATCGCCGACCGGGGCTGCACCGGCACCGGCGTCGAGATCGACCCGGACGCCGTCCTCGCGGCCCTGCGCCGCGGCGTCCCCCTCATCGACCGCCGCATCGAGGAGTCGATCGCCTACATCGCGGCCGGCTCGTACGACACCGTGGTGCTCTCGCGCACGCTGCAGACCATGCTCGCGCCCGAGTTCGTCCTGCGGCACATGGCGCGCATCGCGCCCCGCCTGATCGTCTCGATGCCGAACTTCGGCTACTACCGCAACCGCGGGCGCCTGCTGCGCGGGCGCATGCCGGTCTCCAAGGAGATCCCGTACGCCTGGTACGACACCCCGAACCTGCGCTTCACCACACTCGCCGACCTCGAGGACCTCTTCGACCGGCTCGACCTCCGGGTGGAGCGGCGCTACACCTACGCCCAGCAGGGCCAGCAGCTCCGCATGTACGGCCGCATGGCCAACCTGTTGGCCGCCGCCGCGGTCTACGTGCTGCGCCCCTCAGGCTGAGTGGCCCCGCCCTGTCACGAAGGGGCAGTCGCGGCGGACGCCAGCGCCGCGACGATGCGCTCGGCGCTGCCGCCGAGGTTCAGCTCCTCGGCCAGCGCGGCGAACAGCTCCGGGTCGCGGGGGGCGGCGGGCAAGCTCAGGTCGACCGCGGGCAGGTCGAGGGTCCGGACGGCGGTGACGACCTCGCGGGCCGGGCCCAGGTAGTCCATGGCGGCGCTCAACGAGCGCTGGACGCCGGGGGACAGGGTCGCTGCGTTCGCGACGATCCCGTCGAGGTCGCCGTACCGGGCGATCAGGCTGGAGGCGGTCTTCTCCCCGATGCCCTTCACGCCGGGCAGGCCGTCGGAGGGGTCGCCCCGCAGGACGGCGAAGTCGACGTAGCCGGCGCCGGTGATGCCGTACTTGGCCTGCAGCCACGCCTCGTCCACGCGTTCGTGGCGAGACACCCCCCGGCCGACGTACAACACCCGGACGCCGCGGGCGTCCTCGACCAACTGGAACAGGTCGCGGTCACCGGTCACGACGTCGACGGGACCGGACGCCACGGTGGCGAGCGTGGCGATCACATCGTCGGCCTCGTGGTCGGCGGCGCCGACGATCGGCAGGCCGAGGGCCTCCAAGGTGGCGCGGATCCACGGCACCTGGCCGGTGAGCTCCTCGGGCACCTCCTCGACCCAGCCGCCCGCGCCATCGGCGCGCACCACGCGGTGCTCCTTGTAGCTGGGCACCAGGCCGACCCGCCAGGACGGACGCCAGGCGTCGTCCCAGCAACACGCCACGTGGGTGGGGGAGTAGTCGGTGATGAACCGGGCGAGGAAGTCCAACAGCCCTTTGACCGCGTTCACAGATTCTCCGGAACGGCCCTTCATCGAGGACGGCAAACCGAAAAAAGCACGGAAGTACAGGCTTGCGGAGTCAAAAAGTAGCGTCCGATGGGCGTCCATGGCACCACAGTGTGACAGCATGGACGCCATGGAGGCACTCGACACCCAGATCATCGGGCTCCTGGCTCGCGACGGCCGCATGTCCTACACCGACATCGGCAAGGCCACCGGGTTGTCGACCTCGGCGGCCCAGCAGCGGGTGCGCCGCCTGGAGCAGCGCGGCGTGATCTCCGGCTACCGGGCGGTCATCGACCCGGCCAGCCTGGGCAAGCTGCTCACCGCGTTCGTCTCGGTCACCACCACCGATCCGTTCGAGGACGCCGAGCTGCCCGACCGCCTGGCCGAACTGCCCGAGATCGTGTCGTGCTACTCGGTGGCCGGCCGCACGTCCTACCTGCTGGTGGTGCAGGTGGAGACCCCCTCCGACCTCGAGCGGCTGCTCACCGACATCCGCCAGCGCGGGCACGCCAACACCGAGACCCAGCTCGTCCTCAGCGTGCCGTTCGCCGACCGCCCGCTCGTCTGATCGGACGGCCGGCGCGCACCACGCGGTCGGTCACGAACGGCCGAGGCGCTCCAGCAGGTCGGCCTCGGCGACGCAGGCATTGGTGAAGTCGGCCAGGTCGAACGACTCGTCGATGCCGTGCATGCGGGAGTCGGGGTCCACCACGCCGGTCACCAGCACGTGGGCGTCGGGGAACGCCGACTGGAACAGGCCCACCAGCGGGATGGAGCCGCCCTGGCCCACCTCGACGGCGTCGGTGCCCCAGGCGTCCGAATAGGCGGCCTGCGCCGCATCCGCGACGGCACCCTCCAGGGCGACCAGCGAGCCGCCGGCCGACTCCTCGGCACCGAAGGTGACCCGCGCCCCGAAGGGGGCCTGGTCGAGCAGGTGCTGCTTGAGCGCGGCGAGCGCGGCGGCGGCATCCTGGGACGGCGCCAGGCGCATGCTGACCTTCGCGTGCGCCGAGGGCGCCAGGGTGTTGGACGCGTCGGCGACGCGGGTGCAGTCGATGGCCAGGACGGTGATCGACGGACGCCCCCACAGGCGGTCGGCCAGCGGGCCGGTGCCCATGAACTCGACCCCGTCGAGCAGGCCGGTCTCTGCGCGCAGGCGGTCCTCGGGGTACTCCAGGGCGAACGGGGGCTCGGAATCCAGGCCGGGGACGGCGACGTTGCCGTCGGCGTCGTGCAGGGTGGACAGCAGGCGGACCAGCGTGGTGAGGGCGTCCGGGGCCGCGCCGCCGTACTGGCCGGAGTGGAGTGCGTGGTCGAGGGTGTCGACGGTGACCACGACGTCGGCCAGCCCGCGCAGCGCGGTGGTGAACGCGGGCGTCCCGACCTGCCAGTTGGCCGAATCGCAGATGACGTAGACGTCGGCGGCCAGCTTGTCGGCGTGGCGCTCCATGATGCGGGCCAGCGACGGCGAGCCGACCTCCTCTTCACCCTCGACGAACAAGGTGACGCCCACCGGCGGCTTGCCGTCGAACGCCCGCAGCGCGGCGAGGTGGACGGCGATGCCCGCCTTGTCGTCGACCACGCCGCGGCCATAAAGCCGGCCGTTGCGCCGGGTCACCTGGAAGGGGTCGGAGGTCCACAGCTCCTTGTCACCGGTCGGCTGGACGTCGTGGTGGGCGTACAGGCACACCGTGGGCGCGCCCTCGGGGGCGGGGAAGCGGGCGATCACCGCGGGCTGCCCGCCCTCGGAGACGATCTCGACGTCGGGGCAGCCCAGGTCGGTGGCGAACCGGGCGACGGCGTCGGCCGTGCGCTGCACGTCGGGGTGGTGCTCGGGCATCGAACTGATCGACGGGATGCCCACCAGGGTGGTCAGGTCGTCCAGGACGCCGGGGATCAGGGTCAGTACGCGCTCGCGGAGGTCGGTCATGCCCCGAACCCTAGCCGGGCTGGGGCGGGTAGGCTGCGCGGGTGATGTCCGAGGCGAGTACGCAACCGCGTCCTGCCCACGACGCACCCCTGCCGTGGTGGGCCCTGGCCCCGGTGGCCGGGGTGGGCGGCCTGGCCGCCACGCTGGCGTTCCAGCCCTTCAACCTGTGGCCCCTGGCGTTCGTCGCCGTCGCCCTGCTGGCCTGGGCCACCCGGCGGGCCGGCGGCCCGGGCGCCGCCATGGCCGTGGGCTGGACGTTCGGGGTGTTGTTCATGTTCACCTCGCTGCTGTGGCAGACCTCGATCATGGTGCTGTCGTACGCCGGGTTGTCGCTGGTGATGTCGTTGTTCTACGCCGTCCTGGGCGCCGGCCTGCACCTGACCGCGCACCACCGCTGGGCGCCGCTGTGGGGGGCCGGGCTGTGGACGCTGGTCGAATGGGTCTCCTCGGTGTTCCCCTTCGGCGGTTTCGCCTGGATGCGCCTGGGCTACACGCAGTTGGACTCCTGGCTGGCCGGGTTCTACCCGGTGGCCGGGGCCGCCTCCGTCACCTTCCTCGTCGCGCTGATCGGCCACCTGCTCGCCCACTGGGTGGCGCGGCGTTCGCTCGCACGCGCCGCCGTCGCGGTGGTCACGACGCTGGTCACCGTCGGTGTCGGCTGGGGCGGCATTGCCTGGTCCCCGCCCGCTGAAGGCGCGGACGCCGTGGAGGTGGGCTGGGTGCAGCCCGGCGCGCCCGGCGGCGGCGTGTACGGACTCGGGTCGGCCCGCACCGTCACCTTCAACTCCAAGGCCGAGACCGGACGCCTCGTCGACGCGGTCGAGGCGCGCGAGTGGCCCCAGCCCGACTTCATCGTGTGGCCGGAGAACTCCACCGACATGGACCTGCGCCAGGACGCGACCACCCGGGATGCGGTCACCGCGGCGGTCGAGGACGCCGGCGTCCCGATCCTGGTCGGGTCGATCTACACCGACGAGGCCCGCCAGGAACGCCAGACCGTCGCCGTGTGGTGGGACGGGGCGGTAGGCCCTGAACTCGTCTACGCCAAGCGCAACCTGGTGCCCTTCGGGGAGTGGATCCCCTTCCGCGACTTCTTCCTGCCGCTGGTCCCGCAGTTGGCCTATGTCGGCCACCAGTCGGTGCCCGGGCAGACCCCCGGCGCCTTCACCGTGACCCTGCCGGACGGGAACCCGCTGCGGGTCGGCGTCGCGATCTGTTACGAGGTGATCTACCCCCAGACGGTCGTCGAGGCGGCACGCGGTGCCGAGGTGATGGTGGTGCAGAGCAGCAACGCCATGTACCAGGGCACCAACCAGATCGACCAGCAGTTCGCCGCGACGCGCGTCCGGGCCGCCGAGTTGCGCCGCGAGATCCTCGTCGTGACCACCTCCGGGATTTCGGGGCTCATCGGCCCCCGGGGCGACTACGTGCGGGCCCCCGACTCGATCGGCGCCCACGGCGTCCATTCGATGCCGCGACGCACCCACACCACCCCGGCCATGGACCTGGCGGCCCCCGTGGAGTACCTCGGCGCGGCCATCGGCGTGATCGGGCTCGTCGTCGGGCTGGCCTCCCGCCGACGCTTGCGTGCAGGTGGGAGACTGGAGGGCGTGCCGGAGCAGACCGGCCAGTGAGGAGTGGGCCACCCCATGTCAGCGCAGTACGGCGATCTCGGCCGGATCCTGGTCATCATCCCGACCTACAACGAGATCGACAACATCGACATGATCACCGGACGCCTCCGGGCGGCGGTCCCCGAGGTGGACGTGCTCATCGTCGACGACAACTCACCCGACGGCACCGGAGCCCGCGCCGATGAGCTCGCGGCCGCCGACGACCACATCCACGTCCTGCACCGCCAGGGCAAGGAGGGGCTCGGGGCGGCCTACAAGGCCGGCTTCGCCTGGGGTCTGGAGCGGGACTACGGCGTCCTGGTCGAGTTCGACGCCGACGGCTCCCACCAACCCGAACAGCTCCCGGCGGTCCTGGAGGCGCTGCGGGATGCCGACATGGTCAAGGGCTCGCGCTGGGTGCCGGGCGGGTCGGTGGTCAACTGGCCCCTGCACCGCGAGCTGCTGAGCCGCGGCGGCAGCATCTACACCCGCATCATGCTCGGGCTGCCGTACCGCGACATCACCGGCGGCCTAAACGCCTTCCGCGCCGACACGCTGCGCGCCATCCTTGACGACCCGATCGACCAGCAGGGTTACGGCATCCAGCGCGACCTGACCTGGAACGCGCACAAGCGGGGTTTCCGCATCCTCGAGGTGCCGATCGAGTTCGTCGAACGCAGCCACGGCGAGTCCAAGATGAGCGGCACCGTGGTGAAGGAGGCCATGGTGCGCACCACCCAGCTCGGCCTGCGCCATCGGGCCGCCCAGCTCCGCGACGCGCTGACCCGGGGCCGCGACGGCCTGGGCGGGGCGGGGGAGAAGGCGGGCCGGTTCGTCGGAGCGGTGTCCCGCTCGGCATCGGACGCGGTACGCGCCGCCAAGCGCGGGAGGGAGGACCGATGAACAAGGGACTGTGGGTGCTGCTCGGCCTCGGCGTGCTCGCCGTCGGCGAGATCGCGCTGCTGGTGTGGGTGGCCGGCGAGATCGGCATCGGCTGGACGCTGTTGGCGCTGCTCCTGCTCGCCGCCGGCGGCGGGTTGCTGCTGCGCCGGGAGGGGAGCCGGGCGTGGGCGTCCCTGCGCCAGCCGGTCACCGACCAAGAGGCGGCCGGCCGCACCATCTCGGACGCCGCGCTCGTGCTGGTCGGCGGGCTGCTGTTGATGCTGCCGGGGTTCCTCACCGACGTTCTCGCCCTGGTGTGCCTCGTGCCGGTCACCCGGCCTTTGGCCCGACGCGGGCTCCAGGCCGTCCTGGGGGCGGCCACGCGGAAGTACCGCGACCAGGCCGACCTGCTGGAGGTGCGCTTGCGCCCCGACACGATCGTGGACGGTGAGGTCGCGCCCCCGGCCGGAGAGCCGAAGCGCGGGCGTCCGGACGACCCCACCGTGATCCGCGGCGAGATCCTGGACTGACCAACTCCTGGGCTGGGGGGCTCAGGGCTCCTTGCGGATCTCCTCGAGCCTCTCGGCCAGGATGCCCTCGAGCTCCTCGATGGAGCGGCGCTCGCGGAGCATGTCCCAGTGCGTGCGCACCGGCTTGACGTCCTTGGGTTCAGGCTCGACCCCGTCGGAACGACGGGCCACCTGACCGCACCGGGGGCACTCCCACTCGGTGGGCAGCTCAGCCTCGGCGGCGAACGGGATGGCGAAGTGGTGCTCGTTGGGGCAGTCGAACCCGATTTCTTGGCGCGGAGCCAACTCGACACCGGCCGGATCGGCGAGGCTCTTCGACCCCAGCCCCTGGCCCTTCAGCGACTTGTCTGCCATGGCGTGCTCCCTTCGTTGCCCCCAACGCTACCCGGGAGGTCAATGCTGCTCGGCCGGCGGGCTCAGGTGAAGTTGTGACCCTGCTCCTTGACCGGGATGAGCACCAGCAGCCCCGCGAGCAGGATCAGCACGATGCCGAGGATGCCCCAGTAGGCGGTGTTCTCCTCGCCGGTGATCGCCGCGCCCAGCCCGACGGCCAGGCCGAAGGCGGCCGGGGCGAGGAAGGAGATGGCGCGACCTGTGGTGGCGTAGAGGCCGAAGATCTCGCCGGCCTTGCCGTCGGGGATCACGCGGGCCAGGAAGGAGCGGGACGCCGACTGGGCCGGCCCGACGAAGGCCGTCATGGCCATGCCGAGGGTCCAGAACACGATCTGGCCGCGGTCGTGGAGGAAGAACACACCCAGGCCCAGCAGCACCAGGGCCACCAGCGAGATCAGGATCACCTTCTTGGGGCCGATCCAGTCGTCGACGTAGCCGAACAGGATGGTGGAGATGCCGGCGACCACGTTGGCCACGGCGCCGAAGATGATCACGTCGCCGGGCGAGAAGCCGAAGGTGAGCGAGGCGAGCACGGCACCGAAGGCGAACACCCCGGACAGGCCGTCGCGGAAGAGGGCGGAGGCGGCCAGGAAGAACACGGTGTGCGGACTGGAGCGCCACAGGTTCTTGATGGAGCGGCCCAGCAGGCGGTAGGACTCCACGATGCCCACCGACTCCACCGGAGCGGTCCGCGGGCGGTCCTTCAGGGCGAGGAAGGTGGGGATGGTGAACAGCAGGATCCAGATGCCGCACACGATCATGGACGCCCGGATGTCCAGCCCGTCGGCGTCCGTCACCCCGAACAGGCCGACCTCGGGGGAGATGAAGCCGAAGTAGAGCACCAGCAGGGCCACGATCCCGCCGAGGTACCCCATGCCCCACCCGAAGCCGGACACGCGACCCACGTTGTCCTTGGTGGAGACCTCCTCGATCAGGGAGTAGTAGTTCACGTTGGCGATCTCACCGATGATCGAGGCCACGCCCAGGATGCCCAGGCCCAGCCACAGGAAGGCCGGGTCGGGGCGCACGAAGAACAGGGACGCCGCCAGCGCGGCGATCAGCCACGTCTGCCAGCGCAGGTTGGACACCGTCCGCCCGGTGCGGTCGGACCGCTGCCCGAGCACGGGCGCGATCAGCGCCACGATCAGGCCGGCGATGCCCGTCGACAGCGCCAGCGCCTGCGCGGTCACGTTCTCGGGGCCGAACGCCTTCCCGGTGATGTAGACGCTGAAGACGAACGTGATGATGACCGTGTTCAGGGGCTGGGTGCCCCAGTCCCACATCGCCCAGGACACGACCTTGCGGCGCGGGGACGGCGGCGGCACCGGCCGGACCGGTGATGCCGGGTAGGGAGCGTTGGTCATGCGTGTCCTTCCCACAGGTCCCGCTCGACCAGGACGGCCTTGAGCGTGGCGAGGTCGTCGCTGACGATGCCGTCAACGCCGAGGTCGATGAGCCGCTCCATGGTGGGGCGGTCGTTGATCGTCCAGACGTGCACCACGGCACCGCGGCGGTGGGCGGCGTCCACCATGCCGCGGGTGAGCAGCCGCAGCCCGGTGCGGGGGTGGCGTTCGGGCATCTGGAAGGCCTGGCCGGCCAGGGGCCAGCGCGAGCGGACGCCCGGCAGCAGGCTGAACACGGCCACCTCGGTGGGGGAGGCCGCCGTGGCCACCCGGCCGCCGGTGCGCTTGCGGAACGCGGTGATGCTGGCGACGTGGAACGAGCCGACGCACACCCGCTCCTGGGCGCCGTGCCGCTCGATCGTGGCGGCCAGGGGCTCCACGGCGCTGGGGCTCTTCAGGTCGATGTTGAACCGGGCTGCCGGGAGGGCGTCCAGCAGGTCGTCGAGACGCGGGATGGGTTCGGAGCCGCCGATCCGGGCGCCCTGCACCTCGGCCCACGGCAGGTCGGCGAGGCGACCCGAGGCGTCCGTCACCCGGTCGAGCACCTCGTCGTGGAACGCGACCAGCACGCCGTCGGCGGTGGTGTGCACGTCGGTCTCCAGGTGGGTGAAGCCGAACTCCCAGGCGGCACGGAAGCCGCGCAGGCTGTTCTCGACCTCGATCGGGGCGTGTTCGGTGATGCCGCCCCGGTGGGCCAGCGCGGTGAAGGGCGCGTCGAAGTAGGCGAAGTCGTTCGCGGGACGCCCAAGCATGGTGCCCACCCTAGGGAACTTTCGTGGATGGGGGATGAACGACATCGCCTGTTGGGTGCAGAATGGCGCCCCGTGACCACGATTCTGTCGATCCAGTCCCACGTCGCCTACGGCCATGTCGGGAACAGCGCCGCGACCTTCCCCCTGATGCGGGTGGGGTGCGAGGTCTGGCCGGTGCTGACCGTCCACTTCAGCAACAACACGTCCTACCCGAGCAAGAAGGGGCCGCTGCTGCGCCCCGAGGACGTCCACGACGTGGTCGAGGGGATCGACGAGCTGGGCGTGCTGCCGCGCGTGGACGCCGTGCTGACCGGCTACCAGGGGGCGCCGGCGATGGGCGCCGAGATCCTGTCGGTCGTCGACCTGGTCAAGGAGCGCAACCCGGGTGCGGTGTGGTGCTGCGACCCGGTGATGGGCGATGTCGGCCGGGGCATGTACGTGCTGCCGGGCATCCCGGAGTTCCTGCGCGACCACGTCGTGCCCCAGGCCGATGTGCTCACGCCGAACCACTACGAACTGAACTTCCTCACCGGGCGCGAGGCGATCACCCTGGCCGAGGTGCTCGAGGGTGCCGACGCGCTGCGGCAGCAGGGCCCCGACGTGGTGCTGGTCACCTCGGTCGTGGTCGAGGAGTCCGAGCCGGACACGGTGACGATGGTGGCGGTCAGCGACGACGGCGCCTGGTCGGTGACCACGCCGCTGCTGGGCCGGGCGTTCACCGGCTCGGGCGACCTGACCAGCTCGATGTTCCTGGCCGCACTGCTGGAGCGCGGCGATGTGGAGTACGCCGTGGGGCGCACCGCCGACATCGTCTACTCGGTGCTGGAGCTCACTACCGGCCTGGACCAGCGCGAGCTCGCCCTCGTGGCCGCCCAGGACGACCTGGTCTCACCGCGCTTCCACTTCGACGTCACCCGGGTGCGCTGACCGCCGAGGACCGGCGGTCCGGCTGCCGAGGACCGGCCGTCAGTCGAAGAAGGTCTGGATGTCGGCACCCAGCTTGTTCAGCCGGTTCGCCAGGTCCTCATACCCGCGGTTGATGACGTAGACGTCGCGCAGCACGGTGATGCCGCGGGCCGACATCGACGCGAGCAGCAGGCATACCGCCGGGCGTAGGGCCGGGGGACAGACGATCTCCTGGCTGCGCCAGCGCGTCGGGCCGGTCACCGCGAGGCGGTGCGGGTCGAGCAGCTGGGTGGTGGCGCCGAGCTTGTTGAGCTCCAGCAGGTGGATCGCGCGGTTCTCATAGACCCAGTCGTGGATCAACGTGCTGCCCTCGGCGACCGCCGCGATCACGGCGAAGAAGGGCAGGTTGTCGATGTTGAGCCCGGGGAACGGCATCGGGTGGATCTTGTCGGCCGCCGCGTGCAGCGTGCTCGGGTGGACCGTGATGTCGACCAGACGCGTCTTGCCGTTGGCGGCCGCGTACTCGGGCGTGAGGTCGAACTTCAGCCCCATGTCGGACAGGATCGCCAGCTCGATCTCGAGGAACTCGATCGGCGCGCGGCGGATGGTCAGCTCGGAGTTGGTGACGACCGCCGCCGTGATCAGGCTCATCGCCTCGATCGGGTCCTCGGACGGGGCGACCCGCACGTCGGTGGAGATCTCGCGCAGCCCCTTCACCGTCAGCGTCGTGGAGCCGATGCCGTCGACCTCGACGCCGAGGGCCTGCAAGAAGAAGCAGACGTCCTGGACCATGTAGTTGGGGGACGCGTTGCGGATCACCGTGGTGCCGGGGTGCAGGGCGGCGGCCATCAGCACGTTTTCGGTCACGGTGTCGCCACGCTCGGTCAAGGTGATGTGGCGGACGCCGTCGTCGGTGTCGCGGACCGAGGCGTGGTACCAGCCGTCGGTGGCGGTCACGTCGAGCCCGTACTGCTGCAGCGCCTGCAGGTGCGGGGTGACGGTGCGGGTGCCGAGGTTGCAGCCGCCGGCGTAAGGGAGTTGGAACTCGGGCAACACGTGCAACAGCGGGCCGAGGAACATGATCACGCTGCGGGTGCGCCGGGCGGCGTGGACATCCATGGCCGCCAGGTCCAGCACGTCAGGGCGGACCAGCTCGAGCTCGGACTTGTCTTCCGACCACGTGACGCTCACGCCGATGGACTCCAGGACCTCGAGGATCCGGTTGACCTCCTCGATGCGGGCCACGCCCTCCAGGACCGTCCGGCCCTTGTTCAGCAGCGAGGCGCACAGCAGCGCCACCGCGGCGTTCTTCGACGAACGGACGTCGATGCTGCCGGTCAGCTTGGTGGGGCCCTTGATGCGCAGGTGCATGGTGCGGGCGCTCGGTGCGAGCGTCGGGTCCTGCAGCGTGCTTGCGATGTGGGTGAGCCGACCCAGGTCCAGCTCCTGGGCGCCGGTCTCGATGGCACGCAGGTCGGAGGGGTCGATGCCCAAGGCGTCCGCCACCTGGTCGGGGGACAGGCCGCGCTGCATGCGCGCGTCCCTCACCAATCGGCCGATGCTGGCTGAGCTGTTGTCCGTCACAACGCACGAGTCTAGCGCGGACGAGCGCTTTCACCGGTCCATGCGCTGCGGTAATAGAGTGTCGGCCATGAGCTCTCACTTCGACGTCGTTGTCCTTGGAGCGGGCCCCGGCGGCTACGTCGCCGCGATCCGCGCCGCCCAGTTGGGCAAGAAGGTTGCCATCATCGAGAAGGAGTACTGGGGCGGTGTCTGCCTGAACGTGGGCTGCATCCCGACCAAGTCCCTGCTGCGCAACGCAGAACTGGCGCACATCGTCACCAAGGAGGCGAAGACCTTCGGCATCAGCGGCGACATCTCCGTCGACTACGGTGTCGCGTTCTCGCGCTCCCGCAAGGTGTCCGAGCGCATGGTGGGCGGCATCCACTACCTGATGAAGAAGAACAAGATCCAGGAGTTCCACGGCTGGGGGACGTTCACGGGCCCGAAGGCCATCGAGGTCGCGGCCGAGGACGGCTCGAAGCAGGAGGTGACGTTCGACAACGTCATCATCGCCGCCGGTGCCACGACCAAGCTGCTGCGCGGCACGCAGTGGAGCGAGAACGTCATCTCCTACAAGGAGCAGATCCTCGCCGAGAACCTGCCCAAGTCGATCATCATCGGCGGGTCGGGCGCCATCGGCACCGAGTTCGCCTACGTGCTGAACTCCTACGGCGTCGACGTCACGATCGTCGAGTACCTCGACCGGATGGTCCCCAATGAGGACGCCGACGTGTCGGCCGAGCTGGCCAAGGCGTACAAGAAGCTGGGCATCAAGGTCCTGACCAGCACGGCTGTCACCTCGGTCGAGGACACCGGCTCCGGCGTCAAGGTCACCGTCGAACCCGCCAAGGGCGGCGAGGCGAAGGTGCTCGAGGCCGACAAGATGCTGCAGGCTATGGGGTTCGCCCCGCGCCTGGAGGGCTACGGCCTGGAGAACACCGGCGTGGCCACCGAGCGGGGCGCGATCGTCATCGACGACTACATGCGCACCAACGTCGAGGGCGTCTACGCGATCGGTGACTGCACGGGCAAGCTCATGCTGGCCCACACCGCCGAGGCCCAGGGTGTCGTCGCCGCCGAGACCATCGCCGGCGCCGAGACCATGGCCATCAACTACGACATGATCCCGCGCGCGACCTACTGCCAGCCGCAGGTGGCCTCGTTCGGCTACACCGAGGCGCAGGCCAAGGACAAGGGCTACGACGTCAAGGTCGGCAAGTTCCCGTTCTCGGCCAACGGCAAGGCGTGGGGCCTGGGGGACGCCACGGGCTTCGTCAAGGTCGTCACCGACGCCGAGCACGGCGAGATCATCGGCGCCCACATGATCGGCCCGGACGTCACCGAGCTGCTGCCCGAGCTGGTCCTGGCCCAGATGTGGGACCTGACCGCCCACGAGGTCGGCCGCGCCATCCACGCGCACCCGACCCTCTCGGAGGCCATCAAGGAGGCCGTCGAGGGCGCCGTGGGCCACATGATCAACTTCTGATCACCGCACCGCTCCACCAGGGACGCCACGCCGCTTCGGCGTGGCGTCCTTCGTCTGTGGGTACGGGCGTGTCGGCGGGCGTGTCTGCGGCCGTGGCGGGCGCCGCGGGCTAGCCTTCTGGGGTGGAGGATCAACGGCAGTACCGCTGGCAGGTGCAACCACGCTTCTTCATCATCCTGGGGCTGTTCATCGCGCTGATCCTGGGCGTCTGGGGCATCGCCGCCGGCATCGGATCGCTCGCCTCCCGCGGGCCGTCGCTGCCGCGCGGGGGACAGACGATCTTCCCCGAGTACCGCCTGTTCGGCTACTCCGGCTACCCCGGTGCTGCGGCCCTCGGACGCCTCGGCACCGGCGACATCGACGAGCGCATGGTCGAGATCGAGCAAGTGGGAGAGGACTTCCGGCACGACCGCAAGCTGCTCCCGGTGATGGAGCTGATCGCGGTCACCGTCCACGGCGAGCCCGGGTCCGACGGCATGTACCGCACCCGCGTCTCCGACGAGATCATCCAGAGCTGGCTGGACACCGCTCGCGAACACAAGGGGCTGCTGCTGCTCAACATCCAGCCCGGGCGGGCGAAGTTCATCGATGAGGTCCGCCACCTGGAGAAGTGGCTGGTCGAGCCCGACGTGGGCCTCGCGCTGGACCCGGAGTGGGCCGTCGGAGCCGACGAGACCCCCGGCAAGGTGTTCGGCAAGACCTCGGGGCCGGAGTTGGACGAGGTGGCCCGCTATGTCGCCGGGCTGGTGGCCGAGCACAACCTGCCCGAGAAGGTGGTGCTCTACCACCAGCTCCACGCCGACATCGTCGCCGACGAGGACCAGTTGGTGCCGCACGAGGGCGTGGTGCTCATCAAGTCCGTCGACGGCATCGGGACGTCCGTGGCCAAGACCGGCCTCTACAACCGCCTCGTGTCCGCCACCCCCGACCACGTCCACCTGGGCTTCAAGCTGTTCTACGAAGAGGACGCCCGCCACGGGCCGCTGATGTCACCCGATGAGGTCATGGGCCTGGACCCGCAACCCGAGTACATCCTCTACGAGTGAGACCCGCGATGATCCTGACCGCGCACGGCGAACTGCCCCTCACGGCGTCCGCGCTGGAGCGCCTCGCCGGGCTGTCCGACACGGGCGAGCTGGCCGGTGAGGCTGAGGCCGCACAGGTGCTGCTGGTCGGCCCGCGGACGCCGCTGCCCGCCGATGCGCTGGCGTCCTACCCGCAGTTGCGGCACGTCGCCGTGTGCGGGACGTCGGTCGGGCGACTCGACCTGGACGCGTTGCGCGAGCGCGGGATCTCGTGGTCGGTCGCGGTCGACTACGGCGATGATCCGGCCGCCGAGGTGATGTTCCACCACCTGGTCGCGGTCATGCGCGGCATCGGGCCGGTGCGCTGGCGTCCGACCTCACACGAAGTGGCCGGCAAGCGGCTGGTCGTCGTCGGGCTGGGCGCGCTGGGGATCGCGGTGGCCCGGTTGGCGCTCGGCTTCGGCATGGACGTCGCCCACATCTCGCGGACGCCCAAGCCGGAGTGGGAGGCCAGGGGAGTGGCCCGCGTCGACCGGTCTGCCTTGGCGGACGCCGACGTGGTGGTCCTGTGCGGACCGACGCACGTTCCGGTGCTGGACGCCGCGGACTTCGCCCGGCTCGGGGACGCGATCCTCATCCAGGGGTCCCTGGGTCACGTGTTCGACCACGCGTCCTTCGCGGACTGGGTGGCCGGTGACCAACGCGTCGCCATCTTCGACCAGTCCACCGGCGACGACGTCCTCGAACGCGTCGTCGGCCTGCCTCACGTGGTCGTGTCGCCGATCTCGGCCGGGTTGTCCCAAGAAGCCATGGAGCGGCTGGGGGACCAGGTGGTCGCCAACGTCGAGCGCGTCATGGCTGGAGGCGGGCCAGGTCGCGCCTGATGTAGCGCAGGTGGGCCCATTCCTCCTCGAGGATGACGCGGAGGCAGTCTCCGACCGTGGGCTTCCAGTCGCCTTCGGGGTTCCAGGGGTCCTGGCGGGGCTCGTCGAGTTGCGCCTGGGTGGCTGTGGCGAGGAAGTCGGTGACCATCTGCTGTCGTTCTGCGCGCACCGCGAGCACCTCGTCGAAGTCGTGTGGCTCGCGCATGTCCTCCGGGACGATGCCCATGTGCTCGGCTCCGGTGAAGAACAGCCCGATCCTGTGGAACGGATCGGCTTGGCGGTGGATCCCGGCGAGCAGCCAGGCGTCGGTCGCCAGGATCAGGTGGCGCAGGGTCTGGGACAACGACCACTCGTCCGGCACGTGCTGCTCGCGCAGGGTTGCGGGAGTTTCGGTCACGGTGGCGTGCCAGGCCTGCTGGACGGCGTTCCATCCTTCGCGCAGGCCTTCGGGCGTTGTGGCCTCCTGCAGCTCCCGGCCGGGGAACTGCCGATTCAGCTCGGCCTTCACGTAGGGCACGACGTCCACGCCGTTGACGTAGAGGCTGCCGAAGAAGAGGTCGTGGCTGTCGATGGCGAGACCAGCGACGTCGACGCCGTTCATCGAGACCCCGCTCAGGTCACAGAAGCGGAAGGTGGCGCCCGAGAAATCTGCACGCTTGAAGGTCGCGCCCGCGAACTCGTTGGTCCGCTCGTAAGTCGTCATGCATGGAGTGTGGTGCCACCGCGTCCAGAACTCCACTGCGGTGCCGTCACCACGGCCCCAGTTCTGGGCCATCCTGGCCGCGCAGGTGGTGTGGGGCATCGGCTACACCTTCGTCTCCGGAGCGGCGGAGGCGTGGGTGACCGACGAGGTCGGCGAGAGCGCGGTGCAGCCCATCTTCACTCGCGCCCACCAGGTCAGCCTCGGGATGACCGTGGTCGGCATCCTCGCCGCGGGCCTGCTGGGCCAGGTCGCCCTGGTGTGGCCGATCGCGGTCGGCGGGGCCGGCTTCGTCCTGCTCGGCGGCGTGATGGGCTTCCTCATGCGCGAGGAGAACTTCACCCCGACCCCGGTCGGCGACCGCGACACCTGGGGGCACCTGTGGGCGACCACGAAGGAGGGGGTCCGCGCTGCTACCCGGCACCGGGTCATCCGCACCTTCCTGATCGTCGGCCTGCTGGCAGGGCTGACCAGCGAGGTCTTCGACCGGCTCTGGGTGGACCGCATCATCAACGTCATCGGCCTGCCCAGCCTCGGGTCCGGCGACGACACCGCGACCTGGTTCACCCTCTTCGCCCTCGCCAGCGCGCTGATCGGCCTGATCAGTTCGGTCTTGGCCAACCGCCTCGCGCCGGTGGCCCTGAACGCCGAACACCCGACCCGCGTGATGGCCACCCTGGTACTGGCCCAGGTCGCCGGCGTCGCAGTCTTCGCGCTTTCGGGGAACCTCGCGACGGCGCTGGCGGGTAAGTGGAGCAGGGACGCAGCACAGTCGATCAGCTGGCCAGTCGCCCGTGCTTGGCTCAACCGCACCATCACCAACCCCGGCTCCCGGGCCACGACCCTGTCCATCATGGGCCAGGCCGACGCCGTCGGGCAGGTCGTCGGAGGGCCCGGGCTCGGCGTGGTCGCCAGCAGGGCGGGCGTGCAGACCGCTCTTCTGGTTGCTGCGGCCGTCCAGGTACCTGCCGCCATCCTCTTCGCCCGGCTTCGTCCGCGACGCAGTGGCGAACGAGGGGAGTGGTCTGCATGAACCGTTCTGCGGGGCCGGTGTGCCCGTGACTTCCGCGGGGAGCGACCCGCAGTGGCGGCACGGTCAGGTTGGTCCGGCTTCGCCCGGGGCAGTCGTTCGGCGGATTACGGCTTGAACACCGGGGCGTGACAGGTTCGCAGCCTCCGCGATCTGTGCATACGAAGCGCCCGCTTGCTTTGCCTCCAAGATCGTCAGGTCACGTAAGACACGCGCGTGCTGGGCCTTGGCTTCGGCGGCGCGGACCGCTGATAGTGCGTGAGAAATGTTCCCGGTCACCGTCGGCCCCCGTGGAAGGGGCATGCTCCGCGGCGCAAACAGGGGCTGCCTTTGGTGGTTGGTGCGCCACATCGGTCGGCGTCGAACATGGGTGACTGCGCCCAGCCAATGTGCAGTCGGCCCGGGGAGACTGCCGTCGCTGGATGGGATTGGTAGAGGTTGTCGTCGAGCAGCGACAGTCCGTCCCGGGCGGGGAGAATGATCTTTGCCATGACATGTTCGAAGGGTGCGCTCGTGGCAGTGTCGAAGGCATCTATGGAGGCGCGGGTGTTGTCGTCTTTAGACACGTTGCGCCAAGAGAGAACCCGCCCGCTGCGCGCGGCGACCTGATCCATGAACGCGCGCTGCGTACGTCCGTTTCCTTCGCGGAAGGGGTGCATGTAGTTCAGATAGCCGAGTAGTTCGGCTGCTTCGGTAACGAAGGTGTCATCGTCCACTCTGGGGCCCGCCAGCAGGTGGCTTCCTTGTAGCCAACCGAAAGTGTGCCGGGCCGCCTCATGCATGAGGCTTGCCGGGTGGAAGACGCTCGACCCTTTGGTGATGTCGACAGTCCGCAGCTGTCCTGCCCAGTCGAACAGGTCTTGGAATAGGTGTTTGTGGATCGCTTGCAAGTGGGGCAGGTCGAAGTTGCCGCGGATCGGAGCGTTCTCCAGTTGCTGGCGGCGAGCCCATGTGAGGCGGTACTCCAGCCGGTCAAGAGTCGTCCGGTCTCGTACACCGAGCTTGTTTCGTAGGACGTCAGCGCCCGGGAGGAGGTATGGGTCGACAAAGTCACCGGTCACGGTATGGCTCTAGGGTTTCCGCGATGATCTCATCGAGCGTCATGTTCCCATCCACGTAGGCGTGCGCGTAGGCACGATCTGCGTCTGAGGGGTACATGCCCTCCAACGCCCAGCTGGCAAATGTCTCGGTCACGCTGCGGCGACGCTCGGCCTTGCCCGCGACGTCAGTGTCTCCCACCTGGAGTCCCATCGGAATCACCCCTTCCTGTATGGTCAATCATACATCGCGACAGGGTGAGTTGACCCGAGACACCGGACGTCCTGCGGCTCTTGTGAGCGTCACCGGGGTGGCTGGCCGCCAATGCGTGGACCTCTCGGGCCCCATGAGTCTCGCAGCCGTTGACTCGAATCAGCGCAACCATCTTGGCTGTCACTACTCAACTCGACCGTCACAGGACGGGGACGGCTACAGCATGAACCTGCCCCTCGGGCCGCTGTCCGATAATGCACATTATGACATTACGCTGGAGTGCGCCCACTCAGATCAGTCCCCCTTCACCATGAAGGTGCCGACCCCATGGGCGATCTCGGTTCCCTCGGCGTCCACCACATCGGCCCGGAGCATCGCCACCGAGGTCCCCTTCTTGCCCAACTCGGCACGGGCCGTCAGCACGTCGCCCGGCTTGGCCGCATTCAGATAGGTCACCGACAACTGCAGGGTCACGATGGTCGCGTCCTGACCGAACGCGGCCCGTGTCTTGCGCCCCATGGCAATATCGAGCAGGGTCGCGATCAGCCCACCCTGGATCCCACCGGACGAGTTCTCGTGCTCGGGCCCGGTGTGGAGGATCGCCTGCTCCCCCGACACCTCGATGCCGACGTTGTCCACAAAGCCCTTGGTATCACCCATACTCCTGAGCCTAAGCCGTGGTAGGCCTCTGAACGGACTGACTGGTATCAATAGGCCATGGCAAGCATCGACCTGACGCACCAAGGACCCGTGGCCGTGGTGACGATCAACAACCCCGGCAAGCGGAACGCGATGACCGACGACATGTGGCGTCAGGTGCCGCCCATCCTGCGCGAGGTCGATGCGGACGAAAATGTCGCCGCCGTCGTGCTGACCGGGGCGGGCGACGCCTTCTGCGCCGGTGCCGACATCAGCGCCCTGGACGAGCTCAACCACGCCGAGCGGCCCATCAACGCCGAGATGGCCGTCGCGTCCTGCCCCAAGCCCGTCATCGCGGCCATTGAGGGGCCCTGCTTCGGCGGGGGCGTCCAACTGGCCGTGGCCTGCGACCTGCGGATCGCCTCGTCCGTGTCGACCTTCTCGGTGCCCCCGGCAAAGCTGGGCGTCGTCTACCCCGTGTCGGCGACACAGCGCATGATCCACCTCATGGGGCCGTCGGTCACCAAGGAGATGCTGTACACGGCCAACCGGCTCGACGCCGATCGGGCGCTGCACGTCGGCCTGCTCAACCGCGTGGTCGAGCCCGGTCAGGCACTACAGACGGCCGTCGACCTTGCCGCGCAGATGGCCGGCCTGTCCCAGCTCACGCTCCGGGCGTCCAAGGAGATCGTCGACGGACTCGTGGCGCGCGACCTGAACGCCGAGACCGCGATTGCCTGGGTGGCGCGTGCGGCGGCTGGGCCCGACCTCATCGAGGGCATGAACGCCTTCATCGAGCGGCGTCCTCCCCAGTTCACCTGGCGTCCGTGAAGGCCAGGCCCGCCGCGGATCAGGAGGGTTCGACCGCGTCGAGGAACGCCCGCGTCCAGGCGGCCAGCTCCTCCATGTCCAGCGTGCTGTAGAGGTCGAAGGTCTCCCATTCGCGTTGGGACGCGTCATTACCGAAGCACACGGTGTCCACGGGCCCGTCAGCGCAGTAGATGCCGTCTTGCACCTCGTAGAAGGTTCCCGACCCGCCACCGCCGTGGCGGAGGCTCTGCACGGCAGGCTGGCCGCGCTTCTTCCTGTCGGTGACGCTGATCCGCTCCGAGGTCAGCACCGTCGGCCCCTTCTTGTCGTAGATGTCGCCGATGGCGTCGGACGACAAGGTGAAGCCGTCCACCTCGGCGGGGTAACGGTCCTCCGGGTAGGGAGTGTCGTCATCGGGCCACTGACTCGAGGCCGCCGCCACCGACTCGCGGCGCATCTCCTCCAGCACGGAGAAGGCACCATAGACGCCCACATTCGCCAGAAGGAGGCCGAGGGCTACCAGCCATGGCAACTTGGAGCGCTTGGGTGGTTCGGGGGGCGCCGTGGGATGCGGTGCGTTGAGGGGCGGGGTGCCCTGCGGTGTGTCGCTCATCGATCCTCCCTACGCATCCGGTGCGACGGCGATGAACTCGGCCAGGAAGGCGGCCAGCAGTTCCTTGGGTGGGTTGCTGGAGAGACCGCGTCCACGCACCTCCCACAGGCGCTGCGACTCGGCTTCTGCCCAACAGACCCAAGTTGGGAGAAGGGAAGTCTGGCCGCACCAGACGCCCGGCACCACTTCCTCGGCACCGCGGCCGAACCGCGAGTCAACGTAGAGTCTGTTGACCACTTCGACCAACGTCTCCTCGATCTTCAACTCGTCGCTGACGGCGATGTACCGCCCAGTGCCGTCGTCCTGGCGCTCGAAGTAGGACACCCTCTTGCCATCGCTCTCGAGGTGCCGCTCGTACGTGCCCACCCGCTCGGGGTACGCATCTTGGGGGACGAACGTCCAGTCGACGATCCGCGTCGAGGCCACCGACGGTTCCGGGGTGTAGGGGTGGATCCACGTGGGCGAGGGGCCGGCGGACGAGGGGTCGCCGCGAGGCAGGGTGACCAGCAGCAGAATCCCGAAGGCGAGGGTGAGGGTCAGCAGTGCGGAGACGATCCAGGCAGCCAGCGAACGCTTGCGTGCCGGCGCAGGGACCCGCCCCGGCTGCCGCGGCCCCTGCGCGTGCGGAGGCGGCTGTTGCCCGTTGGGGGGTGCGGTCATGACGAACACCCTACTGAATTGAGGGTTCGCCCCCAAGCGACCTGATACTGATGGTGTGGTGACGAGACGGACGGACGCGTTCAGCGACGAGGCACTCCGCGCACAGGAACGCTGGGCATCTCGTTGGGGCGACGCCAGCGCGCAGGGTCACCGCATCCGCCTGGAGATGGCTGACGACTGGGTTCGCTTCCACATGCTGCCCGAGTCGAAGAGGTACCCCGAGAACCCAGCCGAGTGGACCGAGGTGTTGCGGCGCCACCACGCACTCCTGGCTTCTCTCATGGCCTCCACCGCGGACGAGGACTTGACCGTCTCGCTGACCTCCTACCAGTCGATCGACCCGGAGTTCGACCTCGACCCCGATCCGGATCCCGAGGAGGAACCTTGGTCGAGCTACGTCGGCCAAGTCACCAAGTGGGCCGTGTACGAGCCCGACGACTCCGAGCTCACCGTGCGCCACCTGTGGCTCTGGCCGCTGCCCGCGCGCGAGTGGCGCCAGCTCGACTGGCTGCTCACCGCCGTGGCGGATGACCGCGTGCGTGACGTCCTCATCGGACCTCGCTCCTGGCGATGGCTGTACCACCCCTATGACGGTGGCGCCGACGTGGTTGCCGAGACCTCAGTTCGGGAGGCCTTGAGCGATCGCCACAGGGACTGGCTCTCCCCCTTCCCCGGAGGCCTCTAGGAGTTCTTTCGAACAGGGGTTGCATTCGGACTTTTGTTCGATTAAACTGTGGGCATGTACCACCCCACCCTCACCACCACCGCCGACGCACTCGCTGCACTCGACCACGCCACCACCCAAGTCGTGGCCGGTGAAGTCGGCCAGGTTCTGGCGATCGCCGCCCTGTGTGACGTCCACGAACCAGACGCGTCCGTGCTGGTGGACGGGTCTGAGCGTTACCTGCAGATGGGTGCGGATGGGACTCCGGTGGTGGGTGAGTTCATCGCCGCAGACATCGCCGCCCTGCTTGGGGTCTCACCAGGTGCTGCTCGGAGTCGGATCGCGCAGGTGTTGAACCTGCGGCATCGTCATCCGGTGTTGTGGCACACCGTGTGCGCCGGCGACGTGCGGTTCTGGGAAGCCGCCCGCATCGCCGACGCGTGCGTCGCCGCAGGCCTCGATGCCGAAGGTGCCGCGTGGGTGGACCGGCAGTGCGGCATCGCCCTCGCCTTACAACCCTGGGCACGGGTCCGCTCCCAGGTGGATGGGTGGATCTTGATGGCCGATCCCGAACTCGCCGCCGAACGAGAACTCCAAGCCGCGGCAGCCCGCTACATCAGGTTGGGGCAACTCCAGAAGGGACACATCCCTGTGTGGGGGCAGCTGGATGCTGCTGATGGGCTCGCCTTCGATGATGCGCTCACCACGATCGCGAACACGCTCGAAGTTGGGGTGCCGTTGGAGGAACGTCGTGCGATCGCGGTGGGCATCCTTGCCCGCGGCGCTTTCGGGCAGTCCGAGCTGCCGCGTGCTGAGGTGATCATCCGGATCGACGCCACCCCCACCCACGACGGAAACGGTGTTGAGCTGGCGGATGCGGCGACCGTCGAAGGGTGGGGTACCGCGCTCACCCGACGGCTGTCCGACCTGTTGCCCGGCTGCCAGGTCCGAGTCCGGCCCATCGTGGACGCACGTTCCTTGGATCCGGTGGATTCCTACGAGA
>JAUNSA010000125.1 GCA_030539405.1 Propionibacteriaceae bacterium
TAGGGTGGGTCAGTCGAAGAGGATGATCTGGCGTAGCGCCACGCCGTCGGCGAGGTTGTCCATCGCCTCGTTGATGTCCTCCAGGCGGATGTGGGAGGAGACGAGGCCCTCGGCATTGAGTTTCCCATCACGCCACAACTGCTCGTATCGGGGGATGTCCACGCTGGGGACAGCCGAGCCCAGGTAGCTGCCGTGAACGCGCCGGGCCTCGGCGGTGATCTTCAGGGGGTCGAGTCCCACGGTGGACCCCGGGGCGGGCAGGCCGACGGTGACGGTCATGCCACCCGGCTTCGTCAGCGCGAAGGCGGTCTCGAGGGCCTTCGGGTGGCCGGCGGCCTCGACGACCGCGGAGAATCGGGTGCCACTTCGCGCGGCCTCCTCCGGAGTCATGGTGCTGGTGGCCCCGAGTTCACGGGCCTTCTCGCACTTGCTCTCCTGCATGTCGATACCGACGATCTCCTTGACTCCGAGGGCAGCGGCGGTGATGACGGCGGCCATGCCCACTCCACCGAGGCCGACGACAGCGATGGTGTCTTCCGGGGAGGGCTGGATCTCATTGAGGATGGCACCGCCTCCGGTGAGAATAGCGCATCCGAAGATGGCGGCGATGTCGGCGGGCACGTCGGAGCCGATGGGCACGAGCGACTTCGCGGAGACGACGGCGTGGTCGGCGAAACCGGACACACCGAGGTGGTGCTGGATGGTGTCACCGTCACGGGTGAGGCGGCGGGTGCCGGCCAGGAGAGTGCCTTCGTTGTTGGTGGCGGAGCCGACCTCACAGGGGATCATGCCGTTGGTCGCGCACCCGTCGCACTCGCCGCACCGGGGCAGGAAGGTCATGACCACGTGCTGGCCGACCTCGAGATCTTCGACGCCCGGGCCGATTTCCGCGATGACACCGGCCGATTCGTGTCCCAGCAGCATGGGCAGGGGTCGGGGGCGGTTGTTGTTGACCACGGAGAGGTCGGAGTGGCAGAGGCCGGCGGCGGTGATCTTCACCAGGACTTCACCCGGTCCAGGTGGGTCCAGCTCGACGTCGCTGATGGAGATCGGGCGGGATTCGGCGTACGGGCGGGGTGCGGCGGCGCGTTCGAGGACGGCACCGCGGATGGTGCGGGGGGCGTTCATGGTCGGTCTCCTCTACTTGTGCTGTGTCGGGGCGGCAGGCGGGGCGGGTGCGTCGTGCCGGGCACCGGCGGAGAGCTTGTCGGTGGGGTCTTCGTCGGAGTCAACCTCGGTCATGATCTCGCGGATGAACTCGGTCTCCGGGATGTTCGAGTTGGAGGCGATGGCGCGCAGTTCCCGGCGCTCCTCGCGGGTGAGAGATTCACTGTTCTCGTAGCGCTTGACCAGCAGTTCGCGGGCGCGGCGGCGCAGCTCGGTCTCTGTCTCCAGGTTGCTGCGGTTTTTCAGCCAGGCCCAGCCGATGATGATCATCATGAGGATGCCCATGTAGCCGAGGATGGGATAGACCCAGCCGATGAGGTTGCTGAAGCCGATGAAGCTGAGGACGAAGCCGATGAGCACGGTGATGACGTACACGCGGTAGAAGTACTGTGGCCGGCCCCTGGTGAGGCGCTTGGCCAGGGCGTAGAACATGCCAATCGCGGTGTTGTAGATCATTCCGTAGATGGCCAGGGCCATGGCGACACCGAGGCTCGGGTGGATGTCGGTGATCATCGCCAGGGTCGGCATCTCGGAGTTCATGACCACATCGACGGTCAGGTACATGGATCCGACGAGGACAGCCAGGAGGAACAGGAAGACAAAGCCGCCGACAATGCCGCCGATGCCCACCTCGCGGGAGTCGAGGAAGTTGCCGCCGATGACGATGGCCATGGACACCACGACGATGACGTTGAGTCCGAGGTTGTTGATCGCGGCGATCCACCAGTTGGGCAGGGTGGTCGGGACCTCCTGGGCCTGTTCGTGCAGGGTGGCGAAGTCAGGCTGGGCGGTGAAGATCGTCCACAGGGTGGCGATGGCGATGAGCACGATGATGAAGGGCGTGATCGCGCCGATGACGAACGTCACTTTGCTCACGTTGAGCAATCCGGTAGCCAACACCATGACGAGCATGATGAGGGCGCCGATCCACACGGACCATCCGAACTGCTGCTCCAGGTTGGCACCTGCCCCGGCGAACATGGCGAAGCCGATGCAGAAGAGGGTGATCATGGTGGCGATGTCGAGGATCCGGGCGGTGACGGGACCGGAGATGGCGACGAAGACGCTGGTGTGTTCCTTGGCGCGGTGGTAGCTGCCGAGCTGCAGGATGGTGACCCCGGAGACCATCATCGCCAGTGAGGTGAGGACGGCACCGAGGATGCCCCAGTTGCCGAAGGCGACGAAGTACTGCAGCGCCTCGCGGCCGGAGGCGAAACTGGCTCCGACGAGGACGCCGATGAAGGCCATGGCGATGCCGAGTGATCGTTGAATCATGATGAGTCCAGACGTTGGGGGACAGGGGCGGGTTCAGAAAGCGGTGGCGCGGAGGAAGTCGGCGATCCGGGTGAATTCCTGCTCACCACGGGTGATGGCGCCGGCAGAGGTGAACAGTCCGTGGTGGTATCCGCGGAGGTGGCGGTAGGTTACGTCGCATCCTGCCCGGGCGAGCGCGGCGGCGTAGTCACCACCTTCGTCGGCCAGGGGGTCGTTGTCGACGGTGATGACCAGAGCCGGGGGCAGGCCTTCGGGAAGCTCGTGGAGGAGGGGGCTGAGGTCCGGGACACTCCGGTCCTGGTCTTCGGGGACGTAGGTGTCCACGAACCACCGCATGGTGCCGGCGACCAGCGGGAAGCCGTCGCTGACGCGCCGGTAGGAGGCGCCCTCGCTCATGCGCTGACGCGTGATGTCGACGATGGGGTAGAGCAGCACCTGGCTGCACAGCGGCGCGACCGACGGGTCATCGTGGAACTCGTTGCTCAGCACCGCGGCGAGTTGGCCGCCAGCCGAGTCACCGAGGATGCTTATCGACGTCGCCGTGACACCATGGGGCTGCCCGGCGTCACTGAGCCAGCGCAGCGCCTGCCGGCAGTCGTCGACAGCCGCAGGGTAGGGGTGCTCGGGGGCCAGACGGTAGTCGACCGCGACGACCGGGAAACCGGACTGGACCGCCAGACGACGTGCCCCACTGTGGTGGGTGTCCAGGTCCCCCATGAGCCATCCTCCCCCGTGGAGGAAGAGGACCACGGGTGTCGGCTGCGTGCGGGTGTCCTGGGGGCGGGGCTCGTAGACACGCACCCGGAAGTCGGCGACGTCGTGATCCGTGACATCGGGTTCCGACGATTCCGTCAACGCGTTCGCGGCGCACGAGGCGCGGTACTTCTCCCTCACCTCGGGGATATCGAAATGATGGAAGGAGACAGCACCCGCCTGGTGAAATTTCTGCACGGCACCGAGGGCGTCGTCGGCGATGGGGCGTGCGGTGTCGGCGGCTCGTCGAGGACTCATACTTACTTCACCCCGTAGTCCGCCAGCTCGAGGTCGGCCGTGAGGTCGTGGTACTCGGCGACGTTGCCGGACCAGTTGTTGATGACCTTGCCGTCCTCGTTCTTGTACCAGGAGGAGCAGTCAGCGGAGAAGGCGGACTGCTCGAGGTCAGCCTGGATCTTCTCGTTGAACTCCCGCAGGACCCGGGGCTCGACGTCGAGCACGTGGGCGCGGTCCTGGCGGAGGTAGTCGACGGCCTGGCTGATGTACTTGTCCTGCGCCTCGAGCATGGCGACCACCGAGTGGTGGTTGAGGTTGGTGTTGGGCCCGTAGAGGATGAACATGTTCGGGAAGCCGTCCACGGTCATACCCAGGTAGGCCTCGGGTGCGTTACCCCAGCGGTCGCGGAGGTTGACCCCGTCGCGGCCGATGATGTCGAGGTCTCCCTGGAACGCCTGGCTGTGGAAGCCGGTGCCGAAGATGACGACGTCGAACTCGTGCTCGACACCGTCGTCGGTGATGATGCCCTGCGGGGTGAACGTCCGGACTCCCGCGGTCTCCAGGGCCACGTTGTCGCGGTTGAAGGTGGGGTAGAAGTTGTCGGAGCGCAGGATGCGCTTGCATCCGAAGGCGAAGGTGGGGGTGAGCTTCTCGACGAGCTCCGGGTCGTCGACCTGGCTGCGCAGGTGCTCCATGGCCTGCTGGACACCTTCCTCCGCCAGGTCCGTCCCCTGGCGGGTGCGCTCGAAACCGGCCTCGCGGACCTCATGGATTTCAGTCCGGATGGCCCGGTAGGAGTCGGGGTTTGCCTGGAACTCGCGCAGCTCCTCGTCGCTGAAGATGATCTGGTTGCGTGGCAGGATGTAGTTCGCGGAGCGCTGGAACACGGTGAGCTGGCCGGCGACCTCAGCGACCGGGGGGACAAACTGCACGGCGGAGGCGGCGTTGCCGATGGCGGCGACCCGCTTGCCGGTCAGGTCGACGGAGTGATCCCACTCGGCGGAGTGGAACATCGCCCCCTCAAACTCCGCCATGCCGGGGAAGTCGGGGACCTTGGGCTTCGACAGCTGGCCCCATCCGCCGACGAAGGAACGGCCGAGGAACTCCACACCGGCGTCGGTGGTGAACTTCCACAGGTTCTCTTCCGCGAGCCACTCGGCGGTCTGCACCCGCTGGTTGAGCTTGATGTGCTCGTGGAGGTCGAATTCGTCGGCGAGGGCGATGAGGTAACCGAGCATTTCGTCGCGGCCGGCGAACATCCGGGAGACGCCCAGGTTGAGGAAGTAGCTGTAGCAGTAGATGAGGGCCTGGGTGTCGCAGGCGGCCCCGGGGTAGTTGTTGTCGCGCCACACGCCGCCGAGCTGGGAGGACCCCTCGAGGATGAGGAAGTTGTCCAGGCCGTCGCGGGTGAGCTGGGCGCCCTGGCCGAGGCCGCCGTAACCGGCGCCGATGATGACGGCGTCGTAGATGTGGGCGTCGTTGAGGTGGGACGAGGTCATGGTGTTCTCCTTGTGGGTGGTGGTGATCAGGCGGTCTGGATGGCGTCGACAAGCACGGACAGTCCGTCGCGCAGGACGTCCTCGTTGATGACGAGTGGGGGGAGCAGGCGGATGACGTTGCCGTCGGATCCACAGGTGAGAACGATGACACCGGCCTTCTTGCAGGCGCCGGCGATGCGGGAGGTCAATTCGGCGCACGGCTCACCGTCGGAATTGAGGAACTCGATGCCGATCATCGCGCCGCGGCCGCGGACCTCGGCGACGGTCGGATGGCCGTCGAGGGCGGAGAGCTCCTCGCGGATAATGGTCTCGATCTCCCTGGCCCGGGAGGTGAGGTTGAGCCTGTCGATCTCCTCGAGGGCTGCCAGGGAGGCGGCGCAGGCCAACGGGTTACCGGCGTAGGTACCGCCGAGGGACCCTGGTCCGGGGGCGTCCATGACGTCCGCCCGGCCGGTGACCGCGGACAGTGGCATTCCGCCCGCGAGGCCCTTGGCGGTGGTGATGAGATCCGGGGTGAGGTCTTCGTCGCAGGAGGCGAACCACTGACCGGTGCGGGCGATGCCGGCCTGGATCTCGTCGGTGACGAAGAGGACGTCGTTGTCCCGGCACCATCGCTGCAGGGCGGGGAGGAAGCCCGGGGCGGGGACGACGAAACCGCCCTCACCCTGGACGGGCTCGATGACGACACACGCCAGGTCCTCGGTTCCGACCTGCTGCTCGATGGTGCGGATGGTGCGGCGGGCGGCATCCTCGCCGCTGAGCCCGTCTCGCAGGGGGTAGGACCCGGGAACGCGGTAGATGTCGGAGGCGAGGGTGCCGAAACCGGCCTTGTAGGGCTTGTTCTTGGAGGTCATGGCCATGGTGAGGTTGGTGCGGCCGTGGAAGGCGGCGTCGAAGACGACCACCCGGTTCCGGCCCGTGAAATTGCGCGCGATCTTGACGGCGTTCTCGATGGCCTCCGCACCGGTGGAGAACAGGGCGGTCTTCTTGGCGTGGTCACCCGGGGTGATCTGGTTGAGCTTCTCGCTCACGGCGACGAAACCCTCGTAGGGGGCGTTGAGGAAGCACGTGTGGGTGAAGCGCTGGGCGGCCTCGATGATGGCCTCGGTGACCGCAGCATTGGAGGATCCGACGGTGGTGACACCGATGCCGGAGGCGAAGTCGATGAAGGAATTGCCGTCTGCGTCGACGAGGATGCCGCCCCCTCCGTCGACGATGTAGGCGGGAAGGCCGGGCTGGAGGGCGCGGGCGCAGTTATCTGCTCGTCGCGCGTCGAGGGCCTGGCTGGCAGGCCCCGGTGCAGGGGACTGGAGGGATCGCCGCTGAGGGAGGCGGGCGTCGATGTTCTGCAAGGAAACTCCTTCGGGCCGGAGGATGGAATGCGATGTGATGTGATTCATTATTTGGGGAAGCAGGTGGTGGTAGACATGGACATAGTGGCGAATGATGAATCAGTAAATCGACAAGGTGGAGTCTTGATGGATATGTCTGTGGATCCGATCGCCGAACCCGATCCGGTGTCGGTGACCGTTCGCTGGCTCGCCGGTCAGCGGGATCTCGCCCTGGAGGTGGTGCACGATTCCGGCCGGGAGTTCACGGTCGTGCACCCAGTGGAGCTGGAGGATCCGACCGAGTTCGTCGGGGAGGGGTGTGTCATCCTGCTCACCGGCATCGCCTTCCGTGACCGTCCGGAAGCCTTGGCTGACTATGTCCGTCGCGTCGCCGCCGACGGGGTGCGGGGGATCGGATTCGGGGTGGGCATCGCCCATGACGAGGTTCCCCCGGACATGGTGGCTGCGGCTCGAGATGCCGGTATCTCCCTGTTCGTCGTCCCCCGCCGCATCCCGTTCGTCTCCATCCTCAGCGCCGTCCACGCGGAGTTGGCGCGCCAGCGCAACCGCAGTCGGGAACGACTGCTGGAAATGCAGGGACGGCTCAACGCCGCCGCCACCGAGGGGGGCGTGGACCGTCTTCTCGATGAGGGGGCCCGCTGCCTGGGCGCGCACCTGATGATCGTGGACAACGACGGCCGGTGGCTGGCCCGCTCGTGGGCGCACCACCTGCCGGAGGTGGATCTCGACGAACTGGCGGCGGTGCTCCGGGAGCGCGGATTCGGAGTCGCCACTCGGGTGGGGGGCTTCACCGTCATCGTCCACCGGATGGGCGATGAAGGTGAACGGGTTCACGCGCTTGTTGCCGCCTCCGTCGAGAAGTTCAGTGTCAATTCCCGCGCGCTGCTTCGTCACTGTGCGGGGCTGGCAGAACTCATCGTCCAACGCCCGGATGCTTATCGACGCACCCATCAGGAACTCAATTCCCTTGCCCTGGCGATCAAACTGGGGATGGCGCAGACGGACGCCGCCATGTCCGAGGTCTTCCACAGTGTCCGGGACTCGCGGGGCCTGATCCGCCCTGTGCTGCTGGCCTCGGAGAACCCCCGTCTGGTTGACAGGGCTCTGGTCTCCCTCGACACGGAACTGAGGAAAAGAGGAAGAATCCTCTTCTCACTCCGCCTGGACGAGCGTTCCGTCCTGGTACTGTTCCGCGGTGACCGTTCGCTCCCTGAGGTGCTGCAACTGTTCGAGGGGGCGCGCCGGGGCACCCGGATCGCCATCGGGGCTACCCAGTCGTGGGAGGGACTGGGCCGGGAAATGATCGCCGAGCTGGAGAGAGTCGCCCTCGGACTGCGGGAGGGGGAGTATGCCGGCCCCGACGCCCACGCCCTCGGATGGCTGGCCGGCGAGGAGGTGCGTCAGGCACTGTCGCGCCGGGCACGGGAGACCTGGGACAAGCTGGGCCCGCACCCCGACCTGGCCAGGACCCTCGAGGCCTACCTCCGGCACTCCGGCAACGTCAGTCGCGCGGCGGAGGAGTTGCGGACTCACCGCCACACGGTGACCAAGCGGCTGGTGTCGATTGCATCTCTCATCGAGGTCGACCTGGCGGACCCGGTCGCCTCGGCCGAGCTGCTCATCGTGGCCGCGGCACAGAAAGTGGCCGGAGGGTTCGTTAAAGCACGCGGAAGCTGA
>JAUNSA010000012.1:0-6694 GCA_030539405.1 Propionibacteriaceae bacterium
GACCCCCAAGCCCGAGCCGTCCACCAAGCCGGAGCCGTCGGCGAAGCCGAAGCCCGCGCCCCCGGCCGAGTCGGCGGCACCCAGCAAGCCGGCGCCCGCTCCCAGCCCGAGCACCGAGACCTGAGCGATGGCCGAGACACGCAAGCACCGCCCAGAGGTCCGGGACGCCCTGGACCAGGCGCTCCGCGATGCGCTCGGGGAACCCGTGCGACCGGCCGATTCCGCCGAGCCCGGCACGCCCCCGCGGCCCACGGCGTCCAGCTTCGTGGTGCCGGGGAGCGCCCTGACCGGTTACACGTTCGGGCGGTCGCCGTCCGAAGGAGCAGCGTCGGGAGAGGCGGACACCGCCGACTCCTGAGCGAGCGGGGCGGACGCCTTGGCGCGCCGCTTCCGGCGCCACCACAGGATCGGCACGATCACCAGGGCCGCCACCAACGCGAACGGGAGCAGCCCGGCGGCGAGCGTGACCAGCAGGGCCACCGACTGCACGAAGGCCTCCCAGCCGCGCGACCAGCCGGACTCGATCGGGTTTGTGCTCGTCGACTGCTTGGGCATCAGCAGCCGCACGGACACGGTGGAGCGCTCCACCTGGCCTGCCAACTGCAGGCGCTGGGCCTTCAACGATTCCACCTCTGCCTGGCGGCTGGTCAGTTCGCTCTCGACGGCGGCGATGTCGGACACGCTGCCGGCGCGCGACATCAGGTCCTCCAGCCGCGTGATGGACGCCTCCAGCATCCGGATCCGGGCGTCGGTGTCCACGACGGACTGGGTCACGTCCTGGGCCGAGGTCTCCCGGTTGCGCACCGTCCCCAGCGCACCGAGCCGTTCGGCGGCGGCCTCGAGCTGCGAGGCGGGGACAGAGATGCTGATCTCCGAGGAGCCGCGGGGGGCGCCGGCCTCATCCAGGCTGAGGGACTCGTGGGAGACCCAGCCCTCGAGGCTCGCCGCCACCTCGCGCACCTGGCGGGCGGCGTCCGGGATGTCGTCGACCACCAGGGTCAGCGCCATGGTCCGCGCGATCATGCGGCCGGTGTCACCGGCCAGCGGGGTGCTCTCGTCGGTGACGGCCGCCCCGTCGGTGGCCGCGCCGGCTTGGGGTGCGGCCGCCACCTCGGGATCGGACCGCGTCTCGTCGGTGACGCCGGGCAGCCCCGAGGGGAGGTCGAGACCGGACGCCGAGCAGCCGGTCAGCAGGAAGGCCAGCGACACCAGGGCCGCGATGATTCGGGTCGAGATGCTCATACCCGTCCCACGCCCGGGGCGTCCGGTTCGTTGCACACGAACCGAAGAAAGGGGGAAAGGAAACCGACCGGCCCCCGCAGGGACCGGCCGGCTCACACCGTGGGACGTGGCGTCAGGCGACGACGACGTTCACGGGCAGGTGCGCGGTGACGGCCTCGGTCAGCTTGACGCCGACCTTGTGCTCGCCGACCGTCTTGATCGGCTTGGCGATCTGGACGGAGCGCTTGTCGACGGCAGGGCCGCCGGCCTTCTTGATCGCGGAAGCGATGTCGGCGGCCGTGACGGCACCGAACAGCTTGCCCTCGGACGCTGCGCGCGCCGGGACCTCGACCGTGAGCGCCTCGATCTGCGTGCGCAGGGCGGCGGCGTGCTCGTTGTCGCGGACCGTACGGGCGTCGCGGGCGCGGGTGATGCCCTCGATCTGCTTCTCCGCACCGCGGGTCCACTTGATCGCGAAACCGCGGGGCAGCAGGTAGTTGCGGCCGTAGCCGTCCTTCACCTCGACGACGTCACCGGCGATGCCGAGGTGGTCGACGGCGGCAGTCAGAATGAGCTTCATCTGGTCGTCTTCCTTTCTCAGCGGGCGGTGGACGCGTAGGGAAGCAGCGCGACCTCGCGGGCGTTCTTGATCGCGATCGCGACCTTGCGCTGCTCCTGGACGGACAGGCCGGTCACCCGACGGGCGCGGATCTTCCCGCGCTCGGAGATGAACTTCCGCAGGGTCGCGGTGTCCTTGTAGTCGACGGTACCGATCCGGATGGACTTCGCCGGAGCGATCTTCTTCTTGTTCACAGGCTTGCGCTGTGAGGCCATTGTGGTGCTCTCTCTCGTGAGCCCGGCAGGTGCCGGAATGACGTGTGGATGATGAGGGTCGGCGTACCGATCAGAACGGCGGGTCGTCGTTCTGGGCCGTGGCCCAGGGGTCGTTGACCGGCTGCTGAGGCTGCTGCTGCGGACGGTTACCGCCGCCGTAGCCGCCACCCTGCTGGCCCTGGGGCTGCGACCACTGGTCGCCTCCGCCCTGGCCGCCCTGCTGGTTCCAGCCACCGGAGCCGCCGCCACCCTGCGTGCGGGTGACCTGCGCGGTGGCGTACCGCAGGGAGGGACCGACCTCGTCGACATCGACCTCGAACACCGTGCGGCGTTCGCCCTCGCGCGTCTCGTACGAGCGGCTCTTGAGCCGGCCCTGAACGATGACGCGCATGCCCTTGCGCAGCGACTCAGCGACGTTCTCCGCCGGCTGACGCCACACCGCGCAATTCAGGAACATGGCATCCCCGTCCTTCCATTCGCCGGATGCCCGGTCGAAGGTACGGGGGGTGGAGGCCACCGTGAAGTTGGCCACCGGTGCCCCGGACGGGGTGAAGCGGAGCTCGGGGTCAGCCGTCAGGTTGCCCACGAGCGTGATGGAAGTTTCGCCTGCCATGTTGGTCTCTCCGATTCAGTCGGACGTGGTGGATGAGTCACTCCCCAGCCTCTCAGGCCCCTCCGACACTTTGGAAGATCGGGACCCGAATCTGGGGATAACTCTCACTTGTGCAGGTCGGGGCGGATGACCTTCGTCCGCATGATCTGCTCGTTCAGCGTGTACTGGCGGTCGAGTTCCTTCACGACGGCCGGCTCGGCGGTCACGTTGAGCACCGCGTAGACGCCCTCGGACTTCTTCTGGATCTCGTAGGAGAGTCGACGGCGGCCCCAGTGGTCAATGTTGTCCACGGTGCCCCCGGCGGCCTTGAAGGCCTCGAGCGGCTTCTCCACGACACCGGCGACCTGACGATCGTCGACGTCGGGGCTCACGATCACCATGATCTCGTAGCTGCGCATGTGTGTGTCCCCACCTCCTCTGGTCTTGACGGCCACGGGTATCTCCCGGGGCAGGAGGGTTCTCATGCATCGGCGCGCAGGAGCGCACCGAGGTCCCACTCTACCGCAACCTGACCGTCACACTCGCCCTGTTAGTGTCCCGCCATGGAGTTCCCCGCCGAGCCGACCGTCCCGTCGTCCTACTTCTCCGAACAGATGGCGGCCGACACCCACGAGCGCACGCAGGCGGCCCAGCCGCTGACGTCCGAGTTCCCCGGCGCCCCTCCTGCCCTGCGCACCGCCGCCGAGGAGGCCGTGGCCGCCCTGCACCCGGCGCTGACCGAGCTGGCGCTCGCGCTCCACGCCGAGCCCGAGACCGCCTTCGAGGAGGTCGCCTCCGCCGAGAAGGTCGCCGCCCTGCTGCGCGCCGAGGGGCTCGAGCCGAGGGTGGGCGTCCATGGCCTCGACACGGCCGTGCGCGCCGAGTTCACGGCCGGACGCGGTGGGCGCACCATCGCGATCCTGGCCGAGTACGACGCGCTTCCGGGCATCGGGCACGCCTGCGGGCACAACATCATCTGCACCACGGGCCTGGGCGCCTTCCTGGCCCTGCACCGCATCGCGCAGGCCACCCCGGACGCCTTCGACGGCCACGTCGTCCTCCTGGGCACCCCCGGCGAGGAGGGCCACACCGGCAAGGAGTACATGGCCCGCGAGGGCGCCTTCGACGGCCTGGACGCCGCCATCATGCTGCACCCCTACGGCAACGACGTCGCCGACCAGGTGTGGTTGGGGCGCCGCACCGCCCGCGTCACCTTCACCGGACGCCCCGCGCACGCCTCGGCCGAACCGTTCATGGGCCGCAACGCCCTCGACGCGGCGACGCTGTTCTACACGGGGATCGGCCTCATGCGGCAGCAGATGATCCCCGTCGACCGGGTCCACGCGGTGATCAGCTCCGGTGGGACGCGGGCGTCCATCATCACCGAGGAGGCGACGGTCGACCTGTATGTCCGCTCCAAGTACGCGGCCACACTGGTCGACCTGTCCCGGCGCATCACGGACGCCGCCCGCGGCGCGGCGATCATGGCGGGCGTCGGCGTCCACCTCGAATGGGACCAGCACCCGCCCTCCCTGCCCGTGCGCACCAACGGCCCGCTCACCGAGCGCTGGGCGCAGGCCCAGGCCGAACGCGGACGCCGCAGCCTCCCGCTGGGCGTCGTGCCCGAGACGATCGCCGCCTCGACCGACTTCGGCAATGTGAGCTTCCGGGTGCCCGGGATCCACCCGCTGATCAAGATCGCCGAGGAGGGCGTCGCCCTCCACACGCGCGAGTTCGCGGACGCCGCGGCCTCCCCCGCAGCGCTGGCGGCCATCGCCGACGGCGCCTACGGGCTGGCCGCCACCGCCCTGGACTTCCTCGTCGACGACGCGCTCGCGGACGCGGTGCGTGCCGACTTCGAGGCGTCCGGCGGCCCCACCGACGTGGCAGGGCTGTTCCAGGACATGCAGGTGTGACCCCAACTCCCAACCCCCCAACCCCCGGTTCGCCGGGGCCAACTGAAAGGAGGCGTCGATGACCAGTGCGCCCACCGTGGAGAAGGTCACCCTCGGTGACCGATTCCTCTCCGGACTCGAGGCCGCGGGCAACAAGCTCCCCCAGCCCTTCAACCTGTTCATCTGGCTCTTCCTGATCGTCGGGGCGGTCGGCACGGTCGCCGCCCTGATGGGGGTCAGCGTGCAGGTCCCCGGCGCCGAGGAGGCGACGTCGGTCAAGGGCCTGTTCACCGGCGAGGGGCTGGCGTGGTTCACGTCCAACCTGGGCGCCAACTACATCAACTTTCCGCCCCTGCTGACGGTCATGCCCATCCTGTTGGCTATCGGGATCGCCGAGAAGACCGGCTTCCTGTCGGCGGCCATCCGGGCCGCGATCGGCGCCGCGCCGCGGTGGCTGCTGCCCTACATGGTCGGCTTCCTCGGCGTGGTGGGGTCGATCATGGCGGACTCGGTCTTCGTGATCCTGCCGCCGCTGGCCGCGCTGGCCTTCAAGGCGGTCGGACGCCACCCGGTGGCGGGCCTGCTGGGCGGCTTCGCCGCCGCCGGCGCGGGCTACTCGACCTCGATCTTCCCGACCTCGCTGGACGCCCTGTTCGCCGGCATCACCAACGCCGTCCTGCCGTCGGTGCCGACAGTCGCCGCGGCGGCCGCCCCGGTGAACCCGGTGTCGAACTACTACTTCAACATCCTCTCGGCCATCGTGTTGTCGATCGTGGCCGGCTTCATCATCGACCGGGTCATCGAGCCCCGGCTCACCCGCACGGGCGTCCCGACCGAGGAGCACGTGGCCGACGAGGCCGACGGCGACGGCGTCCTCACCCTCGACGACGAGGGCAACGAGGTGAGCGTCAACACCCGCGCCGAGGTCGAGCACGCCCTGACCGACGACGAGCGCCGCGGCCTGAAGGCCGGCGGCCTGGCCGTGCTGCTCACCGGCATCGCGATCACGGTGGCGGTGCTGCTGCCGAACTCGCCGTGGCGCAACGACGAGGGTGGCTTCCTGCCCCGCTCGCCGCTGTTGAGCTCGATCGTGTTCATCGTGTTCGCCCTGTTCGCCGTGGGCGGGTTCGTCTACGGCAAGGTCGCCAAGGAGATCACCGGCTTCAACGACGTGCCCCGCCTCATGGGCCAGGCGCTCAAGGACATGATCCCGTTCCTCGTGCTGGCGTTCGCCATGGGCCAGTTCGTCGCGCTGTTCAACTGGTCGGGCATCGGGTCGTGGATCGCCGTCGGCGGCGCGGACGGCCTGCGGGCCACGGGCATGACCGGCTTCGGGGTCATCATCTTGTTCGTGCTGCTGTGCTCGCTGCTGAACCTGTTCATCATCTCCGGGTCGGCGATGTGGACGATCATGGCCGCCGTGTTCGTGCCCATGTTCGGGCTCGTCGGGCTGGAGCCGGCGTTCGTCCAGGCTGCGTTCCGTGTGGGCGACTCGGCCACGCAGATCATCACGCCGATGAACCCGTACATGATCGTGCTGCTGACCTACCTGAAGAAGTACCAGCCCGAGGCCGGCTTCGGGTCCCTGGCGGCCGGCATGCTGCCGTTCGTGGTGCCGTTCTGGGTGATCTGGCTGGCGATCGTGGCCCTGTTCTACTTCGCGGGGCTGCCGCTGGGTCCGGGCAACGACATCTTCATCGCCGAACTGCGGCCGTGACCAGCACCTTCTACGAGCGCGTCGGCGGCGCCGAGACGTTCCGGACCTTGGTGGACCGGTTCTACACAGGCGTCGCCGACGACCCGCCCCTGCGGGCCATGTACCCCGAGGAGGACCTCGGCCCCGCCGCCGACCGGCTCCGGATGTTCCTGGAGCAGTACTGGGGTGGGCCGAAGACCTACGGCGAGACCCGCGGACACCCGCGCCTGCGCATGCGGCACGCCCCCTTCGTGGTCACCCCCACCCAGCGGGATCGGTGGCTGCACCACATGCTCGCCGCCGTCGACACCCTTGAGCTGCCCGAGGCCGAGGACGCCGAACTGCGCGAGTACCTCGTCCGGGCCGCCCAGTTCATGGTGAACACCCTCGACGACCCCGAAGCCTGACCCCAACCACCGAGGACCGGCGGTGCGGTCGCCGACGACCGGCGGTTGG
>JAUNSA010000012.1:6704-26143 GCA_030539405.1 Propionibacteriaceae bacterium
CCCCGGGCTGACCTGCATCGGGGCCCCCATCCTGGCCGCCGACGACCGGCCGGTCAGGGCAGCTCGACCGCCGTGGCGAGGATCTGCTCGGCCAGCGCGGCGTCCGCGGTCGGCACCTCGACGGTCAGCCGGGTCGCGCCGACCACGCGGTGCGCCCGGATCCACCCGCCCTGCTGCTCGGCACCGTCTTCCCCACCGGACTCGGCCGGACGCCACGAGAGCTGCACGTCGCCCCGGCCCTCGGGGACCTGCACGGCGGCGTCCGACGCGACGACCCAACGCCAGCCCGACGCAGGCGGCGGCAGGGTGTCGAGCACGTCCGCCTCGGCCACCTCCGCACTGCCGTCGGCCGCATCGCTGATCGCCTCGTCGCGGGCCTGGGCCGGTGCGCCGGCGGGTGCGCTGTTCCCGGCGTTGAACATCGGCCCGACCAGGGCGACCCCGGCCGGGACCGCCAGCACCACCACCACGGACGCCGCCACCAGCCCCAACCCGAAACGACGCCCCACACCGCGCCCCGGCCGGTCCTCGGCGGCGGCACCGCCGGTCCTCGGCGACGATGCCGCCGGTCCTCGGCGTTGGAGGGCTGCGGGGTCCAGGGGCGCGAAGTCATGGTCGACCGCATGCTCAGCGAAGGCCCGGGCCAGGGCCTGCTCCGCGCGGTCGGCGTCCGCACGGCCCTGCCGATCGACGCTGTCGCTCATCGCTCCTCCTCCACCAAGCGGGTGCGCAACTGGGTCAACGCCCGGTGCACGTGGCTGCGCGCGGTGGCCTCGGCGCAGCCGAGCACGTCGGCAATCTCGGCAAACGACAGCCCCGACCAGTACCGCAGCACCACCGCGGCGCGCCGGTCGTGCGGCAAGGTGCCCACGAGCTCCCACGCGACGTGGGCGTCCGTCACCGCCTCCTCGAAGCCGGACGCCGCGGCCTGCGGCAGGTCCTCGGGGGTCTCCACGGGGACCAACCGACGCGTACGACGCCACCGGGAGACCGACGCGTTGACGATCGAACGGTGCACATAGGCGTCCACGTCACCGCGTGCGCGGACCTCCTGGAAGCGCGGCCACAACCCCACCAGGGCGTCCTGGACGGCGTCGCGGGCGTCCTCGGGGTGGCGCGTGACCAGGTAGGCGAAGCGTTGCAGCGCGACGGAGCGATCGCGCACGTACTCGTCGAACGTGCGCGCACCTCCATCACGTGCACCGTCGCCTCGCGGGTGCACCTCGGGCCGTTCCTGCACCAGGGTCACACCCTCTCCACGCTCACCGAGCCCGAAACGTTGCAGGAGGGGGTCAGTCCCGCCGCCCCCGGCGCTCCTGGACCTTGGCGTACATCTCCTCGATCACCGACTGGAAGCGCTCCTCGACCTGGCGGCGCCGCACCTTCAACGTCGGCGTCAGCAGGCCGTTCTCCATGGTGAACTCCTCCAGGGCCACCCGGAGGTCCTTGATCTGCTCCTGGCTGGGCAGCTTCTCGGTGAGGGCGTCCACCCGCCGGCGGAGCTCGTCGACGATCTCGGGCGAGTTCACCAGCTCAGCGGCATCGGAGAAGCGCACCTGCAGGCGTTCGGCCAGCTCCTCCAGGGCCGGGAGCGACGGCCGCACGAGCAGCGTCACGAAGGGCCGGTTGTTGCCCAGCACCACGGCGTGCTCGAATAGCGGATCGGCCAGGATCAGGCCCTCGATCGGCGCCGGGGCGATGTTCTTGCCGCCGGAGGTGACGATGATGTCCTTGATCCGGTCGGTGATGACCAGGTAGCCGTCGACGTCTACGTAGCCGACGTCGCCGGTGTGCAGCCAGCCGTCGTCGTCGATGGCCGCAGCCGTGGCGTCCGGGTTGTTCCAGTACCCCTCCATGACGTTGGGGCCGCGGTACCAGATCTCGCCCTCGTCGGCGATCTTCACCTCGCCACCGGCCATCACGCGGCCGACCGTGCCGAACTTGAACGCCGCCGGGGCGTTGAACGACACCAGCGGGCCGGCCTCGGTGAGTCCGTAGCCCTGGCTGACCAGCATGCCGGCGGCCGAGAAGAACTCCTCGATCTCCTTGCGCAGCGGGGCGCCGCCACACGCCATCACGGTCTTGGCGCCGCCCAACGCGTCCCGGATCGACGAGAACACCAGCTTGTCCGCCACCGGCAACTGCGCCCGCACCCACGCCGACGGCTGGCGTCCCTTGCGGTAGGCGTGCTGCGCCTGGGCCCCCACACCCATCGCCCACTGGAAGATCTTCTTCTTGGCCGGCGACGCCGACACCTTCTGGTGGACGGTCGCGTACACCTTCTCGTACAGCCGCGGCACCGACACGAACATGGACGGCCGCGCCTCGACCAGCGCCTCGGCGACCGTGCGGGCGTCCGCCACATAGGTGTTCAGCGACCCCGACATCAGCACCTTGAACGTCCACGCGCGCTCCAGCGCATGTGACAGCGGCAGGAACGCCAGGGACGTGTCCTCGGGGGTGATGTCGAAGAAGGCATCGAGCGAGTCGAGCTCGGACGTGAACGCGCGGTGGGACAGCATCGCCCCGCGTGGCTCCCCGGTCGTGCCGGAGGTGTAGATGATGGACGCCAGATCGTCCCCGGACGCCTCGGCGATCCGCGCCCGGGCCGTGGCGTCGGCGTCCGGATCGACCGGGGCAGCCAGCACGTCGGCCAGGTGGCGCACGCGCTCGTCGTCGGACGCGGTGGGCTCGAAGGTCCACACGCCGCGCAGCTCAGGCAGCTCGGACCACACCGGCAGCACCCGGTCGAGCAACTCCCCGTTCTCGACGATGCCGAACACGGCCCCGGAATCAGCCGCGATGTGGCGCACCTGCTCGGGCGTGCTCGTCGGGTACAGCGGCACGGGCACCGCACGCACCGACAGCAGCGCCAGATCGGCGATGCTCCACTCCGGACGGTTGGCGCTGAGCAGCAGCACCCGGTCACCGGGCTGGACGCCCAGGCCCACCAGGTGCGCGGCCAGCGTGGCCACCTGGTCGCCGAGCTCCCGGTAGGTCTGCACCGCCCACCCGTCGCCGGCCTTGATGCGGGTGGCCGGGCGGGAGCCGTGGCGCTCGATGGCCTCGGCGAGCCTGACGGAGAGGTGGGCGTGGTCCATGGCGAGTCCATCCTTGTCGTCGTCGAGTACCCCCAAATCTGCCACACTCCCCGCGTCCACTTCTCCGTACACTGCTCCCATGGCCGGACTCACCAACCTGCATGACATCCTCGGCGCGCTGCGCCCGAGTGTGCGCCGGGGTTCCTTCGTCTACGTGACGGTCCCCACGCCGCCCGATGTGGAGGCGTACGCGCGCATCGTCGAGGACGAGGGGATCACGCTGGTGCTCGACCAAGCAGCCGCGGACGAGCACGGCCTGGCCTATGAGGGCGTCTTCGGGTGGATCACCCTCCAGGCGCACACGTCGCTGGAGGCCGTGGGGATCACCGCGGCGGTGTCGACGGCGCTGTCGCGGGTCGGCATCTCCTGCAACGTGTTGGCCGGCTTCTACCACGACCACCTGCTGGTGCCGATCGACGCCGTCGACGAGGCCGTCGAGGTGCTGGGCGGGCTCGAATCGTGACCGCGTCGCGCCACGACCTCCTCATCGGCGCCCATGCGGACGCCGACCCGCTCGGCCATGCTGCCGCGGCAGGTTTCAGCATCATGCAGACCTTCATCGGCGACCCGCAGGCCTGGAAGGGCCACGCAGTCGACCACCCCGACGGCGCCGCCGGCCTGAGAAAGGAAGCCGAGCAAGCCGACGTGGGCCTCTACATCCACGCGCCCTATGTCATCAACGTGGCCACCACGAACAACCGCATCCGGATCCCGAGCAGGCAGATTCTCGCCCGTCAGGTGAAGCTCGCCACCGAGGTCGGCGCCCGCGGCGTCATCGTGCACGGCGGCCACGTTTCGGCCAACGACGACCCGGCCGTCGGCTTCGACAACTGGCGCAAGGCGGTCGAGGGCCTGGACCTCACCGTGCCGATCCTCATCGAGAACACCGCCGGCGGCGCCAACGCGATGGCGCGTCACCTCGACCGCATCGCCATGCTGTGGGACGCCGTGGGCCAGGCCTCGGGTGCCGACAACGTCGGCTTCTGCCTCGACACGTGCCACGCGCACGCCTCCGGGATGGACCCGTCCGGGCTGGTCGACGCGATCAAGGCCATCACCGGCCGGATCGACCTGGTGCACCTCAACGATTCCCGGGACGCCGCGGGGTCAGGTGCCGACCGCCACGAGGTGCTGGGCCTGGGGCAGGCCGACCCCGAGTTCCTGGTCGAGGTGGTCCGCGAGGCGAACACCGCCACGATCCTCGAGACCCCGGGCGATGCCGCATCGCACGCAGCCCAGGCCGATTGGCTCGCAGCGTTGCTGTGACCGGTAGCCTGACCCTGTGACTCGGAGCATCTATGTGATTGCGGCCGAGGGCCTGACAGGGAAGTCGGTCGTCGCCCTCGGCATCGTTGACGCGCTCACGCGCGAGGTGAAGTCGGTCGGGGTGTTCCGGCCGATCATCAAGGACGGTGAGGCCCCCGACTCGATCCTGTCCGCGCTGCTGCGTCAGCCGGCCGTCCAGCAGGAGTACGAGGAGTCGTTCGGCGTCACCTACGCCGACGTGCGCGACAACCCTGACGACGCGCTGGCGACCATCGTGAGCCGCTACGGCCAGATCGCCGCCCACTACGAGGCGATGGTCATCGTCGGCTCCGACTACACCGACGTGCTGGGCTCCACCGAGCTGCCCCTCAACGCGCGCATCGCCGCCAACCTGAACGCGCCGGTCTGCCTGACCGTGTCGGCCCGCGGTCGGGACGCCGATGGTGTCGTGGAGCTGGCTCGCCGCACCGCCGAGGGCCTCAAGCGCGAACACGCCCCGGTGATCGCCGTCGTGCCCACCCGCGTCCCGCCGGGCGAGGAGAGCTCTTATGCCGACCACGTCCGCGTCGCCATGCCGGACGTCGTGGTGGGCGTCCTGCCCGCCGACCGGATCCTGGCCGCACCGACGTTCCGTTCGCAGGTCCAGGCCGTGGACGGCCACCTCATCCACGGCCGCGATGACATGCTCGAGCACGAGGTGCAGAGCGTGATCGTCGGCGCGATGACGCTGCCGAACCTGCTGAACCGGCTCGAGCCCGAGTGCACGGTGATCATGCCCGGCGACCGGACCGAGATGATCCCCGGCCTGCTGCTGGCCCAGGCGTCCGGCTCGTTCCCGACGCTGGCCGGGCTGATCCTCACCGGCGGCTACGAGGTGCCGGAGTCGATCGCCAAGCTGGCCAACTCGGTGCCCCACGAACTGCCGATCGTCAGCACCGAGCTGGGCACCTACACCACCGCCGAGCGGTTGTTCCGCCTCGAGGGCACCATGACGAGTTCGGATCGCAAGATCGAGCTCGGCCGCCGCCTGTTCTCCGAGCACGTGGACGCCGCGTCCCTGCTCAGTGCCATGCACGTGAACCGCACCGAGATCCGGACGCCGGTCATGTTCGAGTACCAGCTCAACGAGATGGCGCGGCGCGGCAAGCGGCGCATCGTCCTGCCCGAGTCCGGCGATGACCGCATCCTGGAGGCGGCGTCCATCGTGCTGCGTCGCGGCACGGCCGACATCATCCTGCTGGGCAACCCGACCGAGGTGAAGTCCCGCGCACTGGCGCTCAACCTGCCGCTGGAGGGCGCCGACATCATCGCGCTGGACGACCCGAACTACGCGGAGCGGTTCGCCGAGGAGTACGCCCGGCTGCGCGAGAAGAAGGGCGTCACGATCGAGCAGGCCCGCGAGCGGCTCGCCGATCCGAGCTACTTCGGGACGATGATGGTGCACCTGGGGCTGGCCGACGGCATGGTCTCCGGTGCGGCCAACACGACGGCGAACACGATCCGGCCCAGCCTGGAGTTCATCAAGACGCGCCCGGGCGTCTCGATCGTGAGCAGCTCGTTCCTGATGTGCATGGCCGACCGGGTGGACGTGTACGGCGACTGCGCCGTGAACCCCGACCCGACCGCCGAGCAGCTCGCCGACATCGCCATCAGCTCGGCCGAGACGGCCGTCGCGTTCGGCATCGAGCCGCGCATCGCGATGCTGTCGTACTCCACGGGTGCATCCGGTGCCGGTGCCGACGTCGACAAGGTGCGCCACGCCACTGACCTGGTCAAGCTGCGGGCTCCGCACCTGAAGGTGGAGGGGCCGATCCAGTTCGACGCCGCCGTCGACCCGACCGTGGGCTCGAAGAAGATGCCGGGTTCGGAGGTGGCCGGTCGCGCGACCGTGTTCATCTTCCCCGACCTCAACACGGGCAACAACACCTACAAGGCCGTGCAGCGGTCGGCGGGTGCGCTCGCGGTCGGCCCGGTCCTGCAGGGGCTGAACAAGCCGGTCAACGACCTGTCGCGCGGCGCCCTGGTCGACGACATCGTCAACACCATCGCCATCACCGCCATCCAGGCCCAGCACGCCTGAGCCTCAAGGAGCACGCCATGAGCATGAACATCCTGCTGCTGAACGCGGGATCGTCCTCGATCAAGTACCAGGTCCTCGACATGACCGACGAGCGGGTGCTGGCCACGGGCCTGATCCAGAAGATCGGCGGGGCGGGCAGCACGCTGGAGCACACCGTCGGCGGCGAGGAGTTCAGCCTCGCCCAGGACTTCGCCGACCACACCGAGGCCCTGGCCGCGATGACGGCGATGTTCGACGCGCACGGCCCGGAGATGTCCGAGATCCGCGCCGTCGGCCACCGCACCGTCCACGGCGGCGACCGGTTCGACCACACGGTGCTGATCACCGACGAGGTCATCCAGACGCTGGTCGACCTCTCCCCGCTGGCGCCGCTGCACAACCCGCCGGGCATCACCGCGATCCGCGCCGCCCAGGCCGTCCTCCCGGGCGTCCCGCACGTGGCGGTCTTCGACACGGCGTTCTTCGCCCACCTGCCCGCGGAGGCGTACACCTACGCCATCGATCGCGAGACCGCCCAGCGGTTGAAGATCCGCCGCTATGGCTTCCACGGCACCAGCCACAACTACGTGTCGCACACGGTCGCCGAGACCCTGGGGCGTCCGTACGAGGACCTCAAGATGATCGTCCTCCACCTGGGCAACGGTGCGTCGGTGTCGGCGATCAAGGACGGCAAGCCGATCGAGACCTCGATGGGGCTCACCCCGCTGCAGGGCCTGATGATGGGCACCCGCTCGGGCGACATCGACCCGGGCGTCCACGCCTACCTGTACCGCTCCGGCCTGTCGATGGACGAGATCGACACCCTGCTGAACAAGAAGTCCGGGCTGTTGGGCCTGGCGGGCGTCAATGACATGCGCGACGTCAGCGACAAGGCCGCCACCGGCGACCCGGACGCCCAGCTCGCCCTCGACGTCTACGTGCACCGGCTGGTGTCCTACATCGGCTCCTACATCGCCCTGCTCAACGGCGTGGACGCCGTGGCCTTCACCGCGGGCGTGGGCGAGAACGCCGCGAACATCCGCGAACTGGTCATCTCGCGGCTGGACAACCTGGGCTTCCACCTCGACCCCGAGCGCAATGCGGTCCGCTCCAAGGAGCCACGCCTGATCTCGACCGACGATTCGCCGGTCAAGGTGCTCGTGGTGCCGACCAACGAGGAGCTCCAGATGGCCCGCGAGGTCAAGGAGGTCGTGGCCGGCTGAGCCGCACACGTCACCCCGGCAGACACGGCACCTCACCTGACACAAGGCAAGCCGCCTGACAAGGAGAAACGCATGCCCACCGCTCTGGTCACCGGCGCCACGGCCGGCATCGGCGCCGAGTTCGCGCGCCAGTTGGCCGCCCGCGGGGACGACCTCGTCCTGGTGGCCCGTGACTTCGAGCGGCTGGAGGCGTCCGCCGCCGACTTGCGCGCCCGCTACGGCGTGGCCGTCGAGGTGCTGGACGCCGACCTGGCCGACCGTGCCCAGGTGGCGCGCGTGGCCGAGCGCCTGGCCGACCCAGGGCGTCCGATCGACGTGCTGGTCAACAACGCCGGCTTCGGCGACCCGACCCGCCTGCTGGACGCCGACACCACCCCCCACGAGCGCGCCCTCGACGTGATGGCCACCGCCGTCGTCGTCCTGGGCAACACCGCCGCCCGGGCGATGGTCTCCCACGGACGCGGCCAGGTCATCACCGTGGCGTCCCTCTCGGCATGGATCACCCAGGGCAGCTACTCGGCGGTGAAGGCGTTCGCCAAGGTGTATTCCGAGGGCCTGAGCAACGAGCTGCACGGCACGGGCGTGACCGCCACCGCGCTGTGCCCGGGCTGGGTGCGCACCGAGTTCCACCAGCGCGCCGACATCGACGCCAGCCGCATCCCGGCACTGGTCTGGGTGAGCGCCGAGCGGTGCGTGCGCGAGTGCCTGGCCCATGCGGACGCCGGCGCTGCGATCTCGCTGCCCACCAAGCGGTGGAAGGTCGCCGCGTTCGTCCTACAGCACCTGCCGCGGACGGCCGTGCGTGCGATCACGCGCCAGGTCGACCGCGCGCGCACCTGATGACGGCACTGACCCGCGAGGTCACGGTGGTGCAACAATGGACGGCGTGAGCAGCGAAGACGACGAGCGCGCGGCGAAGGAACTCGCCAAGTACTCCGACACCCCCCAGGCCGTGGCACGGTTCGTGGCGCAGCAGCTCATCATGAAGCCGTATGTGTGGTCGGCGTTGTCGGTCCACATCCATGGTGAGCGCCACCTCTCCGACCTGAACGCCCCCTTCATCGCCATCGCGAACCACTCCAGCCATGTGGACACCACCGTGATCTACGGTGCGCTCCCCCGCCGGCTGTCCCGCAACCTGGCCGCGGGCGCTGCCGCCGACTACTTCTTCAAGAAGAAGACGTCCGCGCTGGGCACGCGGTTGTTCTTCAACGCGTACCCCGTCGACCGCGGCGGCATGCGCGGCCACGCGGGGTTGTCGGGCCGCCTGCTGGACAGTGGCGTCCCGTTGATGATCTTCCCCGAGGGCACCCGCAGCCGGACCGGCGCGATGGCCCCCTTCAAGCAGGGCGTCTCGGCGCTGTCGATCCAGCACGGGGTGCCGGTGCTCCCGATCGCGCTGGTGGGCGCCTACGCGGCGATGCCGTACGGGCAGAAGCTGCCGGTGCCCGGGCGTCCGACCGTGCACGTCGTGTTCGGCAGCCCGCTGCGCGCGCACCCCGGCGAGACGGTGCCGCGGTTCACCGAACGGCTTTACAACCGTGTGGTCGAGCTGCACGACACCACCGCGCGGGCCTATGGCATGCCGATCCAGGCCGACTTCCATCGCCAAGTGGCGCTGAAGGCCGCCGCCAAGAAGGCCAAGGACACCCCGGCCTCCGACTGATACCCCTCAGGGCGAGCGGAGCACGCGCACCGGGTCCTTCAGCGAGGCCGCCAGGGCCGGCGGCAGCTGCGCGGTCGCCGCGCCCAGCACCTGCCAGGCGACCAGCCAGACCACCAGAGTCACCGGGGTCGTTGTGTGGTGGGAGAGCTGGTTCCACAGGACCCCGGCGAGCGCCCCGGCCAGCGCCGCGGGCAGGGTGACCAGGGCCCCCTGCACGAGGACGAGCGCCAGGATCCATCCGCGTGAGGCGCCGAGCGCCCGACGCCGCCCGAACTCCGTGCCGCGGGTACGGACCATCAGGAGGCACATCATGGCGGTGACCACCCAGGTGGCGGCGAAGACGCTGAACACGACGACGAAGCCGCCCTCGGTGACGCCGCTGGTCAGTTCGCCAGCCAAGGCGGACAGCCCGTCCGCCCGGCTGACGCGCACCGCGTCCGGGGTGGGCGGGGCGATCAGGGCAAGTGCCTGCTGCGTCGCCAAGTCCACACCGACCACCGTGTGCGCGATCAGCGACAGGGAGTGGGGGTTCCCCCGGTTCGACTGGTCCGCGCGTGCGAGCACGCCGAGGGGCGACTGGGGCTGGGTCGCCCTGAACGTGCCCACCACTGCCCACTCCCGCTGCAGTCCGTCCACCGTCGAACCACCCGTGGGGTCCAGCCCGAGCACGCGTGCGCTCGCCTGGTCGACGATGGCCTCACCCGGACGGTCGGGCAGTCGGCCCTCGAGCAGCTCCATCGGCAGCTCGTCCCAGCGGGCGACGACCTCGCGCGCCGAGACCGTGCCCAGGCCGAGGCGCGGGTTCCTGACCTCGAAGGCAGGACCGCTCACCCAGCAGGCCTCCACCTCGCGCAGCGAGGTGAGGCTCGTGCAGTCCCCCCACGCCAAGACGGGGACGCCGTCCTGGGCCGAGACTGTGACGGTGCGCCGCTCGGGCGCCGAGAATCCGTCGCCCACCAGCGTGTTCTGGACGTGGGCCTGCCCGACGAGTGCGAGGAGCAGGGCACCGAGCACGAAGGTGAGGGCCGCCGAGACGAGGCTGAACCACCGGGCTGCGCCGATCGACAGCCACGCCTCGCGCAGGACCGAGCGACCGAAGCCGTTCATCGGAGGTCCAGCCGGTCGGTGCAGTAGGGCAGGACACGCTCGTCGTGGGTCGCGATGAGGATGGCCGCGCCCTCCCCGGCAGCAGACGCCAGCGCGCGCAGCACCACGGCCGCTGATTCACTGTCCAGGTTGCCGGTCGGCTCGTCGGCGAAGATGACCCGGGGGCTCAACATGAGGGACCTGCACACGCCGATGCGCTGGGCCTGCCCGCCCGAGATCTGCCCCGGGCGCGCGTCGGGATCTACCTCCACCCCGAGCGAGGCCATGAGCGCCCGGGCGCGCTCGCGGGCCCGGCGCACGTCGACGCCGGCGTAGAGGCACGGCTCGCGCACCGCATCGATGACGGAGCGGTGGGCGTCGAGGGCGGCGTCCTGGAAGATGAACGAGAACGTCGTGGCCCTCGTGTGGCAGCGCCAGCTCTCGGTGGCGTCGTACAGTGACTCGCCCGCCACACGCACTACCCCCTCCTGGGGACGGAGCAGACCGGCCAGTACATAGAGGAGGGTGCTCTTCCCTCTCCCCGACCGTCCTGTGATGGCCGTCATGCTGCCCGCGGCGAAGGCGTGGTTCACGTGGCGCAGGACGGGCCTGTCGGGCACGTACCCGAACGAAATGTCCTCGGCCGCCAAGGGCGCGGCCGTCTCGAGCAGGGCGACGCGGCCCGGCCCGGTGTCCTCAACCCGTCGCGCCATCGAGATTCACCTGCATCCCCTCGGTGAGGCCGTCACACAGGACGAGCCCGCCGGCCTCGGTGCGGACCGTGACGTCGTGGCGGAGTCCGGCCTCGTCCACCACGTAGGCCGATCCGGAGGCGTCCGTCCGCACGGCCTTCGTGGGCACGGCCAGGCCCTCGACCCGGGGCACCACGTCGACCACGACCTCGACCGGACGGCTCTGGGCATCGCCCAGCTGGTCCGCGCAGGTGGCCGACGCCGCGCACAGCGGCTGCCCGGAGCCCGGCTCGCTGACGCGGACGGCCATCCGTCCCTCCCCGGAGCCGGGTTCGATCGCGGTCACGACGCCCTCGACGGGGCCGAGGTGGACGGCCGATCCCACCGGCACGAGGGCCGCCTGGTCGCGGGTGACCTCCACCGTCAGCGCCACGTCGCCGCCGACGGTGGTGAATGCCTGCTGCCCCGGCTCGACGCGGGCGCCGACCTCGAACTTGTCCGCCACCACGACGCGGTCGGGCAACGCCGGGAACCACAGGATGTCCGCCGTCCGGACCACGTCCTGGGCGCCCACCCCCCGCTCACGGTTCCACTTCTTCACCGCCGCGGCCAGGGCCGGGTCGAAGGTTCGGGTCGAGCAGTCCTTGATCCGGCCCAAGCCGCACAGGAGCCCGCGGAGCTGGACCACGTCGGCCCCCTCCGTCCCGGGGCCCAGATCGCGGAAGGCGGGCACGGTGCCCTGCCCGGCCACGACGGGGCGCAGGTTGACGGTGAACAGGGTCGCGCCCGCCATGATCGGGCTGTCCGGGTCGACGTCGATCGAGGTGAGGACGCCCTGGGAGGCCAGCGGGGGCCCGGCCTGGGTGCCCCGCGCGAGCGTCCCGTTGAGTCGAATGATGCGCCCCACCTGTTCGGTCTTGACGGCCCACAGCGAACTGGCCGCGGGCAAGGGGTCCGCCTGGGCGGCCCGCCCGATCTCGCCCAGCGACTCGCGGCCGGCCATGAACGCGCCGCACAGGAGGACCAGGCCCAGCAGCGATCCGCCGAGCGTCCTGGCCAGGCCCCGACCTCGCGGGGCGTTCACGACGCCCCCAGGGCGGAGAACTCGGCCGGGCACGCGGCCTGGGCAGCGCCCTCGTCCAGGGGCTGCGAGGCGTCGAGCACGTTGAAGCGACCCTCGGCATCCTTGAACTCCTCCCAGGTCAACCAGCGCGTCAGCGGGAACCCGCGCCCGGTCAGGCAGGAGTGGAGCGCGGAGGCGCTCTCGTACACGCCCTTGAGGTCCTGCTCGGTCGCCGCCGAAACGAGTCCGGCCTGCACGAGCTGCTGGGTGCACTCCTTCTCGGCCTTCTGGAAGTCGGCGTATTGCTGGTCCTCGGGGTCGACGAAGCTCACCGTGCCCGTCGCGTCCTGGGTGACGGCGAACCCCTTGCCCGCCAGGCACTCGAACCGCGCCTGGTTGACGACGGCGTCGTCGACGCGGGCTGCGGCGGGCTCGGGCGGCGTTTCGGCCGGGGCGCTGCAGCCGGCGGTCCCGGCGAGCAGGATCAGGGCGGCCAGTGCCCGCAGGGGGGCACTCGAGTGGAGAGGGTGTGACATGGCGGGGTCCTTTCAGGATCAGTGCGGAAGAAGGCTGGAGAGCTCGGCCGCGTAGCGCGAGACCTCGACGAAACAGGGCGTCCGCGGGGCGTCCTCCTCGCGCACGAACCCATCGGCCCCGCCCAGGCACTCGCCCTGACGGCGGTCGAGCAGGTCGATCAGGTCCGAGCTGGGTACCATCCACGTGCCGCGAGCTAGGTAGACGGCGAGGGCGGCGGGGACGATGGTCATGCTGTCGCCGCGCGTGGCGCCGGCCAGGTCCTGTGCCAGGGCCTGGACGCCGGGATCCCCGGCACCCCCCGCCCGGGCGGCACGGATGACCACGCGGGAGAGGACCGGCACCGCCGTGTCGAGCGGGACGGCGCGCCACGCGTCCACGGCTTCGGACCCCAGCCCGGGGAAAGTAAGGGGAGCACCCATGGCCTGCGCGTAGCCCGCGAGGTCGGCCCAGGCGATGGACTCCTCCACCGTCCGCAGCAGCTGTCCCGTCACCCGCAGCTCCTGGGCGGCGGCGGCGAGCAAAACTTGCTGGCGGTCGCTGGGGACGGAGTCGGGCTGGAGGATCTCCTCGGCGGCGGCCGCGGCCACCTCGTGGATGGGCGACTCCCGCGTCGACGACTGGATGGCCGCGAGGAGGGTGGCCCGGCGCTGGCCGCTGACCTGCTCCAGCGTCCCCGTGGCCCGGTAGTAGTCGAGCAGCTTCAGCGTCGACCCGAGCGTGCCCTGGAAAAGCGGGGCCTCCGTCACCCGGCCGTCGGGTTGCACCCGCGCGTCGGCGAGGGACACCAGACGTTCGGCCTCGGCCCGTTCGCCGCCCTCCATGGCCAGCTGGACCAACTCCAAGAGCGTCTCGTCGTCCTGGCGGGCGTGGGCCTCAGCCGAGCGGCGCAGGTCGGTGTCGCCGGTGAGGTCCATCCCCAGGCCCCGGCGGAGGCGCAGGTAGGGGGCGATGTCGGACACGCTGCGCAGCTGGTTACCCGTCTCCCGCACCACGGGCGCCGGCTGGCCCCCGAGCACGTCGGCCGCCCGCGACCCGGCGACCACGGGGCCTTCCTCGGCCACCCGGGTCAGGAAGGTGCGCGCGACGGCGTCCACGGCCACCGGGCAGCCGGCGGCCCGGCCGACCAGCGCCGTGTGCCAGACGACGTCCACGTCCTGGGTAGCGACGCCGTCGCGCTGCCAGGCGGGGAGGTCGTCGCAGACTGCGGCGAGTTCCGTGGCCAGTTCGGGGAGGGCCCGGGCCATGGTCCAGGCGCCCAGCTGGGGGCCCTGCTCGTCCGTGAGCAGGGCGAGTGTTTCACCGGCGGGGTAGGGCCACTCCGCGGGCCTGTCCAGCGAGCGCTGGGTGGCGACCCGCCACGCCGTCGCGGCGGGGCTCGGGACGATCGCCGTCCAAAGGTCGGGGGGGTACAGGAGTCCGTTCTCGGACGTCGCGCCCGCCACGAGGGCGTCCGCCTGCTGAGTCCGTCCCGAGGCGTCGTTCCGGGTGACGCCGCAGCCGGAGAACGCCGGCGCCAGCGTGAGTGTCAGGGCGAGGAGGCACAGTGGCCCCCGGGGCCAGGTCCGTGAACGCCCCCGGGGGCTCACCGTGCTCATCGTGTTTCAGTCCTTTCACCAAGTGGTCCAGCCGGTGGAGACACCACCGGCGCTGCTGGACAGGATGGAGCGGGCCGCCACCGAGAGCGACAGGATGCTCGGGCGCGCGACGCCGGACATCGAGCTGTAGGTGCCGTATACCGACTTGCTCGCGTGGGCCATGGAGGTGGAGTTGCCGGTGATGGTGATGCCGGGGGAAGCGGAGATGGTCACCGAGACACCGATCCCGTTCGCTTTCACGTCGCTCGTGTGCCGGAACGTCTTGCGGACGCTCGTTCTGGCGCTGGTGTTCCACGAGCACGAGGTCCAGTAGGAGTTGCAGGACGTGGCCGACGCCCGGTACGTGACGCCTGACACGGTGGCCGAACTGCTGCTCGTGAAGGCGTGGGCGGGCATCGCCGGGGCCAGGGTCATCAGGGCCATGGTCGTTCCGGCGAGGGCCAGCGCTGTCTTCGTGGCGGGCTTGCTCATGGTGTGTCTCCTTCGTTGTGGTCCCCGGAGGTGGGGATGTCCACACCGTGGTCGTCGTCGAGGCCTAACGGCGATGCGTTGGCCGAACGTCCGCCGACTCGTGGCGGCACTCGGCCCGACCGGTCAGGCGCTAGCCGAACGGGTGGTTCGTCACCTCCGGCATCCCGGGAACGTGGTGAGGATGCGACAGAGCCACAGCGGCTCGATCGCGCCGCCCGCGTCCACCGGGTACAGGGTGGCGGTGGGCAGCGACAGGACGGCGATGAGGAGGAGGGAGGGGATAGTGCGGATCACGGCGGTTCCTTTCGGGGTTGGGGCCGGCATCAGTCGTGCGAGCCAGCATCAGTCTTCGTCCGGCACCCCCGCCGTGTCTCTCGGGTGACCGAAAGACCGCCCCGTCTCTGACCGGTCGGCTGACCCAATGGACAGTCGTTGTGCACGTCCCGGTTCGGTAACGTCGCGTTCGTGGATCGATCAGCGTGGGCACCCCGGGTGCGACAGTGGCTGGGGGGCGCCTACCCCGAGGCACTGCTCGCGACCCCCCTCTTCGCCTTCGACGCCCTGCTGGCCGCCTCGACCACGTCGTTGTCCGGCCGCGCCCTCATTGCCTCCGCCATCACGTGCGCGGGCGCGGGGCTGACGGGCTGGCGTCCCTGGCTGGGCATGGGCGTGACCGCCTTCGGACTCGTGATGCAGCTGTCCCTACCGCCCCAGGAGGTGGCCATGGGCATTCTGGCCTGCCTCATCCCCGTGCTCAGCGCGGTGTCGCGACGCCAGTGGCGGATGGCCGGCGTTGCACTCGCCATAGCGGTGGCCGCGGCGACCACCTACACCCTGGTCGACGAGGGCCCCTCGGAGGGTGCCATCCTCACCCTCGCCGCGTGGGCCATCATGCTGGCCATCGCGGGCGGCCTGGGCGCAGCCTTGGGCACGGCCCGTCACACGGGCGGCCTCGCGCTGGAGCAGCGCGAACGGGAGCAGCGCCGCCAGATCGCGGCCGATCTCCACGACAACGTGGCGCACGACCTCGCCACGGTGGCCATGCGGGTGGAGGAGGTGCGCCTCAAGGACTCCGTCGAGCCCGGGGACCTGGACTTCATCGCGGACGCGGTGCGGCGCAGCTCGCGCTACCTCCGGGAGATGATGGCCATGTTGCACCTCCCCGCCGGCGAAGCAGCCCCCCTGCAGGACCTCGGCGCCGCCCTCACCGCCTGCGCGGACGACCTCACGCGGCACGGCTTTCGGGTCAGCCAGCAGAGCGAGGCCGACCCGGCCGCCATCCCCGTCGTTTCCGGGGACACCCTCGCCAAGGTCGCGCGCGAGAGCACGAACAACATCATCCGCCACGGGGACCCGGCCGAGCCGTGCTCCCTCCTGCTCGTGCAGAGCGAGGGCTCGTGGGAGTTGGTCGTGAGCAACGCGGTCGCGCCGGGGCGGCGGCGCGGGAGCGGGCTCGGCCTCTCGGGGATGCGCCAGCGTCTGGAGAGCATCGGGGGCGGGTTCAAGGTGGTCGAGGCGCCCGGCCTGTGGGCGATCCGTGCCACGGTGCCGTCCCGTTGACGGCGTTGCCTACTGCTCGAGAGCCTCGATGACCAGCGCGGTCCTGTTGGTCACGCCGGCCCGGGCCATCAGCGTGGCGAGCACCGCCTTCACCGACGACTCCGACAGGTGCATGGTGCGCGCGATCTCGACGTTCGTCTGGCCCAGCAGCAGGAGCCGCAGCAGCTCCTCCTCCCGCTCGTTGAGGGCCAGCGACCCCTGCCGCCGCGGGGTGCGCACGACGGGGGCGGCCTTCAACGCCTCGGGGTGGATCACGGTCAGCCCGTCCTGGACGACGTGGATCGCCTTGGTGAGGAGCGCCGGCTCCACGTCCTTGCTCAGGACGCCGGAGACGCGCCCCGAGAGCACGTCGCGGACCACGCGATCGTCCAGGTAGGAGGTCAAGTAGAGGACGCGGCAGGGCTTGCCCATGGCCTCGAGCCGCTCCGCGACGGCGAAGCCGTCCGGTTCGGGCATCCGGACGTCGAGCAGGAGCACGTCGACCTCGTGGGTCGCGAGGTAGTCGAGTGTCTGCTGCCCCGACGTCAGGCTGGCGAGCAGGGTCAGGCTGGGCGAGTGCTCGATGTACAACGCCACCGCTCGGCGCACCATGGCGTCGTTGTCGCAGGTTGCCACCCGTATGGGGGTTGGAGGCATGACCGGAAAGGTAGCAGAGAGCGACGATTCCGGGCGGACCAGGAGTTCCATCACTCGCCCCTCACCCGGGGAAGGCCTGGACCCCGATGATCGAGCACTCGGCGTCCTGCCCGCCGAGCACCTCGGCCGTGGCCACCGCCCTTGCTTCCGGCTGGACCGTGTCCGTGGATGCCTGCACGTCCTCGGACATACCGTCGTGCCGGACGCTAATCGTCACGGTGTAGCGGTGGGGAGCGTCGTCGGTGTTGTGGACTTCGACGTCGACACGTGGCCCGCACGTCAGCACGCGCATCTCGGGGGCGGGGCCCGACGTGATGGTGGTGCACCCGGTGAGCGCAGCGGAGGCGACGGCCAGGGACAGGGCGGCTGCGGTCAGGACTCTCGGGGTACGGGACACGGCGATTCCTCTCGTCGATTCGCTCCCTCGAATCTCTACCCACAGGGCCGCGCTCTCAAGGCGCGCCGCCGCGTCCCGGCCGACCGGTCGGCGCATCCCGACCGAATGGTCAGCCGGGCCCGGCCGACCAGCTAGGCCGTCCGTGCCACCAACGACAGCGGGACCATCCGGGTCCGCGCCACCGCCACCACGGACGCCAGCGCTGCGACCAGGCCCCACCCGGCCAGCAGCAGCAGCGGGATGGCGACGCCCGTCCCCGTCGAGACCGCGCGCACGGCGTCCAACCCCGGCGAGACCGGGGACAGCCCGCGCAGCACCCCGAAGAGGGCCGGCGCCGTCGCCGTGGTCGCGGTCACCGCGGTGACCACAGCCAACGCCAGGGAGACGATCCGTCCCCCATGGCCGAACAGCGCAGCCAGGGCGTGGTTGACCAGCGCGAACACCACGCCGGCCACCAGCAGCACGCCCGTGAGCAGGACGCCCTCGCCGGCGGTCAGCCCCAGGGCGAGCCAGCCGGCGACCGCCAGCAGGACGGCCTGGGCCGCGACGATCCCGACGCCGGGCAGCAGGGTGCGCCGCAACAGGGTCGCCGTGCCCGCGGTCGAGAGCGCCGCCCGCCGCGACACCCCGGGCAGCACGGTGAACGTGGCCAGGGCACCGACCCACAGGGCGGTGGCCAGCAGCAGGCTCACCCACGCCAGGTTCGGGCGCACCAGGCTCGACAGCCCGGACGTCTCGACCGGCGCAGCGACCACCCCGGAGAGCTGGTCGCGCTCGGCGTCCGAATAGGTCGGGATCTCCCCGGCCCCGGCCGCCACGCCGTCGGCGAGTTCACGCGTGCCCCCGGCGAGTTCGACGGCGCCGTAGGCGAGCTGGCCCAGCCCGCCGGCCAACTGGGTCGCGCCCCCGGCAGCCTGGTCGATGCCGCCGGTGTAGGCGTCCACCCCCGAACTGAGCTGTCCGAGCCCGTCGGCGAGGAGGCGGGCCCCGCCGGCGGCCTGGTCGACGCCGCCGGTGTAGGCGTCCACGCCGGTGCTGAGCTGGCCCAGGCCGTCGGACAGCTCGGCGATGCCGCCCGAGAGCTGGCCGGTCCCCTCAGCCAGGCCGCGCGCGCCGGCCGCGAGCGCGCGGGCGCCGGCGGCGAGCTGGTCGGCACCGGTGGCGAGCTGCTGCCCGCCCTCGTCGAGCTGCTTGCCGCCGGCGATGAACTCGTCCAGCAGTGCCAGGACGGCCTCCTTGCTCAGCGGCGTCCCCTCGGGGATCGATTCGCGGAGCCTGGTCAGCTCGTCCTGCACGGTCGGCGCCCAGGCGACCATCTGCTTCGATGCCGCCGACAGCTCGTCCAGCAGGGCCAACAGCCGGGCCCCGGTCTCCTCCAGCGGCGTCGCGGCGGCGGCCAGGTCGTCGGCTCGTTCGCTGACGGGCGCCAGGGCGTCCGCCATCTGGTCGGCCGCCGCGGCCACGCCGGCCCGGTAGGCCGCGCACGCGGTCTCGTCCAGGTCGTCGGGGCAGGTGGCCTGCTCGGACGCCAGGGTTCCGGCCTTGGCGACGGCGGCTTCCACGCCCGCGCTCACCTGCGCCGCCTCGGGCGCGAGGTCGATCGCCTGGCGGACCAGCGTGCGGGCCTGTTCGATGAGCGCCTGCACCTGGGCGTCCCAGGCAATGGCGTCGGTGGTCAGCGTGTCGATGCGCTGCTCGATCTGCTCCAGCCAACTCGCCCACTCGGGCAGCCGCGCCAGCGCGTCGCGCACGGGCGTGACGAGGGCGTTCACCCCGCCGGTGTACTCGGTGACCCCGTCGGCGAACTGGTGGGCACCCTCGGCGTAGGTCTCCACACCGTCGGCGTAGATGTCGGCGCCGTCGGCCCACGCGGTGGTCCCGGCGGCCAGGGATCCGGCGCCGTCGGCGAGCTGGTCGGCCCCCTCCGAGGCCGACCGGACGCCCGCGCGCAGCTCGGCCGAGCCGGCCGATGCCAGGCCCAGTCCGTCGGCCAGGGCGTCCGCCCCGGACGCCGACTGGCGGGCGCCGTCGCGCAACTGCGGGGACCCGGCCGAGGCCAGTCCCAGGCCGTCGGCCAGGGCGTCCGC
>JAUNSA010000012.1:26153-31423 GCA_030539405.1 Propionibacteriaceae bacterium
CGAGCTGGGCGGTGCCGTCCTGCATCTGGAGCATCTGGGCGTGCAGGTCGTTGAAGCCGACGTAGATGTTCTTCAGGTACTCCCCGGTCAGGAAGCGGTTGAGCGCGTTGGCGGCGGCGTCGGCGATGGTCTGCCCGAGCGCGGTCTCGTCCAACCCGGCGACCGGCGAGGTCGCCACGTGGATGGTCGCCTTGCGTGCCTCGGCGGGCTCGCCGCCGAACGAGGTCGCGGCGGCGGAGAACTCCTCCGGGATGGTCACGACGGCGGCGTAGCGGCCGCTGGCCAGGCCCTCGGCGGCCTTGTCGGCGGTGGCGAGCACCCAGTCGAGGTTCTGGTCGCGATCGGAGTCGACGAGCTCGGCCGTCAGCTGCCGGCCCATCGGCATCATCTGCCCGTTCACCTCGACCATCTCGTCGAGGTTCACCACCGCGGCCTGGACGCCGCGCAGCCCGGTGTCGGCGTACGCGGTGCCCCACAGGAACCCGCCGGCGGTCAGCAGCGGGACGAGCAGGAGCGCGATCAGGGTGGTCCAGCGGGTGCGGTTCATCGGGTTCCTCCGGCGAGGGCGGGGTCAGCGGTGAGGGCGGTGGCGTCCGGTGGCACCACGGGTGCGGCCAGGTCGGCCCGGACGCGGTGGGTGCCGACCAGGTCGGCCACGGCGTCGGCGTCGGACGCCGCGAGCACCAGCGAGGTGCCCTCGTGCGCGGTCAGGTCGCTCAGGGCGCCGCGCGCCTGCGCGGGCAGCCGGTCGGCGTCGTCGATGGCGATCAGGGCGGGCCCGGAATCGGACGCGGCGGCCCGGGCGAGGACGCGCGTGGCGTCGGGGTCGCCGCCGTCCAGCCACAGGGCCTGGCGGCGCAGGGTCCCGGCCTGTTGGGGCAGGACGAGGCCGAGGACCTTCAGCTCGCCGGCGGTGAGCGCGAGGCGGCCGGTCAGCGCCAGGGTGAGGGCACGCCGGGAGGCGGCCCCACCCTCGAGGACGAGCGTGCCGCCGCGGGGCACGGACAGGTCGATGCCCTCGAACAGGGTGGTGGACGCGGTGGCCGCAGCCAGCCCCTCGCCGTGGACGGCGTGGTCGGCGTCCGGGTGGGGCCAGTCGGCCAGGGAGAGCTGGTGGGTGATGGCCTCGCCCTCGGCGTCCAGTTCGGGCAGGCGGCGGTCCAGCCAGCGCGGCAGCCACCACGCCCCGGAGCGGAGCAGCTTCATCACGGCCGGGCCGAGCGTCATCCGGACGAGGAAGGCGTCGATGGCCACGCCGACGGCCAGGCCGAGGGCGATCGGCTTGATCACGCCGGTGCCGGCCGGCACGAAGAACGCGAAGACGCTGACCATGATGACCGCGGCCGCGACGACGACCTTGGCGGAGTGGACGAAGCCCTCCTCGGTCGGGTTGGTGCGGTTGCCGTGGACGTACTCCTCGCGCATGCGGGAGGTGAGGAAGATCTCGTAGTCCATGGCCAGGCCGAACAGGATGCCCATCAGGATGATCGGCAGGAACGAGATCACCGGGATGGCCTCGGGCAGGTTGATGACCTCCTTGAACCAGCCGAGGTTGAACACCAGTGTGGTGATGCCGAACGCCGACCCGACGCTGAGCAGGTACCCCAGCGCCGCCTTGACGGGCACCACGAGGGATCGGAACACCACGGTCAGCAGGACCAGCGACAGCCCGACCACGAAGATCGAGAACGGCAGCAGGGCGCCCGCGAGCTGGGCGGACACGTCCAGGGCGACCGCGGTGTAGCCGGTGATCGCCAGGTCCAGCCCGCGTTCGGCGCGCCAGGTGTCGGTGAGGGCCTGGAGGTCGCGGACGAGCTGGCTGGTGGCCGGGTCGTCGGGCCCGGTGGTGGGGATGACCTGGATGAGCGCGGTGTCGGCGTTGGGATTCGGGACGGCCATCGCCACGAGCTTCACGCCGGGGACGCCCTCCACCTCGTCGGCCAGCTCGGTGACCAGGCCCATCGGGTCGTCGGACTCGACGATCGGGCCGGTGATCACCAGCGGCCCGTTGTAGCCGGCGCCGAAGCGCTCGGTGACGAGGTCGAAGGTGACGCGGTCGGGTGCGCCGGGCGGGTTCTGGCCCGAGTTGGGCAGCGCGAGCTGCAGGTGCTGGGCCGGCAGGGTGAGCGCGCCCAGCAGCGCGACGACGACGGCGATGGTGGCGACCGGCACCTTGGTGATCACGCGCACCCACCAGCGGGACGCCCGCGTCCAGGCGTCCGGCTTCACCTCGGTGTCGACCGGACGCCCCTCGGCCAGCGCGGCGCGGGCCTCCTTGGGCCGGATCCGGTCGCCGGCGAAGCCGAGCATGGCGGGCAGGAGGGTGAGGGCCAGGGCCACCTCGATGGCGACCGCGACGGCCGAGAAGACGCCCATGATGCCGAGGAAGGGGATGCCGGCGACGCTGAGGCCGACGAGCGCGACGATCACGGTCGCGCCGGCGACGACGACGGCCGACCCGGCGGTGGCCGTGGCGCGCGCGGCCGACTCCTCGGCGTCCATGCCGGTGGCGAGTTGGTCGCGGTGGCGGCTGACGATGAACAGGGAGTAGTCGATGCCGACCGCCAGCGCCAGCATCAGGGCCAACAACAGGGTGGTCGACATGATCGGGATGACGCCGGCCGCGATCACGATGACGAGCACGGACGCCCCGGCGCCGACCAGCGCGCTGATCACGGGCATCAGCGCGGCCCGCAGGGAGCCCAGCACGATGAGCAGGACAATGATCGCGATGACCACGCCGATCGCCTCGACGGCGGAGACGTGCGGCATGGTGACGGAGAACAGGTCACCGCCGACGTGCACCTCGCTGCCGGGGATGCGTTGCTCGAGCGCGGCGCCCGCCTCGACGAGTTGGGCGCGCTGGGCGTCGGTGAGGTTGCTGGGGCCGAGGCCCTCCTGGGCGCGGACGTTGATCAGCGCGGCGGTCTCGTCGTCGCTGATCAGGCCCTCGACGAACTCGAAGTAGGGCGACTGGGCCATGTCGACCCACTCCAGCTCCTCGAAGCGGGGCAGGTCGGCCTCGATGGCCTCCTTGATCGCGGGGTCGGTGACCTTCTGACCCGCAGGAGCCAGCACGATGACGTTGGCCGAGCTGAGGGCGGCCTCGGGGAAGGTCATGGTGAGGGCGTTGAGCGCCTCCTGGGAGGCGGCTCCCGGGATGTCGAACTCGTCGTTGAACGAGCCCCCGACCGTGGCCGCGAGCCCACCCAGGGCGATGAGGATGGCGATCCAGATCGCGACGACGCGTCGCCGGGCTCGCCACGACGCGTGGGCGAGGCGGTAGATCCATGTGGACACAGAGCGGCCTTCCGATACACAACTGTATCCAATACGGTACTGTATCGAAGCGGTGGCCCCAAACGCGGTTGCGTAGTCTGCGGGGGGACGCCCAAGGACAGAGGAGGAGCCGTGACGGAGCTGACCGCCCGGCGCGCGGCGACGCGCGACCGCCTGATCGACGCCGCGGCGGTCGTGTTCGGCGAGAAGGGCGTCCTCGGTGCCGCCGTCGAGGAGATCTGCGAGGAGGCCGGCTTCACCCGCGGCGCCTTCTACTCCAACTTCTCCAGCAAGGACGACCTCTGCCTCGCCCTGCTCGAGCGCCTCTACGACCACCAGACGGCCGCCCTTGACCAGGTGATCGACGCCATCGGCTCCCCGACCGGCGACCTCGAAGACCTGATCCGCCGCGCCCTGGAGGTCTTCTTCGCCGCCCAGCCCGAGGGGCGCAACTGGGTGCTGACCAGCCAGGTGCTCCGGCTCCACGCCGCCCGCTCCCCCGAGTTCGCCGCCGCCTACCGCCGCTTCAACGAACAGGGCATCGCCCGCGTCGCCGACACCATCGAGGGCGTCCTGGCCTCGCTCGGGTACGAGCTGACGACCAACGGCGTCGCCGCGATCAGCCTGCTGCACGCCGTGCACGAGTACGGCGCGCTGGGGTCCCTGATCGGGTCGGACGCCCTCGAGGACGGCTATGCCGCGGGGTTGATGGCCACCGTGCTGGGCGCCCTCATCCGGCCGGTCAGCTCGACCAGCGCCCGGTGAGGTAGAGCCAGGCCCACACGCCCTGGACGACCAGGGCCACCACGGCGGCCAGGACGCCGACCGTCCGCCACCCGCGCGTGTCGGGCCGGGAGTCGATCAGTTCGTCGAGCTGGCGCCACAGCGGGAACCACAAGAGCACGGCCCGGTTCACGCTCATCAGCCAGTAGCTCAGAGAGAACGCCAGCACCTGGACGCCCACCCAGGCGGCCTCGGCGACCCGGCGGCGGGCCAGGGCGATGACGGTGACCAGGACGCCCACCACCCACGACACCATCTCGGCGCGGAACAGCCAGACCCACTCGGGGTGGCCCGGCGTGGGACGCCACAGGACATCCCAGTGGTTGGCCAGGGCCTCCCACGGCCAGTGGAAGCCCCGGTTCCAGCCGGCCTCCTGGGCCGAGAACCACGCCGTCCACGAGCCGGTGAGCGCGTACAGGTACGCGACGTAGGCGGCGAGCACCGCCGTCGGGAGCAGCAGCCAGGCCAGCCGGGCGCCCAGGCCGGGGTTGGGGACGCCTCGGGTGGCGCGGGCAGCGCGGCGCCCCTGGGTGAGCGCGAGGATCACCAGCGCACCGACCAGGAACAGCCCCGAGACCCGCAGCGTGCAGGCAAGCGCGGCCAGCAGCGCCGCCTGGCCCCAATGGCGCCGGGTGGCCCGCTCCCACGCCCAGAACGCGAACGCACAGAAGAGGGCCTCGGTGTAGGGCACCGCGGTGAAGATGGCCGTCGGCGCCAGGATCCACGCGACCGCCCCCCACACGCCGGCCAGGCGCTTCAGCGCGAACGCGGCCACCAGGGACGCCACCAGCGAGACCAGCGTGCCGAGCAGGACGGGCGAGAGCCCGAGTTCGGTGAAGCCCCGCAGCAACAGCGGCAGGCCCGGGAAGAAGGCCATCTGCTCGGGGTTGGCGTAGCCATCCCGGGCGATGGTGAGGAAGTGCAGGACGTCCCACTGGCTCAGGACCGACTCGAGGCTGCGGCGTCCGGTCACCGCCAGCGCCACCGCCATCACCGCGAACAGCAACCTGCTGATCAACCAGACCTGGACGATCAGCAGGTTCTCATCGGCGGCATGCCGACGCAGGCGGGCCACCGCCCCTCCTTCCCGCCGCGAGGCGGCCGAGATCAGCCTTCGCTACGTCCGGGGGTCTCCCGGGGGCTCGGCGACGGCCGGCCCGGCTGGGCCGTCGGGGTCGGCTGCGGCGTCGGCCGCGGGCCCGCCGTGG
>JAUNSA010000126.1 GCA_030539405.1 Propionibacteriaceae bacterium
GTCCGGGTGCTGACGGGCGAGCCGGTCGAAGATGTCGACCCGTTTGCGCGGCTGGACCTGGCCGACCCCGACCACCACGAAGGCGTCCTGGGGAAGCTGCAGCTGCTCGCGCGCCGCCGCCCGGTGCTCGGCGGTGGTGGCGTAGGCGCCCATGTCGATGGTGTTGTAGAGGACCTCGACCTTCTCCGCGGGCACCTTCAGCTCCTGCTCCAGGGCACGGGCCACCGTCTGCGAGACGGCCAGGACCCGGTCGGCGCGGTTGTAGAACCACTGCATGTACCGCCTGGCCACCGGCCGCCAGTAGCGCGCCAACCGGATCGAGCCGACCAGCGAGTCGGGGATGACGTGCGCGGAGACGACCTTCTTGGCCCGCCGGTCCAGGATCTTGGGCCACACGCCGGTCCCGAGCGTGTGCAGGTGGTAGACGTCGCAGTTGACCCGGCGGCGGTAGTGCCCGCGCACCAGGGTCACGTCGTCGCGCCGCTCCAGCGCGGTAGCCAGCTCGACGTAGGCGGTGTGCACGCCGTGACCCTGCACCGAGATGTCGCTCTCGCTGGCCATGTTGACCACCAGGCGGTCTTTCATCGTCTCTCCTTCAGGTATGCCGTGGGTCAGGGTGCCAGCCAGGGGAACCGGTGCTGCAGGAGGGTCACCACCTCGAAGACGTAAGTGAGCAGGGTCCACGGCTGAGCAGCACGATGATCAGGACGAAGGTGCGCCACCGCATACCGGAGAGCCTGGCCAGGTAGCACAGCAGGTCGCCGGGCGCGACGGGCATCACGTTGGCGGTGGCGAATCATCGGATGAAGCTGCGCTGCTGTAGCCAGCCCAGGGCTCGGCGACCGAGGCGGCTCGGAAGCGGGCCTAGCTGTACTGACCGGACAGGTTGGTCGAGCGGGTGTGACGACACGGTGTGAGGTGACGTGAAGGGAGGACCTTCCCGCGGTTGAGTGGAGCTGCTGAAGGTTCACTCACCAGAAAGGTCCTCCCGATGTCCCACGCTAACGCAGCCCTGACTCCCAGGCACCGTCTCAAGGTCGCCCGTCTGGTCGTCGAGGACGACTACCCGATCAGCGAGGTCGCAGCCCGCTTCCAGTGGTTCCTGGCGGACCGTGAAGCGGTGGGTCGACCGTTACCCGGGAGGGCGACCGTCAGATGCTGGACCGTTCCTCACGTCCGCACACGATGCCGACCAAGACCCCACCACAGGTGACCAAGCGGCTGGTCAGCCTGCGGCTGCGGCTGCGGGAGGGACCGGTCCAGCTGGCCGCACGCTGCGGGGTCGCACCCTCGACCGCCCACCAGATCCTGCGCCGGTGCCGGTTGAACCGGCTCTCCCACGTCGACCGGGCCACCGGGGAGGTCGTGCGCCGCTACGAGCACCCCCACCCCGGGCTCGATGCTCCACGTCGACGTCAAGAAGCTGGGGAACATCCCCGACGACGGCGGCTGGCGCTACGTTAGGCGCGCCCAGGGCGACAAGTACCGGGCCGCCACCCCCGCCAAGACCAGGAACGCCCACCACAACCCCAAGATGGGCCACGCCTTCGCCCACACCGTCATCGACGACCCCTCCCGCGTCGGGCACCCCGAGGTCCACGATGACGAGACCGCCGCGACCGCCACCGCCGTCCTGCGCCGGCGGTCGCCCGGTTCGGCGCCCGGGGCGTGGCCATCGAGCGCGTCCTGTCCGACAACGGGTCCGCCTACCGCTCCCACCTGTGGCGCGACACCTGCACCGAGCTCGGCATCACCCCCAGACGGACCCGCCCCTACCGACCCCAGACCAACGGCAAGATCGAGCGCTTTCACCGCACCCTGGCGGACGGATGGGCCTACGCCCGCCACTACGACAGCGAAGCAGCTAGACGAGAAGCCCTGCCCGCATGGCTACACCCCTACAATCACCACCGGCCCCACTCAGCCTGCGGGAACCAGCCACCCCTCAGCCGGTTGACCAATGTCCCCGGTCAGTACACCTAGAGCAGGACCTGCCCGACGTAGTGAGACAGCGGAGACCGCGATCGAGCACAGACAGGAGGCGGTGTATACGGCGAGGAAGCCGGCCACCGGGCCGTACAGGACAGGGCGGCGAGCAGCGTCACCGAACCCGGGAGGACCGGGAAGACCGCCTTGCTCGCGCCGACCAAGGGCGTACGCGGCCGCGGCGACTAGGCAGCCGGGTGATCGTGGTGGGGGCACCCCGGACTACACGCCCCAGGCCACCAGTCTGGCGAGGGGAGCCAGGCGAGGACGGTGACGCGGCGCGGCCAGCGCCGGAAGGCGCTGACGGTGGTCGACGTCCTCGTGTCGTGCTCGCCGGTGTCGACGCGGTGGACATCCTTTCGCCGGTCGGCTGGAACCCCATACCGTGGTCGGGTCGGCAGTGTCGCGACTGCGTCATCATGCCGGAGGCATCGGACGGACGGACCAGGGCCTGGCCGTATGCGCCGCGGAACCTCTTGTCCTTGGACGACTTCGCTGCTACGGTCACACAATCGTTTGCGGCAAACGTTTGCATCCCTCGATCGGAGCTTCTCATGTCGGCATTGCAACTGTGGATGGCGGTCGGTCTCTTCCTCTTCCTGATACTCATGGCCTACCTCGGGTGGCTGGGATACAAGAAGACAAACACCGTGTCCGACTTCGCCATCGCAGGTGGCCAGATGGGGCCGGTTGTTCTGGGCCTCGCCTTCGCGGCGACCTTCTTCAGCGCCGCGACCTTCGTCGGCTACACAGGATGGGCGTACGGTTGGGGGCTTTCCAGCCTCTGGATCGTGCTCACCCTGATCCTGGCTTCACCGATGGGCCTGATCGTGGTTGCCAAGCGAGTCCGTGAGAGCAACATCAAACAAGGATCGCTCTCCCTCCCGGACTGGCTCGGGGATCGCTACGGGAGCAACTTCGTGCGCGTGGCGGTCGCCCTCGCCACGATGTTCAATCTCTTCTACATTGCCGCTCAGTTCAGCGCTGGCGCCTTGGTGTTCCAGCAGTACCTCGGGGTCCCGTACCTCTTCGGTCTCACCGTGATCGCAATCATCGTGACGGCATACACCGTCGGTGGCGGCAGCTACGCGGACATCTACACCGACGCCGCCCAGGCGGTCCTCATGGCGGTCACCGGCATCATGGTCGTGATCAGCGGGTTCTGGGTCTTCAACAAGGGGTTCACCGGCATCATGGAGGATGTCACGGGCGCACTGTCCGATCGGGGGCCAGAGTACGTCGCGGTGGTCAACCCCGACTCCGGCATCTTCTACTCCATCCCGGCCATCATCGGAGCCTTCATCATCCAGTTTGCGTTCTCCTCACAACCGCAACTGTTCAACAAGGTGCTTGCGCTGAAAAACCCCCACGATATGGCGAAGATGATCATCACCTACGTCGTGGCCGCCATCGCCTTCCTGTCCGTCGTCTTCGGTGGCTACTACGCAGTGCTGGTCGCCCCCGATTTGGAGCAGTCCGACGCCGCGATCCTGGCATATGCGCAAGAAGCCTTCCCGACCGTGCTCGTGGCCGTCATCGGCGTGACGATCATGGCTGCGGCCATGTCCACCAGCGACGGCATCTTCGTGGTGATCTCCACGGCTGTGGCCAACGACATCTACCGGAAGTACCTAGTCGCCAAAGGTTGGGCCGGCAAGGGGGCAAGCGCCGACGAGATCGACCGTCGCAGCCTGACCATCTCCCGCTGGGTGACCGTTATCACCGGCATCGTCGCTGCGGCGCTGGTGATCAACCCCCCTGCGTTCATCGGGTCGTTCATCTGGATCGGCATCTCCGGTATCGCCTCGGCGACTTTGGGCCCGATTCTCGTGGCGCTCTTCCTGCCCAAACTCGCCACTCGCCGAGCCGCCAGCCTCTCGGTGGTCGTGGGCATCGCGTCATATCTGACGATCCACTTCCTGGGTGTCGAGGAGAGCACCATGGCCATGGGAGCCTGGGCAGTTCTGATCGGCCTGGCCACGATGATCCTCGGCGGCCTGGTGCTCAAGGATCCACCGACAGCGCATACTCCCGCCGCTGAGTCCGTCCGCAGAGCCTGAGAGGAACCGACCATGTGGATCAACCCCATGCTGACCATCTTCGTGTACACCTCCATCTTCGCCGTCCTGCTCATCGCCGTGACGCTCTACGTGTGGTACTGGCGCAAGGACGGGGATAGGTGACCACTAGTCTCTTCACCAAGGGCGAATTGGTCCGTCGAGCGGAGAGACTCGGCATCAAGCACCACGGACGACTTGAGGTATGGCAGGAACGGCTGGCCAAGGAGGCCCTCGTCCTCGAGGGCTTGCGTCGGCCTGAGGCCGGGGCCGCTCAGGAAGATCCGCGGAACCTGTCCCCCCTGACTTTCGTGCCCTGGACCCCGAACCCGCTCAAGAGTTCCGCGACAGCGCCACCCGGCCAGAGTTCGTATACGGAGAATTTCGACAGGGCGCCCGTGGAATCGGAGGGAGCACTAGCCGGGCTCGTTGTTGCGGTCAAGGACAACATCGAGGTGATGGGCCGCCGGGTCACCGCTGGCACTCGTGCCCACCAGGCCCCGGTGGCCCGGCGTGATGCGCCTTGCGTCGCCAAGCTACTGGAACAGGGCGCACGCCTCATCGGGACGACGAACCTGCACGCCCTGGCCTACGGAGCCACAGGCCTGTCAAGCGACTGGGGCGTGCCTACCAATCCCGAGGCTCCAGGCTGCATCCCCGGGGGATCCAGCAGCGGGTCGGCGACCGCGGTCTCCGAGAAGAGCGCCGATCTGACGTTGGGTACTGACACGGGCGGGTCTATCCGCACGCCAGCGGCGCTTTGCGGGGTCGTGGGGTTCAAACCCACCTTCGGTCACGTGCAGACTGCCGGCGTGCATCCGCTCGGCGCCAGCCTGGACCACATCGGCCCCCTAGCCAGAGACGTAACGACGGTCGCTCTCGGCTACGACGTTCTGGTCGGGGCACCTGTGGGAACGTCTCTGTCTGACGAGGTGGTGGGGGTCCTGTCCATAGGAGTACTGCGGGGATACTTCTCCGACCTGATCACGCCCGAGGTTCGGGAAGCGTTCGAGCACATGCTGGACCGGCTGGTCGAGGCTGGGGTCGAACTGTCCGAGGTGGAGCTCCCGATGGCGCGCCATGCTCCGGCCGCACAACTGATGACCCTCTCGGTCGAGGCTCTCCGCAGCAACCTGGTGACCCTGCGGGAGCGCGCTGACCGGTTGCCGGCGGACGTACGCATCAGGTTGGAGGCTGGTTTGGGGCGTGACGAGGCGGGATACGAGATCGCACAGCAGTGGCGGGCAGGGTGGCGAAAGGAACTAGCTAGGGCCCTAGACAGGCACCACGTGCTGCTCTCACCGACAGTCCTCGCCCCACCTCCTCGGCTGGACGAGGAGGTCCTCGCGGTCGACGGGCAGGAACTCGAAGCGCAGTTCGCCGCGACACGGCTGACGATGCCGTTCAACCTGTCCGGTAATCCTGCCCTGACCATCCCGTTTCGTCGTGACGCCGGTGCGCTCGCCATCGGACTGCAGATCGTCGGAAGACATGGAGCAGACACTGAGGTGCTCCGTATCGGCGGCCACCTAGAACGGGTTCTCCAGGTGCCTGCACGCAGGTGAAAGACTGCAGGACATGAGTACCATCGAGAGTTCACGGCCGTTGGGGCGCCGTGCTCGATTGGTTGATGTCGCCGAGGCCACCGGCGTTCACGTTTCAACAGTCTCCCGGGCCCTCAGCCCCGACCCCGAGGTGGCGGCTACCGTTCGAGCCAGGCGCCGGGAAGAGATCCGCTTGGCGGCCGCCCGCCTGGGCTACCAGCCGAATGCTGCCGGTCGCAACCTACGGCGTGGAGCAAGTCGCATGATCGGGCTTCTGGTACCCAGGGTGACAGATACCGTGCTGTCCTCCTTCTACGACGGGATGCTCGACGCTGCCGATGCTGCCGGCTACACGGTGGTCGTTGTGAACACCCATGACGACCCGACACGTCGCCGGGCCAACATCGAGCATCTGATCCGGCAGGGCGTGGACGCAGTGATCTACACGGATGCTCACCGGGGTGAGGATGAGGACCTGGTCTCCTGGCCGGTGCCGGTGATGTCCGCCTACCGCTATCACCACCAGCCCCAAGGCGTGATCGTGGACGACATCGAGGGAGGGTCCCTGGTGGCAGATCACCTGGTGGAGCTGGGGCATCGTCACGTCGGGGTGCTGGCCGGACTGTCCTATGCCACCACGACGGGGGACCGCACGCAGGGCTTTCTTGACCGTTTCAGCCAGCTGACCGGCGGGTGCGGGAAGTCGCTGGCGGTGACCAGTTCCCTGGAAGTGGGTCATGGCCGACGGGTTGCTGAGCAGTTGCTGTCCACTGGTCAACCCCCTACCGCGCTGTTCGCAGTGGACGATTACCTTGCGGTGGGCGCGATGTCGGCGATCCGCCAGACCGGGCTTCAGATCGGCTCGGACATTGCCGTGGTGGGCTACAACGACCTTCCCCTGGCCCGGGAGCTGCTGGTGCCGCTCACGACCGTCCGGGTTCCTTTGCGCGAGATCGGTTCTAGCGCGTTCGCCTCGGCACTAGCCGTGCTGCGGGGCAGCAAAGCCTTGGAAGAGCGCGCCGCACCGACTCTCCAGGTGCGGGCGTCGTCCGGACCTGCCCGTGATGCAGGGGACGCCGCCCAGGCCACCCCGCATTGACCGCTGCTGCTAGGGCGCATCCGCACCAGCACCGGCAAGGGCAGGGGTGTCGAGGCGATGCACACCGCCCAGGAGGGTGCCGGCAAAGGGCCAACGCCGGTCTGGGGACAAGGCGAGGGACTCGACCGAGGTGTTCTGCAGCGCACCTGAGATGTTCCTCCAAGTGCGGCCACCGTTCTGGCTCATCAGGACCCTACGGCCACCCTTGACGACTCCGTTCTCTCGGGACTGGACGGTCGCGACGAAGATGACGTTGTCCTGGTCGGGTGGGCTGACGATGTCTGCGACCTGCATCCGGAGCCCGCCGTGCTCGGCCACCGCGGAGTACTCGCCCGCATCGGTAGAGATGACGATTTCGGCACCAGCTGCCACCACTCGGTTGTCCCGAACCTCGATCGCGGTCACCGGCCCTGGGTGGACCTGGTTGAGCGTGGCGCCGTAGTCGTCTCATCGATACAGCCCTTGCGGGCTGCCCAGCCACACTCGGCCGGGATGTGTCGGATCTGCCGCTAGGCAGTGAACGCCTGGCCATGGAACAGCTGGCGCCAGGTCTGGCCAGCGTTGTGGGTGACGAGATGCCAGCGCCCTTCAGGTTCGTGAAGGAGACGGCTACAAACTGGTCGAACCGCGACGGTCCCAGGTCTGGCTAGCGTCGGCTCTGTGGAACAGGACGACCTGCCCGGCTGCGGTTGTCCGCACCCTCCACAGGCGAGGTGCCGTCTCGTCCGGCTCGGCCTCGATGAAGTCGACAGTCCTACCAACGGCCCCTCCCGACCCGTTCATACCCCATTCACCGGTCTGGGGGTGACCGGTCCTGTGGGTACCTCGGTGCTGTAGATCTCCTGCTTTGTGGCTGCCAGCAGAAACTCGTCCTCGTGTTCATCGGCAGCGACGGCCAGATCATTATGGTGAGGCCCTGGACCCCGATTCTGTCCACCGCTTCCCCGCTCGGATGTGGTGGTCGAGGTGGACCCCGGCAGCAACGGTCCCACGGAGGAGTACCGCAGGATCGTGGCGCTGCTGGCCACCGGTCTCAAGGATGAAGCCATCGCACGACAG
>JAUNSA010000013.1 GCA_030539405.1 Propionibacteriaceae bacterium
CGTGGGCGAGAAACTGAAGCGCGTGTCGCAGATGCTGGGCCTGCTCGCCCGGCACGCCCGGCCGGGGCTGTTGGCCGGTCCCGATGACGAGGGCGTGCCCGGTGAGGGTGGTGCTGGGGCTAGTGGCTCTGGGGCTGGTGGTTCTGGTGGGGGCGCCGGGGCCGCACGGTTGGCGTCCGACCTGGAGGACATGGGTCCCACCTTCATCAAGTTCGGGCAGTTGCTCTCGACGCGCTACGACCTGCTGCCGGGCGAGTACACCGACGCGCTGGCGCGGCTGCAGGACGACGTGGACCCGATCCCGGCCGACGAGGTACGGGCCCGGATCGAGGAGGAGCTGGGCCTGCGCGTCCGCGACCTGTACTCGCGTTTCGATGACGAACCGCTCGCGGCGGCGTCCTTGGGGCAGGTGCACCGCGCCACCACCGTGACCGGGCGCGAGGTCGTGGTGAAGGTGTTGCGGCCCGATGTGCGCACGATCGTCCACGACGACATGGAGCTGCTGGGGCAGGTCGCCTCGCTCGTCGACGACAAGACTCCTGCCGGTCCCCGCCTGGGCACGGCGACGCTGCTGGCCCAGTTCCGGCGTTCGCTGGCCGACGAGCTCGACTACCGCAAGGAGTTGGCCAACCTCACCCGCTTCCGCGAGCTCGCCGCCGACGAGGACGACCTCGTCGTGCCCGAGCCGCTGGCCCGGTTCAGCACCGACCAGGTGTTGACGATGGAGTACGTGCCGGGCCGCAAGGTCACCGACGTGGGGTCGCTCGGGCTGCTCGACGTGGACGGTCCGGCGCTGGCCGAGGCCCTGTTCCGGTTCATGCTGCGCACCTTGTTGGACGAGGGACTGCTGCACGCCGACCCGCACCCGGGCAACCTGCTGATCACACCCGAGGGCCGGCTGGGCATCATCGATCTGGGCATGGTCGCCCGCATTCCGCGCCGGGTGCAGGCCCAGCTCGTGAAGCTGCTGCTGGCCATCGGCGAGGGCGACGGCGAACAGGTCGCCACGATCCTGTCCGGGATGGGGCACCCACTGCCCGACCACGACGCCGTGGCCTTCCGCGACGAGGTCGCCCACCTGGTGTCGGCGACCCTCACGCTGGGCTCCGAACTGCAGGCCGGGTCGGTGCTCGTCGAGTTGGCCCGGTTGTCGGGTGCCCACGGCCTGCGGCCGCCCGCCGAGATGTCGTTGGTGGGCAAGGCCCTGCTCAACCTCGACCAGACGGTGATGCACCTCGACCCGGACTTCTCCCCCGGCGAGGCCATCAAGGCCAACCTGGTCACGTTGATCGGGGCCGGGTTGTCGGTCTCCCCGGGGACCGCGATCGCCGGCGCGCTGGAGGCCAAGGAGTTCGCCGAGAACCTGCCCCGCCGCGCCAACCGCGTGTTGGACGCCCTGGCCGACGGCGAGCTGGCCGTGCGCGTGAACGCCTTCGACGAGGACCGGTTGTTGTCGGTGGCCCAGCGCCTCGCGAACCGGGTCACGATGGGCATCGTGCTGGCGGCCATCACGGTGGCCGCGGCGTTGATGATGGGCATCGAGGGTGGGCCGCGGTTGTTGGGCTACCCGGCGCTGGCGGTGGTGTTCTTCCTCATCGCGGCGCTCAGCGGGTTGGGCCTGGTGCTCGGGATCTACCTGACCGACCGCCGCACCCGCAAGCGTGCCGAGGCGCACGAACGCGACCGGGCACACGGGCGGACGCCGTTGGTGTGAGGTATGTGCGTGACGTGCGCGCATGCGAGGTGTGCGCAGGCGACGTGTGCGCGTGTGAGATTTATCACGGTCGACTGGTGAACCTCGACACTGGGGGCGGGCCGGGTCGTCGGCGAATCTGGATCCATGACCACGACAGCCCACGCCTCCCGCGTCCATGATCTTGCCCACCCGGCCGACAGCACGCCCACCGATGCGGCGATCACCCTGTCGGGGGTCCGCCGAAGCTACACAACCGCGTCCCGCCTCGGCCTGAGCGGACGCCGCGTCGCGACCGAGTCCTACGAGGCGGTTCGTGGGATCGACCTCACGGTGCGCCGCGGGGAGCTGTTCGCACTGCTCGGCACCAACGGTGCGGGCAAGACCTCGACGGTGGAGCTCATCGAGGGCTTGGCCAAGCCGTCGGCCGGCGAGATCCGGGTGCTGGGGCACGATCCGGTGTCCGAGCGGGCCCGCGTGCGGCACCGCACGGGCGTGGTGCTGCAGAACTCGGGATTCCCCTCGACCCTGACGGTCGACGAGATGGCCCGGATGTGGCACGGCACCCTCACCCGCCCGCTGCCGGTCGACGACATGCTGGCCGCGGTCGACCTGGCCGACCGGGCGACGGTGGAGACCAGCAAGCTGTCCGGGGGCGAGCGCCGTCGCCTGGACGTGGCGCTGGCCCTCATGGCCGACCCGGAGGTGCTGCTGCTGGACGAGCCCACCACCGGCCTGGACCCCGAGAGCCGCCGCACCATCTGGGGGCTGATCACCGCGCTGGTCGAACGGGGCAGCGCCGTGCTGCTCACCACGCACTACCTGGAGGAGGCCGAGCAGCTCGCCGACCGGATCGCCATCATGCACGAGGGCGTCATCGCCCGCGAGGGCACGCTGGCCGACATCGTCGCGGACGCCCCGTCGCGGATCACCTTCACCCGGCCCGAGGGGCTCGACCTCGGCGCGCTGGAGGTCCCGGGTGCCCGCGTCGACGCCAGCGGGCAGCCCAGCACCGGCACGCGCCTTAGCGGGCAGCGCAACAACGGCACGCACGCCGGCCAGAGAGCGCCCGGCACCGTCCTGATCGAGACCCCGACCCTGCAGGACACGCTCGCCCGGGTCCTGGCCTGGGCCGGCGACGAGCCGCTGGGGTCGCTGAACGCGCGGGCGGCCTCGCTGGAGCAGGTGTTCCTCGCCATCGCCGACCAGCCGCTGGCCGACGACCACGCCTGAGCCCACCGATCGCCACCCCATCCCGAGAAGGAGCCGACCATGACTACCACTGCCCCCAACACCACCGCCCGCACCACGTCGCGTCCGTCCGAGTCCGCACCCCGCGGCGGCTTCTGGCGTCGATTCGCCGCACTCGTCGCCGGCGAGACGCGCATCCTGGTGCGCAACAAGACGGCCCTGTTCACGGCGGTCGCGTTGCCGCTGTTCATGGCGGTGGCGTTCTCCGGCCTGGCCATGGGCCGCGAGCAGCTCGGCCTGGTGCTCACCCTGGTGGTGATCGGCAGCGCGCTGATGTTCGTCCTGTACTACACGATGGTCAGCTCCTTGGTGGCCCGTCGCGAGCAGCTCGTCCTCAAGCGGCTGTACGCCGGTGAGCCGACTCCGCTGGAGATCCTGTTGGCCCCGGCCGTGCCGTTGTGGGGGCTGTTCGTCGTCCAGGCCGGGCTGGGGATCGCGGGTGCGCTGGTACTCGGCACCCCGATCGCACACCCGTGGGCGCTGGCGCTGGCCCTCATCGGCGGCGCCGCCGCGTGGACCGCACTGGCGATCTGGAGCGCCACCTGGACCCGCACGCTGGAGTCGGCCCAGTTGACGACGATGCCGCTGATCATCGTGTCCATGCTGCTGTCGGGATTCTCCCTGCCCCTGGACATCATGCCCGCGCTCGTGCAGCGCGTCGCACACTGGCTGCCCATGACGCCGGTGATCGACCTCATCAATCTCGCCTTCCTCGGGACGGGCATCGACGGCACGGTGTTGACCGGGCGCGCGTTGCTCACCGGGACGATCGACATGCTGATCCCCCTGGTGCTGTGGACGGTGGCGGCCCTCAACCTCGGCCTCCGCGGGTTCCGCTGGGACGCGCGCGGCTGATCGCGGGCACCCCGATGACTCCCCTATTCGACGAGGACGTCCTGGCTCCCGACCGGTGTCGCCAAACGCCGGTCGAGGGCGGGGGCCGAGGTCAGCTCGAAGGCCGCAGCGGGACGAGTAGCCGGATCCAGGCCCGGCTGCACCCCCGCCGGCGGCGTGAACTCGGGCTGGCCACCGTCATCGATCTGGACAGTCCACCGCGGGGTGGGCGCGCCGCCACCGAAGAAGCGCAGCGGCTCGATCATGCTGTGGTGATGCGGGCACAACAGCACCAGGTTGTGCAGCGCCGTCGCCCCACCGGCCCACCACGGGACGATGTGGTGCGCCTCGCACCCCGTCACCCCCACGCAGCACCCCGGGAAGGCGCACTGCTTGTCACGCGTCTCGAGGGCCTTGCGAATGCCGGGGGTGACGAGCCGCTGGCTGCGCCCCACGTCCAGGGGTTCGCTGGTCGACCCGAGCACGATGGGCACCAGGCGGGCGTCACACGCCAGCCGGCGCAAGTCACCGGCGGTGATGCGCTCGCCGCTGGCCAGCACGCCGGCCTGCTCGACGCGCTGGAGCAGATCGTCGAAGCTGAACGTCACCACGACCGTCGACTTGGCCGGAGCGGGGCGGCGCCCGGGGGCGTCCCGGCCGGCCTCGGCGTCCGAGCCACCGTCGGGACCACCCTGCTCGCGGGACGTCACCAGCGCGATCAGGCCATCGGCGGTGCGCTGCTCGAACGAGCGGTTCTTCTCGATCGCACTCAACCCCTCGGCACGACCCGGGCGATCGGCGGAACGCTCGACCATGCGCCGGTTGCTCACGGCGTACGACTCGACGAGCCGCTTGAACGCCTCGCCCTCCAGCGTCGGCAACTGACCGCGGAACAACACCGAACCGCGCCGATCCGAACTGAACCGCACCGACCGCGATGCCCACGCCTGCTTGCGCTGGGCATCGAGGCGGGCCATCTCGTCTTCGGCCGCATCCACCTCGGGCGCGACCTGGCGCAGCACGTCGGGGGTCTGCTTGGCCAGGTCATTGGCATCCACCCGATGCGCCTGGGCCAACAAGATGTCTTCGGCGGCGTCGCGCTGCTCGGCGCTCAGGGTGGCCGGCAACTCCCCCAGCACCGTGTCGATGGCCCGCGCCTGGGACACCGACACCTCACCGGACAACGCCGCCTGGGCCACGCGCGGGTGGGCCAACAACTCGCGCCCCGAGTACAGCCACGCGGCCGCCTCACCGCCGGTCACCTTCGAGGACACGGCCAGCAGCGTCTTGATGCCCGCACCCCGCGCGGTCTCGCCCGCCTTGGCCCGATCGGCCTCCCCCACCAGGACCGCGCGGAGGGCGTCCGCCTCTCGGCACAGCGCCACGGCTTCGGTGACCAGCGCAAGCCGGGTCACGGCGTCCAACCTCGCCCGATCATCGTGGTCGATGGCGGCCAGCAACGAGCGCGCGCCGGCCAACGCCGGGGCTGCCGAGGGGGTCCGCTCATCCATGTCCACCACGCTAAACCCCACCACTGACAAAATAGAACACCGCACCGAAAATCTGTGGAAAACTCTTTCAAGCCCCAGGGAAGGACCCCCATGACCAGCCTCACCCGCGGCGTCCGTCGCACGGAGGGATACGTCTACAACAGCCTGCACTGGGCCTTCCCGCTCGCCCCGATGCTGGCGCTGGCCCTCGGCTTCCGCCCCGCGCCCCTCGGCCTCCGGATCGCCTTCGTGGTCGCCACGGCGATCGCGGCGGGAGCGGGCCTGTCGGCCCTTCACTCGGCGCTGCGCGATGCCGACTTGTTGCCCGCCAGCCGGTGGGATGCCGTCCGCACGCCGCGCCGGGCCGCGGTGTTGGTGGTGTGGGCCGTCGCGTCGGTGGCGTCGGTGGTCCTGGTGGGCCGGGTCGGGTTGCCGGACCTGTTCACGGCGGTCGCCATCCCGGGGTACCTGGGCGGCACGCTGGCGCTGCCCCTGCTGGCGCTGCCGTACGCGATCGGACGCCCTGGGCGTCCGATTCTGGTGGGTGTGGTCGCGATCGCCTTGAGCCAGGTCGCCTTGTGGGGCAACACCACCATGACGGTCGAGGAGATCGCCACCCGCATCACGGCGGCCTACTGGGCCGGCTTCGCGGCGGCCGCAGTGGTGGGCTTCGGGCAGATGTTCCTCAACGTGCTGGCCACGACGCGTGAGCTCGAGCACGCCCGCGACGAGCAGGCACGCCACGCGGTCACCGAGGAGCGGCTCCGGTTCTCCCGCGACCTGCACGATGTGTTCGGTCGCACCCTGTCCTCGGTGGCGCTCAAGGCCGAGTTGGCGGCCGCCCAGGCCGAGCGTGGGCGTCCCGAAGCGGTGGACACCATGCGCGAGGTGCAGGCGATCGCGACCGCCGCGCAGGAGGAGGTGCGCGCGGTGGTCCGCGGCTATCGGGAGGCGGACCTGGCCGCCGAGGTCGCGGGGGCCCGGGCGCTGCTGGAGTCAGCGGGCATCCGGGTGTCGACGACCACGGCGCAGGCACTGCCGGCCCCGGTGAGCCGGGCGTTCGGCTGGGTGGTGCGCGAGGCGGCCACCAACATCCTGCGCCATTCGGACGCCGCGGACGCGCGCCTGGCGGTGGTCCGGGACGAGCGGGGGGCCACGTTGACCGTGACCAACGACCGACCCCGGCCCGGGCGTCCGGACGCCGTGGGCTCGGGCCTGGCGGGGCTCGCCGAACGGCTCGCCGAGGTGGGCGGACGCCTCGACACCGACCACAGCGACGGTAGTTTCGTGCTCACCGCGACCGTGGACGAGGCCACCCTGGCCCGCCTGGAGGCCGCTGAGGAGACCGCATGATCCGGATCGTTGTGGCCGAGGATGAGCACCTCATCCGCGAGGCGCTGGTCTCGCTGCTCGCGCTGGAGGATGACCTGGAGGTGGTCGCCCAGGCCGCCTCGGGTGACGAGGCGCTGGCGATGCTGCGCAAGCACACCCCCGACGTGGCCGTCCTGGACCTGCAGATGCCGGGACCCTCGGGCATCGACGTGGCCCGCACCGTGGCGTCCGAGCTGCCGGGGTGCGCATGCGTGATCGTGACCTCCCACGGGCTGCCCGGGCACCTCAAGCAGGCGCTCGCCGAGGGCGTGCGCGGGTTCGTGCCGAAGACGATCTCGGGGGCGGGGCTGGCGGAGGTGATCCGGACGGTGCAGGCCGGCGGTCGCCACGTCGACCCGGCCCTGGCCGCGGACGCCATCGCCGCGGGCGATTCGCCGCTGACGGCCCGGGAGGCCGACGTCCTGCTCGCCGCGGACGGCGGCGCCCCCGTCGAGGACATCGCCGCCCGCGTGAGCCTGTCGCCGGGGACCGTCCGCAACTACCTCAGCTCTGCCCAGGGCAAGCTCGGTGCGACCACGCGCCACGAGGCGGTCCGGATCGCCCGGGAGCGCGGCTGGATCTGATGCCCCTCAGGCACCTTCGGCGTCGCGCCGCCGCCGCCCGAGTTGGCGGACCAGATCGCGCCGGAGGTTGGCATTGAAGGGCAAGGCCCCGTCTGCCACGTCCCCCAGGAGCGGTCCGGTCGCCTCGAGTGCCACGTCGAGAGCCCGTTCGGCGGCACGCTGCGGCAGGCCCACGTCGACGCCGAACTGAATGAGGTGTCGACGGGTCAGGCCCGCGTCGCGGCCCCCAACCGTGAGGGCGAGCGTGTGATCCCCGTAAGGAAGGGTGCTCGGGACGTCGTAAATGGGCGCCACCCGCCACTCCCCCGTTGTCCCCTGGAGGGCAGAGATGTTCTTGGCGTGGAGGTCGCCGTTGCCTGTCAGCCACGCGAAGCAGACCTGCAGGACAACCGCACGGAGGGCCACCGGCCTGGCTGCACACACGCCTGCGACCGCCTCGGCGAGAACCTCGGCCGACACCCGGTACTTGTCGGCCGGATAGAGGTCGAGCAGCTGGTTCCCGTCCTCAACGGCTCTGCGCTGGGTCACTCCATCCACGACGGGCCGGTCGAAGCGGGAGACCAGGAGCGCGGTACGCCCGGTCGCATCGCGCACGATGGACGCCTCGGCGACCGGCAGGCCCAGGCGGCGCGCGAGCGCGAGGAAGTACGCCTCGTTCTCGACCGCGAACGGGTAGCCCGCCGGGCTCACCTTGAGGATGCCGGCCCCAGCCGCCGTGCGCAGCGGGAGGGTAATCATGCCGGTGGAAAGCTTGTCCTGGACGCCCGGGATCCCCACCCGGTCGGCAAACCCCACCTGGGAGAGCAGGTCCATCAGGTCGACCGAGCCGAGGGCGTCGAGAGCGACGAGGGGGGCTGCGGCCTCGCGCACGCGGTCCGAGCCGGCTGCTTCCACCTCGACATCCCCGATCAGGTCCCGAACAGACAGCAGCAGCGACAGGTCATCGTCCGCGGCCGTCTTCACCTGTGATCGCAACGCCGCCAGTCGGCGCCCCTCAGGCAGCAGGTTGGTGAAGAAGGCAGGAAGGCTGCGTCCGGGCGTCACGCGCTCTTCACTCAGGGGCAGGCTGTGCCCCAGGGGCGGGCCGTCATACGTCGGGTCGTAGGCGAAGACGGTGGAGTTTCCCCGGCGTCGGAGCCGGGCGGCTGGACGTCCGTCCTTGAGGACGTGGGCATCATCAACGTCCCGCGGGCCTCGCGGACTCATGGCGACCGCACCTCCACCCGGAGGGCGAGCCCGAGGACGTCCAGCAGGCGTGTGAGTGCGTCCAACTGGATCGACGGCTTGCCCAGCTCGACCGACCGGACGAAGCGTTCGGACACCCCTGCCAGGGCGGCTGCATCCGCCTGGGTCAGGGAAAGCTCGCGCCGGCGCTCCCTGACTGCGGCCGCCCACCCCTCCACGAGACCCCTTTCGGCACGCTCGTTCCGTTCTTGACAGGATGACGCGGCATCCACGCCCAAGTCAAGGAAATCGGCACGATCGAGCCGATGACATCGATCCGGGCGAGGGCCGCGCCGAGACACCCGAAGGGCGAGCCGAGCGAGCCGCGGGAGGGTCGACCGATTCACCCAAGCACCGCAAGGCGCGAGAAGCCATTCACGTTGGTTTTCCTAAATGATTTCACATGACGTTCCCTATTGACTCAACTCAACCGCAACCATGGGCTGACTAGCGGAACCAAGCTGTCGACTCTAGACATTGCTTGCACTCGGTCGCTATTGTCGGACCAGACAGCGACACCCCCGCGCTGGGCATTCCGAGTTGATTCAACCCAACCGAATGTTGCCTGCCCACCGGGGCCAGCCACATCCGCACGGGGGGAACACATGACCGAGACCACGACGACTCCGCGCCAACTGAGTCGGCGAACCTTGGCCAAGGGGGCCGCCTGGGCGGCACCCGCCGTGCTAGCCGCCTCGGGCGCCCCCGCCTTCGCAGCCTCGGGGCCTCAGTGCGTCGCCAACGTCCCCATGACGGCCAACCCAACCTCGGGCACCCAAACCCTGACAGCCACCGCCGAGGGCGGCTCCTGCACGATGACGCTGACGATCACCAACGGGCTGACGGGCTGCGCGCCCGACCGCAACATGACGATCGGCAGGACCGGCAACATGGTCGCTGGCCAGAACAGCTGCGGTTACTCCACCTACACCATCCCGACGACAGGGCTGATCGTGCAGAATGCCCCCTGCGCATGCCGCACGGGAGGCGGCTCAGTCCTTGCCCGCTATGCATACGTCCCAGACGGGACGAGGGCGTCCTCGCAGGACGTCACATTCTCCTTCAGCCAGCCTGTGCAGAATCTCAAGATCACGGTCGCCGACATCTCCAGCGCCCGCCCAAATGGAGGCTGGGTGCCCGGCTACGTTGGCAACTACTACGACCACGTGGGGTTCAGCATCACGCCGACGGAGATCAGCCACGCCGCCGCCCGAGACAAGGGCACGGGTGCCGGCACGTTTGCCGCCCCCTTCCGTCGCAACGACACCAACGCGCAGAGCTCGTCAGGACCCTACAGCGAGGTGTTCTCGTTTGGGCCCACAACCTCCTTGAGGACGCTGACCATGCGGTACAACAACGGTCCGACCAGCAACAACATCAAGGGCACCCAGGCGATCTTCATCCCGACCATCACCTTCGACATGCCCTGCAACTGCTGACCGGCCGCCGAGCGCTACGCTGAACCCCATGCTCGAACGCGCCGAACTGGCCCACCTGGTCGACCACACTCTCCTCTCCCCAACGGCCACCGTCGCCGACGTGGAGGCCCTCGCCGCTGAGGCCGAGGCGCTGGGCACGTACTCGATCTGCGTGTCCCCCTCGATGCTGCCGCTGCCGTTCTCCCCGAAGGTGAAGGTGGCCACCGTGTGCGGCTTCCCCTCGGGCAAGCACACCCCGACCGCCAAGGCCGCCGAGGCCGCCGAGGCGGTCCGCAACGGTGTCGACGAGGTCGACATGGTGATCGACATCGGCACGTTGAAGTCCGGCGACACCACCTCGACCGAGGACGAGATCCGCGCCGTGCGCGACGCCTGCCCCGCCCCGGTGGTGCTCAAGGTGATCATCGAGTCCGCGGCGCTGACCGACGACGAGATCGTCGCCGCCTGCACCGCCGCCGAGGCGGCCGGCGCGGACTTCGTGAAGACGTCGACCGGCTTCCACCCCTCGGGTGGGGCGTCCGAGCATGCGGTTGCGCTGATGGCCAAGACCTTGGGCGGACGCCTCGGCGTCAAGGCCTCCGGCGGCATCCGCGACTGGGACGCCGCCCAAGCCATGGTGGACGCCGGCGCCACCCGTCTGGGCCTGTCCGGCACCCGCGCGGTGCTGGACGGCGGCACCTCCACCGGCTACTGACCCGACAGGCTCGCCAGCCCATCTCCTGAGCGCCCATGGGTGCGACTGGCCATTCAGTCACTCACCCGGGTGACATTCCGGGGGAAGTTGCTACCGATTGCCCCTTTACAACCCCTCACCTCGCGAGGCGGCCTGTAACCTTCACCATGGTTCGACCGCAATCACGCTCTTGGCACGCCCCGTGCACCATCCACCGGGACGAGTTGGGCACCAATGCTCTCGAGGAATGATCATGACCACACCCCAGACCCCTCCCCACGGGATTAGCCGACGCGCACTGACCCTCGGCGCAGCGTGGGCCGTCCCCGCCATCACCGTGGCCGCCGCAGCCCCCGCGTTCGCGGCAAGCCGGTGCGGCTGTTACACGCTGGCGCTGCCCACCGAGGGTCCGTACGCGTCGACGTCTCAGCCTCGCGTTTCGATCGTCACCGCCACATCGACCGTGTCGGGCTGCCCCGCCGCATCGGTCACCTGGACCCTCAACAACCAAGCAGGCGGCAACTACTTGCGAACCTCCACTTCGGGACATGGGGCCGTGGGGAACCAGGGCCAGGACGGGGATGGAACTTGGAAGACCATCCCCCACCTCCCCACCGGTGGTGCCTACGTCCTCAACCAGCGGACAGGCAGCAGAACCTCGTCGAACCCCAACCCCGGTCCGGCCGTGAGCACCATCACCCTCAGCTTCCCCACGCTGGTGACCAGCCTCGAGTTCACGATGTACGACCTGAGCAGGGTGAACAGCAACTACATCGACGAGATCACCTTCAACCGGCCGGTGTCCGTGACGGGGGACAACACCCACCTCAATGTGGGGACCTCATCGACGGTTGCCGTGGGAGCGAACACGAAGATCTACCGGACCCAGGCACGAGCGACCTCGGCTTTGACGGGATCTCAACAGGTGGCCACGACCGGCGCCCCCTTCTCGAGTTTCTCCATTACGTACAGCAACGGGGTGACCGGCAAGTCTGACGCCACAAACAACCAGTTCATGGCGTTTGCGAACTTCGAGTACTGCGTGTGATCTGAAACAGTGATGCCGCCGCGCCTGCGGGCTCGGCGGCATCACTGTGTTCCGGGCGTTCCGGCTCAGTTGTAGTAGTACGTTCCCTGACGCTGGTTGCCGAAGATGTCCTGGTCGGCCACCGCGCCGTCCGGGGCGCTGGAGATGACCTGGATGTCAGAGCCGGGCCGCAGCGAGTTCGAGCTGTTGACCCACTGGAACACCGGGCCGCGGTAGGTCGTCGACAGCGGCACCTTGTTGGTCCAGCTCAGCGCGAAGGTGTGCTTGTCGCCTTCCTTGGCGACCAACCGCGGGGCCGCCCAGGATCCGTAGGTATTGGGCTGTGACGTCGTCGGTGCGTTGACACCCTCGCCCGGGTACTGGGCCCACACGTTCACGGTGTAGTTCCACGTGCTCCCGGCCGGGATGGTGGCACCGGGCGTGTTCGGCCCCACAGCCACCGTGACCTTCTTGTTGGTCGCGTTGACGGTGACCCCGCTCACGTACACCTTGTGGATGCCGTTCGTGGGCGCGCTCGCCGCTTGGGCCACCGCCGGGGTCATGCCGACTGCCAGGACGCCGGCAGCAGCGACTGCAAGGAGGGAACGACGGGAGAGGTTCTGCGACATGGTCATTTCCTTTCGGTGGGGGTCAAGGAGTCAAGCATTCGCGGGTCGACAGGCTCACTCGGCATGCCACTCAGGCGCACCCGTTGACCCCCCTACCACACGGATAGGTGGTGTTTCGACGCCCGCTCGAGCCATAGTTGCAGCAGCCGCTGGCCGGAGGGCTGGTCGGTGTCCCTTGATAGCTGGGTGTGCATCCCCAGATGGAGTTGGGAGCGTTGTAGACAACGTTCTGGGTGGTGCCCGATTCCTTGGACACCACCGTTATCTGAGTGGTCGGCTTAACGCCAGTGTTGTCGCCCGTGTAGATGTACGGAGCGCAACTCTTGTAGCCCGCCGGAAGGGCCGTGCTATTGGTGTAAGTGACCTTGTACGTTCGGGTTCGCGTGGTTGCGTTGGAAGCGCACAACTCGACGGACCCGGTGAACCCTCCCCAACTGGCCTTCCACGGGTTAGTGAACGCGTTGTAGTCAGTGTTGTTGGCAAACGTGACGGTTACGTAGTTGGTCCACGTCGCCCCCCTGGCGGGCACTGCACTCTCCGTGCCCGCAAAGAAGTAGAGGTAAATGTTCGCGTTGTTGACGGTCGTCCCAGACTGTGCCGTTGAACAGAGCCCGCCAGAGAGCCCGCTGCTCGGCGAGGCCGCGAAGGCCGGCGCTCCTGCGGCGACGGTGACGGCGGGGACTGCCCACGCGGCACCCACGGCCAAGGAACGTCGCGAGACGGACGAGGATGGCTTGACCGGTTCGATCAGGTCTGAAGGACTCACGGAGAAACCGCTTTCGTCGAGGGCGGGCAGACTTGCGTGCTCAACCTAGCCATGGCGGATCCCCCATCCCGGTCCCCCCTGCGGGTGACACAAGGCGACCTGGACGGCACCCCCCGTGCTCCCGCTTCACCCACGGGGGTGACACCCCCGCAAGCGACTCTGATCGAGCGGACCCAATGAGAGCAGCGCGGGGCCGAGCACCGCCTCCCTAGCCACGAGGTCTTTGCACCCCCTGGACCAAGAGGAGTCGGGGGAGCGGCCCCGCATGCGCACGATGCGCCCAGTCGCGAAGCAGCCGGAGTGGCGCGACGCAACGGGTGAGTCCGAACTTCACCCACCACGAGCGGGACCACTGGATGCACAATGGATGCATGGACACCCATCTCCTGCAGATCCGGGGCGTTTCTCCCAAGACCAGGGCCACCCTGCAGCTCCGCGCCGACCGTCGCGGCCTCAGCCTGTCCACCTACCTGCGGAACCTGCTCGATGAAGAGGCCGCGACTCCCGACATCGCCGAGGTGTTCGCCCGCGTCGATGCGCGGGAGGGGTCGGCGCGCAGCTCCAGCGTCGGCCTGATCCGTGCCGAACGCGACGGCACCAAGCGGTCGTGATCGTCGTTGACGCCTCCGTCGTCGTGGATGCCCTCACCCACCGCGACCACGCTCCCCTTCGTGCTGAACTCGCCGCCCAGCGCCTGCACGCCCCCTCCCTCATCGACTACGAAGTGGCCAGTGCGCTGCGCGGCCTGGTCCTCGGCAAGGCACTCAAGCCGCAGCGAGCCGCCGAGGCCTTGGGGGACTTTCTGGATCTGGGCATTCGGCGTCACCCGCAGACCCGCAAGCTGCTGGCGACCACCTGGCGCGTCCACAACCGCCTGAGCGCCTACGACGCCAGCTATGTCGCCGTCGCGGACGCGCTGTCCGCCCCACTGTGGACCCTCGACCCCCACCTCGCTCGCGCAGCATCCGGCCTGGTCGAGGTCGTCACGCCACGCAGAAGCGCTTGAGAGCCGTGACACCCCTCGGCCCGCGCCTCAACGACGGGACGGGTCGAGCGGCTCAAGTTCATACTGGGTTATACTCCACCCATGAAGACGGCCATCTCGGTTCCCGAAGACGTGTTCGACCGCGCCACGCGTCTGGCCGAGCGGCACGGGCTGAACCGCTCGCAGTTCTACACCGCGGCAGCGCGCCACTACGCCGACCACTTGGAGTCGGAAGAACTCACCGCGGCCATTGACGCTGCCCTGGTAGGTACGGGCGAAGACGACTCGACCCGGTTCGCAGCGTCCGCGGGCCGCGCTCTACTCGCTCGGGAGAACGAGTCGTGGTGACGCGGGGCGACGTCCATTGGAGTGACCTCGGAGAGCCGGTCAACAGCGCCCCTGCCAAGCGACGCCCCGTACTGATCCTCCAGTCAGACGAGTACAACCGGAGTCGTCTCGCCACCACGATCGTCGCTGCCCTCACTTCGAACACGCGGTTGGCTGCCATGCCGGGCAACGTGTTCCTGCCTGCGGACCTGACCGGCCTACCCCGCGACTCCGTGGTGAACGTCACCGCTCTGATCACCCTGGACGAAAGCGACCTCGACCCCTACCCGGTGGGCACTGTGCCCACCCATCTGATGGCAGCCGTGGATCAAGGAGTGCGCCGGGTCCTCGGCCTGACCTGACCCGCGGCGTCCGAACAAAGACCGTGGCCCGGCCCCCGAAGAGGACCGGGCCACGGTGCGTTCGGATCAGTCCTCGCGCAGGGCCGCACGTGCAGCGGCCAGACGGGCGATCGGGACACGGAACGGCGAGCAGGACACGTAGTCGAGGCCGGCCCGGTGGAAGAACTCCACCGACTTCGGGTCGCCACCGTGTTCGCCACACACACCGGTCTTGAGCTGCGGCTTGGTGGAGCGGCCCTTGTCGACGCCGATCTGCACCAACTGGCCCACGCCGTCGGCGTCCAGCGACTCGAACGGGTTGGAGGGGATGACCTCCCCGTCCACGTAAGCGCCCAGGAAGCCGGCCTCGGCGTCGTCACGCGAGATGCCGATGCCGGTCTGGGTCAGGTCGTTGGTGCCGAAGCTGAAGAAGTCGGCCTGGTTGGCGATCTGATCGGCGGTCACCGCGGCGCGCGGGATCTCGATCATGGTGCCCACCGTGTAGTCGAGCGTCTTGCCCGCCTGCTGCAACTCGTCCTCGACGGCCTTGACCACGATGTCGCGCTGGGTCTTCAGCTCCGACTCGAACGCCACCAGCGGGATCATGATCTCCACGCCCACGGTCTCGCCCTCGCGCTCCAACACGGCCAGGGCCGCACGGATGATGGCGCGGGCCTGCATGTCGGGGATCGACGGGTACAGCATCGCCAGACGGCAACCACGCGTGCCGAGCATCGGGTTCTGCTCGTGCAGGCGCTTGACCTGGGCCAGCGTCTCGCGCTCGCGGTTCAGGTCGTCGTCCGAGCCGCCGGTCAGCTCGAGCTTCTGCACCAGCAGCGACTGGTCGACCAGGTTCGGCAGGAACTCGTGCAGCGGCGGGTCGAGCAGGCGGACGGTGACGGGCAGGCCCTTCATCGCCGTGAAGATCTGCTCGAAGTCGGCCTGCTGCAGCGGGAGGATCTCCTCCAGCGCCGCCGCGCGCTCCTCCTCGTTCTGGGCGAGGATCATCTTGCGCACGCTCGGCAGGCGATCCGCGGCCATGAACATGTGCTCGGTGCGCGCGAGGCCGATGCCCTCGGCGCCCAGCTCGCGGGCCTTCGAGGCGTCCTCGAAGTTCTCCGCGTTGGCGCGCACGCCCAGGCGACGCGCGGCGTCCGCCCACTCGCCGACCTTCTCGAAGTCCTCGTTGATCGACGGCGGGACCAGCGGGGCCGCACCCTCGAACACCTCACCGGTGGAGCCGTTCAGCGTCAGGGTGTCGCCGGTGCCGTAGGTCTTGTCACCGATGGTGACGGTGCCGCCCGCGGCGTCGATCTTGATGCCGGGGGCGCCCGCCACACAGGTGATGCCCATGCCGCGCGCCACCACGGCGGCGTGCGAGGTCATGCCGCCGTGGGCGGTCAGGACGCCCTGGGCCACCATCACGCCGTGGATGTCGTCGGGCGTGGTCTCGTAGCGGACCAGGATGACCTGCTCGCCGCGGCCACCGCGCTCGGCGGCGTCATCGGCGTCGAAGGACAGCGCGCCCACCGCGGCGCCCGGCGAGGCCGGCAGGCCCTTGACGATCGCGGTCCCGGAGAACTCGGGGTCGATGCCGGGGTGCAGGAGGGCGTCCAGGTCGGACGGGTTGATGCGCAGCAGCGCCTCGTCGGTGGTGATCAGGCCCTCGTCGACCATGTCGACGGCGGTCTTCACCGCGGCGGCGGCGGTCCGCTTGCCGTTGCGGGTCTGCAGCATGTAGAGCTTGCGATCCTCGATCGTGAACTCCATGTCCTGCATGTCCTTGTTGTGGAGCTCGAGCTTCTCCATCGTGGCCAGCAGCTCGTGGAACGCGTCGGGCAGTTCCGCCTCCATCTCGGCCAGGTCGCGCGGCGTGCGGATGCCCGCCACCACGTCCTCGCCCTGGGCGTTGGTGAGGAACTCGCCGTAGAGCTCCTTGGCACCGGTGGAGGGGTTACGGGAGAAGCACACGCCGGTCGCCGACGTCTCACCGCGGTTGCCGAACACCATCTCCTGGACGTTCACCGCGGTGCCCAGGTCACGCGAGATGCCCTGGCTCTTGCGGTACACCTCGGCGCGCGGGTTCAGCCAGCTCTTGAACACGGCGTTCACCGCGCGCATGAGCTGCTCCTTGGGATCGGTGGTCCAGTGACCGCCGAGGGCGTCATTGGCGAGCTGCTTGAAGTGGAGCGTCAGCTCCTTGAGGTCGGACGCCGTGAGGTCGGTGTCCTGGGCAACGCCCTTGGACTCCTTCATCTCGGTCAGCGCGTCCTCGAACACGTTCGGGGCGATGCCCTCGACGACCTCGCCGTACATCTGGATGAACCGGCGGTAGCAGTCCCACGCAAAACGCTCGTTGTCGGCCAGGGCGGCCACCGACTCGACGGTGTCGTCCGAGATGCCGAGGTTGAGGATGGTGTCCATCATGCCGGGCATCGAGAACACCGCACCGGAGCGGATCGACACCAGCAGCGGGTTCTCCTGCGAGCCGAGCTTCTTGCCCGTGCGCTCCTCCAGGCGTGCCAGGCCGGCCTCGACCTGGTCGCGCAGGCCCTCGGGCCAGTCGCCGCCGTTGTTCATCGCGGCCACACAGGCCTGGGTGGTGACGGTGAACGCGTCGGGCACGGGTACGCCGATCCGATTCATCTCGGCGAGGTTGGCACCCTTGCCACCGAGCAGGCTCTTCAGCGACGCGTCACCCTCGTTGAGGTCGTAGACGTACTTCGTCTGGTCAGTCATGAACAGGCTTCTCCTTCATGCGCTCCGAACACGTCGACGTGCAGGCTCGTCGGCCCCCGGACGGCGGAGCAGTCCGCCCGGAATGTCCACCCCCCACCGTAGTGGGTCAGCACCCCTGCCACCGACCCCACACCTCCCATTTCGCCAGCCGGACGCAGCTACGATCACCTCCATGACCCTCGACCCCGTCGCCGCGCTGATGGTCGACGAGGCCGGCGACCTCACCGGGCGGGTGCTGGTGCTCGACGACACCGACGCCGCCCTCACGTTCGCGGCGTCCGAGGCCGGGGCCGACGTCCGCACCTGGTGCGACGACCTGCGCGACCTCGCGGCCATCCCGGCCGCACACCGGCTGCACGTGCCTGCCGCCGACGAGGGCGCGGACGCCTGGCGCCCCGACCTGGTCCTGTGGCGGCTCCCCCGGGCGGTGTCGGCCGTGGAGGACTACGCCGAGCACCTGGCGTCCCACCTCGAGCCCGGCACCCGCATCGTCGCCGGCGGACGCACCAAGCACATGACGGTGGCGTTCAACACCGCCCTGGCGCGGCACTTCGCGAGCGTGACCGCGAGCCGGGGACGCCAGAAGTCCCGGGTGCTGCACATCACCGGGGCCCAGCCGGCGCCGCGGCGGTGGCCCGCCCGCCGCTACCTGCCCGAGGTGGGCATCACCGCCGTCGCGCACGGCAGCGTCTTCCACACCAACCGGCTCGACGACGGCACCCGGCTGCTGCTGCGCACCCTCGCCCGGACCGCCGGCGACCCCACCCCCGACCCGCAGCACCCGCGCGGCCAGGCGATCGACGTCGGCTCCGGGTCGGGCATCATCGCCGCCTGGCTGGCCCAACGCGGCTGGCTCACCACCGCCCTCGACGTGTCGCAGGCGGCCGTGACCTCGACCCGGCTCACCGCCCAGGCCAACCACGTCACCGTCACCGCCCGGGCCGCCGACATGCTCGCCTACACCCCACCCGCCTCGGCGGACCTGGTCGTGGCCAACCCGCCGTTCCACCGCGGGGCCGCCAAGGACTCCACCGCCACCCTCACGATGATCGCCCAGGCCGGACAGGTGCTGCGCCCCGGCGGCGAACTCTGGCTGGTGTTCAACACCCACCTGCCCTACCTGCAGCACCTGCGCCGCCACATCGGCATCACCACCATCGAGGCCCAGGACCGGCACTACGTCGTCGCCCGGGCGCTGAAGGAGCCCTCGACGTGACGCGCACCACGACCACCCGGACCACGAAAAAGAAGAAGAACCCCGGCTGGGTCCCCAACCAGCACGGGGCCTGGGCAATGCTCGTGGTCCCCTTCGTGCTGGGCACGACCCTGCGCCTGCGCGACGGCGAACCCGGCTGGTTCCTGGCCCCCCTGTTCGCCTGCTGGATGCTGGGCTACTTCGCCTTCAACGCCGCCTCCGGGTGGCTGAAGGCCCCCACCCCACGGCGTCCGCCCTGGGTGAAGCCGCTGGCGGTCTACGGCGCCGCCTCCGTGGTGTTCGGCCTGGTCGCCCTGCTGTTGGCCGGCTGGGGGTTGTTGACCTGGGCGCCCGCCTTCGTCCCCCTGATCCTGCCCGCGCTGTGGCTGGCCGCCCAACGCAACGAACGCGCCACCGTGGGCGGCGCGCTGACGATCGCTGCGGCGTCCCTCATGGTGCCCATCGCACGCCATCCCCACATGCCGGACGCCGTGGGCCCTGGCACGGGTGCCACCTGGCTGGTGACCGCGCTGGTGTTCGCCTACTTCTTCGGCACGGTGCTGTACGTGAAGACGAACATCCGCGAGCGGGGGCGCCCGGAGTGGATGATCGCCTCGGTGGCCTACCATGCCGCGTGGGTCGCGGTGGCGGCAGCCCTGGCCTGGTTCGCGCTCGTGCCGTGGTGGTGGACGGCGTTCTTCGCGCTCACCACCCTGCGGGCCTGGCTGGTCCCGCCGCGCCGCTGGTCGGCCAAGCACATCGGATTCCTGGAGGTCGCGATGAGTACCCTGCTGCTGGTCTGTTTCTGGGTCTGGCCGGGGGCCTGACCCATGGACGCCACGACGACCCGCCGCAACCGGTGGAGCTTCGCGATCGGCACCGTCGGGCGCGACATGGTCTACTCGCTGATGGCGATGTTCCTGATCGTCTACCTCACCGAGGTCCTCGACCTGGACGACGCCACCTTGTGGTGGGTCAACGGCATCCTGCTCGCCGCGCGCATCTTCGACGCCTTCACCGACATCGTGATGGGCGGCATCATCGACAACACCTCCACCCGCTGGGGGCAGTTCAAGCCGTGGATCGTCGCCGGCATGCTCGCCACGGCGATCGTCACCATCCTGCTGTTCACCGACCTGGGCCTGCGCGGGCCGGGCTATGTCGTGCTCTTCACGCTCGTGTACGTCGCCTGGGGGCTGTCGTGGACGATGAACGACATCGGCTACTGGTCGATGCTGCCGTCGCTGACCACCGACCAGCGCGAGCGCGAACGCCTCGGGTCGCTGGCCAAGGTGTTCGCCACGGTCGGGCTGTTCACCGTCGTGGTGGCCGTGATCCCCGTGACCGGCATGCTCGGCGGGGACGCCCGCGCCTGGCAGCTCTTCACCATCGGCGCGGTCGTGCTGATGGTCGCAGGCCAGCTCGTGACGCTGGTCGGCGTCCGCGAACCCGTGCGCACCGGACCGGTGCCGCACACCACCGTGCGCGACGTGGTGCGCGCGATCGGGCTGAACGACCAACTGCTGTGGACGGCCCTGGCGATGGTCCTGTTCCTGGTCGGCTACAACACCACCACCTCGTTCGGCGTCTACTTCTTCAAGTACGCCTACGGCGACGAGGGCATGTTCAGCCCGTTCGCCGCCATCCTCGGGGTGGCGCAACTGCTCGGGTTCGCGATCTTCCCGCTGCTGCGCGACCGGTTCACCCGCAAGAAGCTGTTCACCCTCGCCATGGGCCTGGTCGCCCTGGGATACGGGGTGTTCTTCTTCTCGCCGATGAACATCATCCCGATCGGCATCGCGGGCCTGCTGCTGTTCGTCGGGGCGTCCTTCGTGACGGTGTTGATGATCGTGTTCCTGACCGACTGCATCGAGTACGGCCAGTGGAAGCTCGGCCACCGCAACGGGGCGGTCACCTTCGCCCTGCAGCCGTTCATCAACAAGATCGGCGGCGCGGTCGGCACCGCGATCGTCGGCTCCACGCTGATCCTCACCGGCATCAACGCCGCCGCCACCCCCGCCGACGTCACCGAGGAGGGCCTGCTCGGCATGCGCCTGATGATGCTCGGCTTCCCGATGGTGCTCATGCTCGCCAGCTACCTGGTGTACCTGCGCTTCTACGTGATCGACGAGGAGTTCCACGCCCGGATCGTCGCCGACCTGCGCGCCCGCGGAGAGCTCATCGACGGGTAAGGTCGCGACCATGCGCGCGGACCAGATCGACCTGCTCACCACCGTCAGTGCCCCCACCGTCCACCCGGACGGGAGCTTCGCGCTCGTGGCCGCCACCCGCCCCTCCTTCGAGGCGGACGCCTACACCGGCCAGCTCTGGCGCATTCCCCTGTCCGGCGGCGAGCCCGTCCGCCAGACGCGCGGCTTCGCCGACTCCAGCCCGCAGATCAGCCCGGACGGGCGCCTGGTGGCGTTCCTGCGCCGCTCCCCCGGCGGTCGGGCGCAGGTGTTCGTCGCCCCGAGCACCGGCGGCGAGGCCGCCCAGGTCACCGAGCAGAAGCTGGGCGTCGGCGCGTTCTGCTGGTCCCCGGACTCTGCCCGCCTGGCCTTCACCTCCCGCGTCCCCGCCGAGGGCCGCTACGGCACCCTCGACGGCGTCACCGCCGCCCAGGAGGACCCCCGCCACCTGACCGGCTACCAGATCCAGTCCAACGGGCTGGGCTGGTCGACCGACCGCGTCGCCCAGCTCTTCGTCGTGGACGCCCCCGACCCGCACGCCGAGCCGCCCATCCAGCCGGTCGGACGGGCGGCCCGCGACACTGATGCGGACGCCGCGGACGCCGGTGCCCCCGCCCCCACTCCCGCCCCCGCTTGGAACGTGCCCGCCGCCCGGCAGCTCACCGATGGACCGCGCGACGTCCGCGAGCCCGTCTTCACCCCCGACGGCGACGCCGTGCTGGTCACCGCGCCCGCCGGCGAGGACGCCGACGAGCACCTGCGGACGGCGATCCACCACGTGTGCGTCGAGTCGGGCAAGGTCACCCCCGTCGTCGCCGACGCCCAGCTCTCCTTCAGCGCCGCCCGCCCGGTCGGCGGCTGGCTGTTCGTGCTCGGCTCCGACCTGGGACCCGACGGACGCGACTTCGTCGCCACCAACGCCGCCGTGTTCGTCGTCGCCCGCGACGGCGGCGCGCCGGTGCGCCTCACCGACCCCGAGACCCACGACCTGGGCGGTCCGCTGATGCCGGCCGGCGAGGACGCCATCTGGGTCGTCCGCGGGCACCGGGGCGGCAGCGAGCTGCTCCGGGTCGCCGCCGACGGCACCGTCGTCACCCGGGCGTCCGGCCAGCCGAGCGTGCTGTCGGCTGCGGCCCGACCGGGCACGGACGCCGTGGTCGCGACCGTCGCGTCGGTGCGGTCGCCCGGCGAGGTCGCCCTGATCGACGCCGACCGAGTTGACGTGTTGACCGACTTCGCCGGCCCCCTGCACGCGGCCACCGAGGTGCTGGAGCCGGTCGAGCTGATCGCCACCGCCCCCGACGGGACGCCCGTGCACGGCTGGGTGGTCACCCCGCCCGGGGAGGGCCCGCACCCGGTGCTGCTGACGATCCACGGCGGGCCGTACGCCGCCTACGGCAGCGACTTCTTCGACGAGTTCCAGGTCTTCGCCGAGGCCGGCTACGCGGTCGTGTACTGCAACCCGCGCGGCTCGGGCACCTACGGCCAGGCCCACGGCGCCGCGATCCGCCACGACTTCGGACGCCTCGACACCGACGACGTGCTCGCCTTCCTCGACCACGCGACCGCCACCGTCGCCGGCCTGGACGCCTCGCGGGTCGGGATCCAGGGCGGCAGCTACGGCGGCTACCTCACCGCGTGGATCATCGCCCACCACCACCGATTCGCCGGTGCGATCGTCGAGCGCGGGTTCCTCGACCCGGCGTCGTTCCTCGGGTCGTCCGACATCGGCTGGTTCTTCATGCCCGCCTACAACGGGGCCGCGCTGGCCGACCAGGACCGCCAGTCCCCCACCCTGCTGGCCGACCAGGTCACCACGCCCACCTTCGTCGTGCACTCCGAGCTGGACCTGCGCTGCCCGCTGTCCCAGGCGTTGCGCTACTTCACCGCGCTGAAGGCCGCCGGGGTGGACACCGAACTGCTGGTCTTCCCCGGCGAGGACCACGAACTCTCCCGCTCGGGGACCCCCTGGCACCGCCGCCAGCGCTTCGACGCCATGCTGGCGTGGTGGGAGCGCCACCTGCCGGTCGAGCCCGCCCACGCGGCGCAGCCCGACCCGGAGGGGTAATCTCACCGATGTGAACCTGCCGCGCCGCGCCACCGCCCTCGCGCTGTGCGCGGCGTTGGCGTCCGGCTGTGCGGTGGTGCCGCCCGGGTCCGCCCCGACGCCGTCCCCGTCGCCGACGCCGTCTGCGGGTCCGTCTGCCGGTCCGTCCGTGGCTCCGACGGCCAGCCCGTCCGCCAGCCCCGCCGCCCTGTTGGACCTCACGCGTCCCGGCGCCGCCCGCGACCTGGTCGACGACCTGATGGACGCCGCGGGCGCCTCCCGGGCGATCCTGGTGACGGTGACCGCCACGGACGCCGCGGTCACCGTGCTGGCCGACGGCACCGCCGAGCAGTGGGCGTGGCGGGCGGGGCAGATCCAGCAGGTCCCGACCGATGTGACCTATGTGGCCCAGCGCACGTTCGACCCCGACGACTACGCCCTCGACGACCTGGGCGCCCTGTTCCGCACCGCGGGGTCGGTGGCCGGGTCGGCGTCCGGACAGTCGCTGCAGATCGTCGACTACGCCGCCGGCCAGGTCGCCATGTCGGTCTCGACCGTGCCCGAGTCGCGCGCGGTGTTCTTCCTGCCCGACGGCACCCTGCTGCCCACGCTGGACTTCACCAGCCTGTGGGGCCTTGAACAGGGCTATGCGGACGCCGTGGGTGGCCTGCGCTCCACCTCATCGGTCGGGTTCGGGTCGGCCCTCGGCGTCCAGGTGGACACCCCGCACACGGCGTCCGGATCGTACGAGCGCCGCCACCGCACGGCCCGCACCCCCGTGATCGTGACCCCCCGCTCCGAGGCGGTGCCCCTGGCGTCCTTCGACCCGGCGCTGGCCGACCCGGCCGTGGTGTGGGGCGTGCTGGAGGAGCTCAACGACGACGGCGCGTTCAGCCTCGACACCCCGTGGACCTGCATCGTCGACGACCGCGCCGACCGCGGGACGCCGCGGATGTACTTCGACGTCGGCGAACGCAGCTTCGTCACGAACCTGCAAGGGCGCATCCTCACGCGGTGAGGATGCGCCCTGGCGGTCTTGCTCAGGCGTCGGTCAGTTGATGGCGCCGGCGGCGAAGGTGTTGCACTGGTTCGGGTCGCCGCTGTTGAAACCCTGGGCGAGCCACTGCTTGCGCATCTGCGAGGAGCCGTGCGTCCACTGGTCGGGGTTGATACGCCCGGCCTGCATGCGCTGGATGTGGTCATCGCCCACGACCTCGGCGGCGTTCACCGCGCGGTCCAGGTCGTCCTCGGTGACCTCGCTGATGATGTTGTCGGCGTCGCTGGAGGCGTAGTTGAGCCACACGCCGGCGTAGCAGTCGGCCTGCAGCTCGAGGCGGACGGCCGGGGAGTTCGGGCCGGAGGTCTGGCCCTGGCGCTGGACCTGCTCCATGATGCCGGTCAGGTTCGAGATGTGGTGGCCGTACTCGTGGGCGATGACGTACGCCTCGGCGGCGTCGCCGCCCTCGGCGCCGAGCTGCGGCAGCATCTGCTGGAAGAAGCTCGTGTCGAAGTAGACGGCCTGGTCAGCCGGGCAGTAGAACGGGCCGAGGTCCGAGGAAGCTTGGCCGCAGGCGGTGTTCACCGCCCCGTCAAAGATGTTCGTCCTGGCGGGCTCGTAGCCGGGCAGCGCCTGCTTCCAGTAGTTCTGGATCGACGTCTGGTACGCCACCCAGCGGCATTCCGGATCCTCCTGGATGTCGGCACCCTCCAGGCAGTGGCGGTACGGGTTGGCGGCCGGATCCTGCTGCTGCGGTGCCGGGCTGCCCCCCCCGAGCAGCGCGCCCGGGTCGAACCCGAACAGCAGCGCGAGGATGACGATGATGATGCTGGCGCCGCCGCCGACGGCGACCGTGCCGCCACGGCCGCGTCCGCCGCCACCCATCTGGGACGGATCGAGCTGGGCTCCCGGGTTGTACTGCACGTCGCCTCCATGGTCGGGCCGAAACTGGGTTGAGCATATCCCGTGCTGGCGTGGGAGAACATCGCCGGGACCCGACCGCTCCCGGAGAGGCGGCTTGGCTCGTCCGGGGTCACCGGCCAAGATGGGCAAGTGGAGATCATCGGGGTGGAGCTGCCGGGCGGGACGCCCGTGCTGTCCTTCACGCTCGGCCACGGCGAGGATCCCCACCAGGTCACGTGGGAGCACGGCTACCGCGTGCTGCGCCCACTGTCGGCCTCCGGCACGGTCGAGGACCTGTCGGTCACGCTCCAGGTCGTCCAGCACGGGCGGCCCGTCACGCCGCGGGGCCCGCAGCGGGTTCGCACCACCCTGCGCCCCGGCGAGGACATCGGGCGCCCCGTCGTGCGCCAGCGGCTGGCCGCCTACGCTCTGGTCATATCGGAGCGGGGCGTGCTCGCCACCGAGTTCTCCGACCGCACGGCCGTCCCCGGCATGTGGGGCCTGCCCGGCGGCGGCATCGACCCGGGCGAGAACCCGGCGGCCACCGTGCAGCGGGAGGTGTACGAGGAGACTGGCCAGGAGATCGAGATCACCCAGTTCCTCGACATGCAGTCCGACCACTGGATCGGGCACTCCCCCGCCGGCGTCGTGGAGGACTTCCACGCCGTGCGCCTGATCTATGCCGCCCGCTGCGAGAACCCGCGCGAGCCGGTGGTCATCGACGTGGGCGGCACGACCGCCAACAGCCAGTGGGTCGAGCCCGAGCGCCTGCGCGATGTCGCCTGGATCAACGGCTCCCGCGCCCTGCTCGGCAAGCACAGCCGCGACCTGCTGCGCGGTTTCGCCCCTCGCTCGGCCTGATCAGCTCCGCCTGATCAGCTCGGCCTGAGGCACCACACGGCAGACTCGGCACTCCACCTTCGTACTGGCTGGGAACCTGATGCCACGGTGGCATCAGGTTGCCAGCTTCGCCGCACCATCACCGCCGGCCCAACCGCGAAGCGCCCCCGCCCGGACACAATCCGGACGGGGGCGCTTGCTGGTCGTGCGCTAGTTCTGGCGGAAGTAGCTCAGGATGCGCAGGATCTCGGTGTAGAGCCAGACCATGGTGACGGTGAGGCCGAAGGCCGCGCGCCACGACTCGGTGGCGGGCAGGCGGTTGCGGATGCCCTGCTCGATGTAGTCGAAGTCCATGATCAGGTTGGCCACGGCGAGCACGACGGCGACCGCAGAGACGAGCCAGGCCAGCGGACCGGCGTCGGGGCCGATGGCGCGCAAGCCCAGGCCGCCGCCGAACAGCGAGAACAGCAGGTTGATCAGCACGACGCCCAGCAGGCCGAACGTCGAGATCGTGACGATCTTGCGGAACTTGCTGGTCACCTTCACGCCGTTGCTGCGCAGGAACTTGTAGCCGGCCAGCGTGGCCCCGGCCGCCACGAAGGTGCCGAGCACCGCGTTCGCGACGATGCCCGGGTAGAGGCGCTCGAACAGCAGGCTGAACGCGCCGATGAACACGCCCTCGATCACCGAGTAGGCCAGCACGAAGGCCGGGTTGACGACGCGGCGCAGCGACACCATCAAAACGGCGACGAAGCCGACGATGCCGGACAGGATCAGCGCCGGGAGCATCAGGGTCGGCGGCAGGAACATGAAGGTGACGGCCGCCGAGGCCACGAGCGCACCCATCGTGATCGCGCTCTTGGTGATGACGTCATCGATCGTCATGACACCCTGCGCGGACTGCTGGCCGTGCGGGGCCTGGCCGCCGGGGAAGGGGGCCTGCGCGCCGTGGGGGTCGCCGTACTGCTGCTGGCCGTACTGCGGGGCCTGGGCAGGCGCGTGCGAGAACTGCTCGCTACGCGTGAAGACAGGGTTGGTGCTACGCATGTGGGTCGCGCCTTTCAAACGGTGGACTCGCATCGGTGACGCGTCGTGACTCGCGTCGAATGAATCGTTGTTCAGTCTACGGAACGCCCCCAACGGGTCCGGTATTCCGCGCGTGCCCCCGGCGGGATTCGAACCCGCACTGAAGCGGGTTTAAGCCGCCTGCCTCTGCCGTTGGGCCACGGGGGCGCCGTCAGTGTTGCTCGCCCCCGAGTCTAGGACGCCGACGCCAGCAGCCCGGCCACCACCCCGTCGAGGATGTCGGACTCACTCACGGTCAGCTCGACCCCCATCCGCGCGCCGATGCGCGAGCAGATCAGGGCGCCGGCGCAGATCACGTCGGCGCGCCCGGGCACCATGGTGGGCCGCTCGAGCACCTCGGCCACCGGGGCGGCGAGCAACTCCGCGGCCAACTCCCCCAGCGCCGCGCGCGTCAGCGTCGACCCGTGGACGCGCGCCCGGTCGTAGACCTCCAACCGCTGCGCCAGCGCGGACAGCGACGTGGCGGTCCCGCCCACGCCGATCCAGCTCCCGGACCCCTCGAAGTCGATGCCGCTGGCGTCCAGCAGGTCGTCGACGAACTCGCTCGCCTCGGCGACCTCGGCGGCCGCGGGCGGGTCGCTGTGCAGGAACCGTTCGCGCAGGCGCACCGACCCCATGTCCAGCGAGATGCCGCGCGCGGAGCGATCCGGACGCCCCACGACCAGCTCGGTGGAGCCGCCGCCGATGTCCATGACCAGGACGGGCGCCTGTGCCTCAGGCAGGGCGTCGATCGCGCCGTCGAAGGAGAGCTGGGCCTCTTCTTGGCCGCTGATGATCTCGGGATCGACGCCGAGCCGGTCGCGGACCCCGGAGAAGAAGGTGGCACGGTTGTGGGCGTCCCGGGCCGCGGAGGTGGCCACGAACCGCACCGCCTCGACGCCCAGCCCGTCCAGGACCTGGCGGTAGTCGTCGCAGGCTGCGAACGTGCGCGCCAAGGCGTCCGGGTGGAACTCGCCGGTCGCATCCACGCCCTGGCCGAGCCGGGTCAGGCGCAGCGCGCGGTCGAGTTCGCGGAAGCCGTCGGGGGCCTGTTCGGCGACCAGCAGGCGGACCGAGTTCGTGCCGCAGTCGATGGCGGCCACACGACGGGGCATCAGTGCTCCTCCAGGCAGGGGCGCTCCCAGAACGCGCCCAGGGCGTCCACGGCCTCATCACCGAGCGGGTTGACGCCGGGGCCGGCCGCCAGTGCGTGCCCGACCAGGACGTGCAGGCACTTCACGCGGGTCGGCATCCCGCCGGCGGAAATGCCCTCGATCTCGGGCACCTCCCCGAGCGCGGCACGATCCGCGAGGTAGGCCTCGTGGGCGGCCCGGTAGCCGGCGGCCAGCTCCTCGTCGTCGGCGAGGCGTCCGGTCATCTCGGCCATCAGGCCGGACGCCTCCAGCGTCGAGCACGCCGACGTGGCGCGCGGACACGTCAGGTAGTAGGTGGTGGGGAACGGCGTCCCGTCCGGCAGGCGGGGTTCGGTGGCGACGACGCCGGGCTTGCCGCAGGGACACCGCCACGCGATGCCGGCGATGCCGCGCGGCTCGCGGCCCAGTTGGGCCCGCAAGGTGGCGACGTCGGCCTCGGTCGCAGCTTCGAGATCAGGCACGGCGGACACCCTACCGGGCCAGCGGTCAGCCCTCGACCGGCCGTTCGTCGGCGCGTTCCACCGAGACGGCCAGCTTGTCCCACCAGCGCGGGGCGAGCTGGCTGGCCTGCGGCGCCCCCACCCCCTCGATGTCGGAGCTGCCCGACAGCACCTCGCCGTCGGCCCCCAGCACGCGGTAGCCGACCTCGCCGGGCACCACCCAGCCGAGACGCTCGCGGGCCTGGGCGGTCACATACGCCGGATCCTCCCAGCGGACCAGCTCGCCCTCCAGCTCGGCGATCCGCGCCGTGCGCTGCTCGATGTCGGCATTCGCCGCAGCCAACTCCTGGTTCTGGACCAGCCACACCCGCAACGAGCTCGCGAACGACAACGCCAGCACCGCCACCACGGCGAACAGCACCAGGGCGCGGCGGGTGAAGCCGAACGCCCGGCGTCCGCGGGAGCGGGAACGCGTGCGCGTGCGGGGCGTGCCCGGCATCCCGAACGGACGGCGCGTCGACGGCACACCGGGGGTGAGCGCCGCCTTCGGCGACGGGCTGGACGCCGACGCGGACACCTTGGCGCGCTTGGTCGACCGTCCGGGTCCGGACGGCTGACGGTTCAGCCGGTTCTCGCGCACGTGCTCTGGCGCCTCTCGTCGGGGAAGGGAGGTTGCACTCAGCCTAGGCGGGCGGGCCACTCCCGGCCCGGCACGACACTCGTGGCCCACGGCGTCCGGTGGAAAGCCGACGGCCGGCCCCTCGCGAGGAGGGACCGGCCGTGCGGTGTCGGGGTTGGATCAGCCCTTGAAGCGCGGGAAGGCGGAGCGGCCGGCGTAGACGGCGGCGTCCTCCAGGGTCTCCTCGATGCGCAGGAGCTGGTTGTACTTCGCGACGCGGTCGGAGCGGGCCGGGGCGCCGGTCTTGATCTGGCCGCAGTTGGTGGCGACGGCCAGGTCGGCGATCGTGACGTCCTCGGTCTCACCGGAGCGGTGCGACATCATGCAGCGGTAGCCGTTGCGGTGGGCGAGGTCGACGGCGTCCAGGGTCTCGGTCAGGGTGCCGATCTGGTTCACCTTCACCAGCAGCGCGTTCGCGGTCGCGGTGTCGATGCCGCGCTGCAGGCGCTCGGGGTTGGTGACGAACAGGTCGTCGCCCACGAGCTGGACCTTGTCACCGATGGCCTCGGTGATCTTCTTCCAGCCGTCCCAGTCCTCCTCGTTCAGCGGGTCCTCGATGGAGACCAGCGGGTAGGCGTCCACCCACTCGGAGTAGATGGCGATCATGTCGTCGGCGGACTTGCTCTCGCCCTCGAACGTGTAGACGCCGTTCTCCTCGAACTCGGACGCCGCGACGTCGAGCGCCAGGGCCACGTCGGTGCCGGGCGCGTAGCCGGCCTTCTTGATGGCCTCAATGATCAGGTCGAGGGCCGCACGGTTGGACTCGAGGTTCGGCGCGAAGCCACCCTCATCGCCCAGGCCGGTCGAGAGGCCCTTCTCCTTCAGCACCGACTTGAGGTTGTGGTAGACGGCCGCACCCATCTGCAGGGCGTCGGCGAAGGTCTCCGCACCGATCGGGGCGATCATGAACTCCTGGATGTCCACGTTGGAGTCGGCGTGCGCGCCACCGTTGAGGATGTTCATCATCGGGACGGGCAGGACGTGCGCGTTCGGGCCGCCCACGTAGCGGAACAGCGGCAGGCCGGCCGACTCGGCGGCGGCGTGCGCGACGGCCAGCGAGACGCCCAGCATGGCGTTGGCGCCGAGCTTGCCCTTGTTGTTGGAGCCGTCGAGCTCCATCATGGCGGCGTCGATCTCGCGCTGGTCGGTGGCGTCGAAGCCGATGATCTCCTCGGCGATCGCCTCGTTGACGTTCTCGACGGCCTTCAGGACGCCCTTGCCCAGGTAACGGCCCTTGTCGCCGTCACGCAGCTCGACGGCCTCGAACTGGCCGGTGGAGGCGCCGGACGGCACGGCCGCACGACCCTGCGCATCATCGTCGAGGAGGACCTCGACCTCGACGGTGGGGTTGCCGCGGGAGTCAAGAATCTCGCGGGCGGTGACGATGTCGATGAGTGCCACGGTGACTTGCCTTTCGTCGATGTGTGACTGCCCCTCCAGCCTATCGCTCGCCTGTCAGGGATGCTTGTCCGGGCGTCCGGTTGCCGGGCCCTTCGCCGAGGGCTTGGGTTCCGTCCGCCCAGGGCTTGAGTTATCTGCGCCGAGGGCTTGGGTTCCGTCCGCCCAGGGCTCCGGTCCAATCCGCTGAAGGCTTGTGTCCAATCCGTCGCGACGAACCGGGACGCACGGCAGGGCACCATCCGCTCACCGTCGGAAGCGGGGCCTGCGATAGTCGTGAGCCTCGGGGCACATGCGGTGGTCGACGGCCACGTCCCCGATGAGCGCCCTGATCGAGGCAGCCACGGCGCCGGGCGTGTGGACGTCATCCTTGCCCCACCGCACCACCCGCAGCCCCATCCGCTCGAACCGCTCCTGCCTTGCCCGCTGTCGGGCCAACACCTGCTCCGCGGTCTCCCCCGGACGCAGCAGTGTGGAGTACTTCCACTCCCCGTCGAACTCACCGACGACACCCCAGCGTCGCCAGAGGAAGTCCGGGCGTCCGGCGAAACCATCAGCGTCGAACAGGCTGACCTGCAACTCTGGCAAGGGCACTCCTTCCTGCAGGATGAGCGCCCGAACCTGCGATTCATAGGGCGACTCACTCTGGGCGTCCGCCCGGCGCACAGCCTCGCAGGAGTGGCGGCAGCCGCGTCCACCAGTGACCTCACGCAGCAGCTCGGAACGTGACGCGCCCAGCCGCAGCGCGGCATCGGCAAGCGCAAGAGCCGGACCGAAGTAGGAGCGGCGCATCAGGTCGGCCGCAGTGCGAGCAAGCGTCGTCACCGGCAGGCCGTCCACGACTGTCGTGTTGGGCGGCACCTTGGGCGTCTTGTAGACATGCGCGAGCCGGCGGATCTGCCCGCTACCCCCTCCCGAGTACAACAGATGCACCTTCTCCAGAT
>JAUNSA010000127.1:0-1335 GCA_030539405.1 Propionibacteriaceae bacterium
CAGGGCGCGTCGTGGGAGAACCCTCATCAGTTGTTCACCGTTCGCTCACGCGCGCTCCGTAGCGTCCGGCGCATGAACAGAACCCGCATCACCGTCGTCGGCCTCGGATACGTCGGTATGGCCTCGGCCGTGCTGCTGGCCCAGCGCCACGACGTCGTCGCCCTCGAGATCAACCCTGAGCGCGCTGCGCTGGTCAACGAGGGCCGCTCGCCGATCGAGGATGCCGAGATCAGCGCGGCGTTGGAGCGTGGCGGGCTGTCCCTGCGGGCCACCACCGACCCGGCCGACGCGTACGCCGAGGCCGAGTTCATCATCATCGCCACCCCCACCAACTACGACCCCGAGCTGGACTACTTCGACACCTCCACGGTCGAGTCGGTCATCGAGGCGTCCGCGGTGAACCCGGACGCGGTGGTCGTCATCAAGTCCACCGTGCCGGTGGGCTACACGGTCGGCATCCGCGAGCAGCATCCGGACCGCCGCATCCTGTTCTCCCCGGAGTTCCTGCGCGAGGGTCGCGCCCTGCACGACAACCTCCACCCCAGCCGCATCATCGTGGCCGACCCGGGACCGGACGCCGAACGGTTCGCCACCCTGCTGGTCGAGGGGTCGCTGGACGCCGACGTGCCGGTGCTGTTCACCGGGGCGTCCGAGGCCGAGGCGATCAAGCTGTTCAGCAACACCTACCTGGCGCTGCGCGTGGCCTACTTCAACGAGCTCGACACCTACGCGGTGCAGCACGGCCTCGACACGCGCCAGATCGTGGAGGGCGTCGGCCACGACCCGCGGATCGGCACGCACTACAACAACCCGTCGTTCGGTTACGGCGGCTACTGCCTGCCCAAGGACACCCAGCAGTTGCTCGCCAACTACCGGTTCGTGCCGCAGAACCTGATCCGGGCGGTGGTCGACTCGAACTCCACCCGCAAGGACTTCATCGCCTTCGACATCATCAAGCGCAAGCCGAAGGTGGTCGGCATCCACCGGCTCGCGATGAAGGCCGGCTCGGACAACTTCCGCGAGTCCTCCATCCAGGGGATCATGAAGCGGATCAAGGCCAAGGGCATCACCGTCGTGCTGTACGAGCCGCTGCTGACCGAGGACGAGTTCTTCCGCTCCGAGGTGGTGCACGACCTGGACGCCTTCAAGGAGCGCTGCGACCTCATCGTCGCCAACCGGATGACCCCCGAGCTGGCTGACGTGGTCGACAAGGTCTACACCCGCGACCTGTACGGCAACGACTGAATCCACGCCCGTGGGCCGCGCTCGTTACGCTGACCGCATGGACGCCCGGACCGTACTGCTCGTGCACGCCCACCCCGACGACGAGACGCT
>JAUNSA010000127.1:1435-7610 GCA_030539405.1 Propionibacteriaceae bacterium
TTGACCAACGCCTCGCCGGACGAGGTGGCCGCCGACATCGTGGCCTACGCCCGCGCGGTGGGGGCCGAGGCCATCGTCAGCTACGACGAGTCCGGCGGCTACGGGCACCCCGACCATGTGGCCCTGCACGCGCCGAGCCGCGCGGCGGCGTCCGAACTCGGGGTGCCGTTCTGGGAGGTCGCCTCGGATGTCGACCCCGACGATGTCATCGACACCCGGCAACACCTCGGGCTGCTGCAGGAGGCGCTGGGGCACTACGCCAGCCAGCTCACCGTGGACGGCGACGACGTCGTGCACGTCGGGGGGCAGCGGCAGCCGATCCAGACGCGGTTCACGCTGCGGCGCCGCTGAGCCCCTGCCGGTCAGCCGACCAGGGCCCCCCGGAGGACGTCAAGGGGGAGGGAGCCGAGGTTCAGGGCGCGGGAGTGGAAGTCCTTCAGGGAGAACTCCTCCCCGCGCGTAGTGGCTGCCGCGGTGGCATCGGCCCGGATCTGCTCCCAGATGCGCTGACCCACCTTGTAGCTGGGCGCCTGGCCGGGCCACCCCATGTAGCGGTTCAGCTCGAAGCGGAGGTTCCCCTCCTCCATGTTCACGTTGTCGACCAGGAGCTGCCACGCCTTGTCGTAGTTCCAGGTGCCGCCGCCGTACCGGTCGAAGGCGGGCTTGCCGAGGTGGACGCCGAGGTCCAGCACCACGCGGGTGGCGCGCAGGCGCTGGGCGTCGAGCATGCCGAGGCGGTCGCCGGCATCGTCGAGGAAGCCGAACTCCTCCATGAGTCGTTCGGAGTAGAGCGCCCACCCCTCACCGTGGCCCGAGAGCCAGCAGATCTGGCGACGCCACCAGTTCAGCTCGGCCGCGTTGTGGACCGCCTGCCCGAGCTGGAGGTGATGACCCGGGACGCCCTCGTGGTAGACGGTGGTCTTCTCACGCCACGTGTTGAACGTGGTCACGCCCGGCGGGACGCTCCACCACATGCGGCCGGGGCGGCTGAAGTCGTCGGTCGGGCCGGTGTAGTAGATGCCGCCGGACTGGGTCGGCGCAATCATCGCCTCGACCGTGCGCAGGCGCTCGGGGACGTCGAAGTGCACGCCGTCCAGGGCGGCGATGGCCTCATCGGCGGTGGACTGCATCCACGCGCGCAGGGCCTCGGTGCCGTGGAGGGTGCGGGCGGGGTCGGCGTCGAGGGCGCGGACCGCCTCGGCGACCGTGGCGCCCGGGCCGGCTATCTCGCGGGCGAGCGCCTCCTGCTCGGCGGTGATGCGGGCGAGTTCCTCCACACCCCAGTCGTAGGTTTCGTCGAGGTCGATCGTCGCGCCCACGAACAGGCGCGACATGCGCTGGTAGAGATCGCGCCCGACGGCGTCATCGGGGCGGGCAGCGCCGGCGAGTTCCTCGCGCAGGAAGCTGGCCAGTCGGCCATAGGCTTCGCGCGCGTCGGCTGCTCCCGTCGCCAGGTCGTGGGTGAGCGCGTCGCTGGTGTCCGGGGCGCTGGCGGCGAAGGTCGTGAAGAAGGACAGGTCGGCGTCGGCGAGGTCGGCGCACTCATCGATGGCCAGTTCGACCTGGCGGATCGCCGGGGTGTTGCCGGCGGCGATGCCCGCGCGCAGGGTCTCGATGTAGCCGTCGATCGAGGACGACAACGCAGTCATCCGGCCGGCGATGTTGGCCCAGTCCTCGGGGGTGGTCGCCGGCATCAGGTCGAAGACGTTGCGCAGCTCCTGGACCGGGGAGGCGATGTTGTTGAGGTCGCGGAGGTGGTCGCCGGCCTCGAACGACTCCAACTCCAGGCCGAGTCGGTCGCGCATCGCGGCCACGGTGATCGCGTCGGTGTCATCGACCGGGGCCGCGCCGTCCAGCTTGGCGAGCGTGGCGCGGTTCAGGTCTGCGAGGGCCGCATGACCCGCAGGCGAGATGTCGACCGACAGGTGGTCGCGGCCGGGCACCCCGAGGGCGGTGGCGAGCAGGGGGTTCAGGTCCACCAGGGCCTGGGTGTGCTCCTCGGCGATGGCGTCGATCGGGGTCGTTTCTCTCGTGGCACTCACCTGAGCGACCCTACCCACTCGGGCTGAGTCCGAGCGTGGCGGCGCGCAGTTCCGCCAGCTCGGACACGAGGGCAGCGAAGCGGCCGGGGTCCTCCATGACCCAGTCCGCCGGTAGTCGAACCACCTCCCAGCCGAGGCGACGCAGGTCCAGGTCGCGGAGGCGGTCCGCGCTGAAGGAGTCGCGGGTGCCGTGGTGCTCGTAGCCGTCGATCTCGAAGGCCAGGCAGAGCGAAGCCAGGCCGATGTCGAGGAAGGCGCGCTGCCCCGGCGAGCGCTCCACTTCCACGTTGGCCGCCCAGTCGATGTCGTCGCGTCGGTGCAGGGCGATGTGGCCCGCCCGCTCCGCGGCGGACCACGGTTCGTCGCGGGAGTCGGCCAGGTAGCGCCGCAGGTCCCGGTTGCCCACACGGCCCTTCTGCTGCTCCAGCGTGCTCTCGAGGGTGGCCAGCTTCTGCCCGCCGCGCAGGGCTGTGTCGATGCTGTCGGGGCCGGACTCGCGCGCGAGGTCGAGGGAGGTCACGGCCTCGTTGGTGCAGCGGATCCCGATCGAGCCCTGCCCCGAGGGGGAGGCCAGGGCATCACCGCGCTCGAGCACCAGGTCGGGGTCGATGCGGCGCCGCGTGAGCTGGAATCCCGCCCGGGAGCCCTGAATCCGTTGGCTGGAGGCGTGCACCACCTCATCAGGATCTGGCTCGCGCCATCCGAGTGCCACCGCGGCGCTGGGCCCCAGCAGGATGGCATCAGGGTCGGCGGCCAACAGCACCTGCACCCGGATGGCGAACGAACTGGCCACCTCGGCGGCCGCGTAGTGCCCCCGCAGGACCGTCTGGAGCTCCCCGCGCTCCCGTGCCCGACGGATCCGCCAGGTGAGGGTGGGGTGCTGGCCGACTGAGAGCACGCCGTTCCCCTCGCGCAGGGCGGCATCGATGGCGTCATCCATGCCCTCACATTCGGCAGCGGGGGCCCGATCCGGTCAGGGCGATGTCGGCTGTCCACAGGAAGCCAGCACGCGATGTCCGGTCGTCCACAGGGTCCCGCTCAGCTCCGGACCGCTGGAGAAACGCGCGCTGTCCTCCGGTGGATTGTTCACCGAGTCGTTGACTGGCGCTGTCACGATGGCCCCATGACCGAGGTTTGGGCCCACCGGGGCGCGAGCGGCTATGCGCCCGAGAACACCCTTCCCGCCTTCGAGCTCGCCTTGGAACAGGGCGCCGACGGGTTCGAGCTGGATGTGCAGCTCACCCGCGACGACGAAGTGGTGGTGATCCACGACGAGACCCTCGAACGCACGACCGACGGGCACGGGTGGGTCGCCGACCACAGCCTCGACGACCTCAAGAAGCTGGACGCCAGCTACGGCAACGCCAAGTACGCCGGCACGCAGATCCCGACGCTGGCCGAGGTGTTCGACCTCGTCCGGGACAGCGGGGCGCGGGTCAACATCGAGCTGAAGAACTCCGAGATCCGGTACAAGGGGCTCGAGGAGCGGGTCCTGGCGCTGGTCGAGTCCCACCAGATGGCCTCGCGGGTAGTGCTGTCGTCGTTCAACCACTACTCGCTGCGCCACCTGTTCGGCCTGGGCACGACCCTGCCCTTGGGCGCGCTGTACGCAGATCCCCTCTGGAAGCCCTGGCAGTACGCCGGGCGGCTCGGGGCGACCGCTGTGCACCCGTCGGTGTCGGCCACCCGCAGGAAGATCGTGGAGAAGTGCCACGAGCATGGGTTGTCCGTCCACGTCTGGACCGTCAACGAACCCGCTGACCTCAAGCGCCTGCTGGGCCTGTCCGTCGACGCCGTCATCACCGACTACCCGAATGTGGCCCGCGCGCTGATCGGCTGACAGCCGCGCAGCAGTCGTCGGCGACCGTTGTTCGCTGCCCCCACGACTGGGAGGATGCGGTCATGGACCCCCGCCTCGTGGAGATCTTCCCCCCGCTCGGCCTGCGGATCACCTCCGGGCCGTTGGAGCTCCGCGGCATCGGCGAGGCCGAGGTGCTGGCGCTCCTGGACCTGGCCCGCGCGGGGATCCACCCCGCCGAGCGGATGCCCTTCACGTTCCCCTGGACCGACGCCCCGGCCGAGGAGTTGCCGCTCAACTACCTCCAGTGGTGGTGGCGGGGCATGGCGACCTGGTCCCGCGATGCCTGGGCGTTGGACCTGTGCGTGCTGTGGGACGGCGAGGTCGTCGGGGTCCAGGGCGTGGCCACGCACGACTTCCTGACCCTCCGATTCGGCGAGACCGGCTCGTGGCTGGGCCAGCGGCACCAGGGCCGCGGCATCGGCACGGCCATGCGGCACGCCATGTGTGCCTTCCTGTTCGACCACCTCGATTTTGAGTTCATCACCTCGGCGGCCTTCACCGACAACCCCGCATCGGTGCGGGTCAGCGAGAAGTTGGGCTACCGCGACAACGGCCTCGCGTGGCAGCCGCGGCGCGGCGAGGCGGCCACGACGAAGCGCCTCCTCCTGGTCAGGGAGGGGTTCGAGCCGGGTCCTGCACTCCGTGTCGAGGGTGCGGCGGCGATGCGCCGCTTCATCGGCCTCCCCGAGGCCTGATCGCCCCCGGCGACCAGGCCCCACGAAGGTTCACAGGCTCAGGCGTCGCCCGAATCCTTGCCCTGATCATCCTGATCATCCTGCTCGGCCTCACGGTCACCGTGCAGCATGGCTTCGGCCTTCTCGTCGGAGACGGGGCCGTCGACCTCGGGGTCACCGAAGCCCGAGCTGATGTCGCCGCCATCCTTGGGGTCGTTGGTCATGATTGCCCTCCCGTTCGTTGGTGGATGCCGTCAAGGCTAGTCAGGCGCGGCAGCCCACACGATCAGCGGCGCCACCCAGAACCTTGCGCAACAAAGTACTGGGCAGTACCATGCAGGCATGGCAGGCGATCGCACCGGACAGATCCGCCGTGGGGTGGTGGAGCTCGCCGTCCTGGGCCTCCTCGCCCAGGGGCAGCGCTACGGCTCCCAGATCGTGGAGGAGTTGGGGGCCCGCCCGGCCCTGGCGCTCACCGCCGGCACCGTGTACCCCCTCCTTTCCCGACTCCTGAAGGGTGGGCTCATCGATTCCACCTGGCAGGAGTCCCCGGTGGGCCCTCCCCGCAAGTACTACCGCCTGACCCCGGCCGGCCGCGCGGCCGAAGCTGACCTGCGCGCGGCCTGGGCCTCGGTCCGGGACACGCTCGACGACCTCCTGAAGGAAGCACGATGATCTCCTCCCTCGACCAGCTCACCCCGGCCACCCGCGACGCCGCCCTGGCCTGGCTCGACTCCGCCGAGCGCGCGGTGGCCCCCGACCTGCGCGCCACCCTTCGCGACGAGCTCACCATCGCCCTGTGCGAGCGCCTGGACGCCGACGCCAACGAAGCCGACGTGGCCGCCCTGGCCGCCGATCTGACTCCCGTGGACCCCGACGGGGCCACCGACGAGCGCCGCAACGACCCACGCGTGGGCCGCTGGTTCGGCATCCCCTTCGATGTCCGCCCCCCGACCGCGGACCGCCTCCGCGAGGCCCTGTGGGATCCGGCCGATCCGCGCCTGCTCCGGCCCCGCGCCTTCGGCGCCGGCTGGGACCTCAACCTCGGTGCCGCCGCCGTCAAGGCCGGCCTCATCGAGCCGGACGCCGAGGATGAGCCGTTCGCCCACACCGGGCGCGAAGCCTTCATCGCTGCCGCGGGCTTCCCCGTCCTGATGGCGGCCGCCGTGGTCGCCCACTACGCCGTCCGCGGGCGCTCACTCCCGGACGAACTCCCCAGCCATTGGGACGCCGCGGGTCGCCCCGACCGGTGGGTCACCAGGCGCACCGCCGCCGGTGTGGACATCGGCCTCGCCCTCGCCGCGGCCGGCCTCGGCGCCACCGCGGCCACCGCGCCGGCCCCGAATGCCCGTAAGGCCGGACGCCTCGCGCTGGCGGCCGCGTTGGCCGGCGGCGTGGCGAAGCAGACCGTGGTCCGCCCGATGAAGGGCGGCTGGTGGGTCGGTCCGGTGCTGGTCGGCGGTGTCGTCGGCTCAGCCGGCGCGACGCTGCTCGGCCTGGCCCTGGCCGGCCGAGCGGGCGAGCGTCGCCGTGACCTCGGGGATCAGTCGGCCAGGCCGTAGAGGCGGTCGCCGGCGTCCCCCAGCCCGGGGACGATG
>JAUNSA010000128.1 GCA_030539405.1 Propionibacteriaceae bacterium
CTGGTCGAGCTCGGGCACACCTCGATCGGGATTGCCGCTGGGCAGGCGAACCTGACCTCGACGATTCATCGCATCGAGGGGATCCGCACAGTGGTCGAGGCCGCGGGTGGCCACGTGCACGTGGCCCATGCCCTTCCGGATCGGGAGGGTGGGCGCCGCGCGGCCCGGCAGTTGCTCGACCAGGAGCCCGCCTTGACCGCCATCGTGGGGACGGCCGACCAGTTGGCCATCGGCGCCATGCACTGGCTCCAGGATCAAGGCATCGCTGTGGCCGACGACGTGTCGGTGGCTGGCTTCAACGACATCCCGGCCGCCCTGGACGTCCGGCCAACCCTGACCACCGTTCGCCTTCCCCTGCGCGACATGGGTGCAGCTGCACTCAACCTCGGCCTGGGCGGGCGCACAGCAGCGAACACCTCCACGGAGTTCAAGCCCGAGCTGGTGGTGAGGGGGTCGACGCGTCACCGCGACGCGAGCGCCTCCACCACGGCGACGACCCCCACCATGTCGGCCACCGGTACCGGTGAGACCCCGGTCCGTGCGAAGTCGAGGATCTCCCGGCAGGCCGGTTCGAAGTAGCCGGGGCCGGCTTCCACGTCAACGATCCGGGTCGTGCCGTCATCCATCACCCCGGTCACCTGCCAGTGCCCGTGGTGCGGGGCCAGGTCCAACTCGACCGGCACGTCACCCAAGGCGTAACGGACGCGGACGCCGTCGGGTCCGGCGTCCGTGCTGGCCGGCCCCGGGGCGCCGCCGAGGATCTGCTGGGCGATCTCCACCGCATGCACGCCGTAGAAGGCCCACCCCGCCGGGTCACCCGGCCGCGCCGGACCGGTGACCGTGAGCCTCGTTGCGCCCTGCAGAGAAGACAGACCCGGAGCCCATCGCAGGGTGGAGAAACTGGTCACCGGGCCGACGGAGGAGCACAGGCGGCGCGCTGTCGACACGTCGAGTGCCATCGGCTTCTCGACGAAGACCGGACGCCCTGCGTCGAGGTGGGGCTGGGCCAAGGCCGCGTGCAGCGCCGCGTCCCGTTCGAACACGCACACCGCATCCGCCTCGGTGGGGTCGTCGGTGACCCTCCCGGTCCCCGTGCGGGTGAGGAACTCGCTGAACAAGTCGGTGTGTGAGCAGTGGCCGACGAAATGGAACGACAAGGGCGTGATCGACATGGTCCTTGTCTACCCCCAGAAGCCGCCAGACTCCACCGTCGATGGAGATCATGAAGGTGGTGTGGAAACGTCCGCGGCGTTAGCTGATGCGTATAACCAATATTGCCAGACATTACCCTCGAATCTTCATGTGACTACGCTTGATACCCTTGACCGAGGCCTTGTGAGCGTGCAATGGTCGTGGTCAACCCTTTGGAAATGGGTATCAGGAGGCGCAATGAGGCGTGCGACGCAGTTCGATGTTGCAAAGCTGGCTGGAGTGAGCCAGGCGACGGTGTCCCATGTCCTCAACGGGACGTCCAGCCCGCGGAAGCGGGTGAGTGAGAGCGCACGCCGGCGCGTGCTGGACGCCATGGAATCGGTGGGGTACGTGGCCAATCCGATGGCCCAGGGGCTGGCTGGCGGCAGGAGCCGCATCATGGGCGTGTTCACCTACGAGTCGGTGTTCCCACGCGACCGCTCGAACTTCTACCACCCCTTCCTCGTGGGCATGGAAGCACAGGCCGAGGAGTCGGGCGTGGACCTGCTCCTGTTCACCTCCGCCCCGCACGATGGCGGGCGACGCAGGCTCGCCGATGCTGGATGGAACCGCATCGCGGTGGCCGATGGGTGCATCCTGATCGGACGCCTCACCGACCGCAACGAGGTGGCCTGGTTGCTCGAGCGGCGCTACCCGTTCGTGTTCATCGGCCGTCGTGACCACGTGGCAGACCAACCAGTGCCCTTCGTCGGGGCCGACTATGTCGAGGCGACGGCTGAGCTGACCCGCCGCATGCTCGCGGTCGGGCACCGCCGGATCGCGCTGGTCGGCGACCTCAGTGGGAGTGTGTCCGCACAGGACCGGGTGAACGGCTACCGCCAGGCGATGCAGGAGGCCGGTCATCGGCCCTTGATGTTCGACTCCGGAGCGTTCAGCGCCGACGAGACGGTGCAGATCTTGAGCGACCACCGCGCGACCGCAGCGTTGTGCGGCGCCCAGCTGGACACCCACGCGTTCGCGTCCGCCGCCCAGCGAGCGGGTGTCAGCATCCCCGAGGACTTGTCGGTGGCGCTCCTGGGAGACCCGGAGGACCCCGCCGCGAGCGTGGACGAATGGTCACGGTTCAGCATCCCGCGTGCGGAGATGGGGGCCGCCGCGATCGTGATGCTCTCGCGCCTACTCGATCACGAAGACGCCCCCCGGGCTGAACTCATGCCGTGCCTCCAGATCGAAGGAGCCACGATCACCGCACCAAGGAAGGTTGCCAATGTCTGAGATGAAGACACGAATCCTCGTCGTGGGTGGCGGACTGGGCGGCGTGGCAGCTGCCCTGGCCGCAGCCGAGAACGGCGTCCACGTCGTCCTGACCGAGGAGTTCCGCTGGCTGGGTGGCCAGTCGACGTCCCAGGCGGTCCCGTTCGACGAGCACCCGTGGGTCGAGTCCTTCGGTGCGACCGCGCGCTATCGCCGCCTGCGCGATGGCATCCGTGAGGTCTATCGACGCGACTACCCGCTCACCGAGCGGGCACGCGCGACCGCGCACCTCAACCCGGGTGCGGGCTGGGTGTCCAAGCTCTGCCACGAGCCCAGGGTCGCGGTGGATGTGATCGATGAGCTCCTGGCCCCCCACATCGCCTCGGGCATGCTCACGGTGGTCCAGCCGGCGCGTCCGGTGGCCGCCCAGACCGACGGGGACCGGATCACCAGCGTCACGTTCGACCGCCTGACCCGTGGGGAGCAGGTCACCCTGACCGCGGACTATGTGCTGGACGCCACCGAAACGGGGGACCTGTTGGCGCTCGCGGGCGTGGAGTACGCCATCGGGTTCGAGTCCCAGGCCGAACACAACGAGCCGTCCGCCCCGCCCCAGGCGCAGCCCGACAACATCCAGGCGGTCAGCGTCTGCTTCGCCATCGACCACACGGCAGGCGAGGACTTCACCATCGATCGTCCCGCCATGTACGACTACTGGCGTGGTGTCGAGCCTGAGTTCTGGGGCGGCCCTCTGTTGAGTTGGACATCGCCGGATCCCCGCACCCTGGCGCCCCTCACCCGCCAGTTCACCCCCAACCCCGGCGACGACCCCGTGGCAGTCGAGGCCGACCAGAGCAAGAACCCGGGCCACGGCAACCTGTGGACCTACCGCCGGATCCTGGCCCGTGACATGTTCGCCCCGGGCACGTTCGCCTCTGACGTCACCTTGGTGAACTGGCCGATGATCGACTACTTCGATCGTCCCTTGATCGACGTGCCTGACCCTGAGCAGGGCTTGAAGGAGGCGCGCCAGCTCTCGCTCTCTGCCCTGTACTGGATGCAGACAGAGGCGCCGCGCCCGGATGGGGGGACGGGCTGGCCCGGACTGAGGCTCCGCCCCGACATCATGGGGACCGAGGATGGGCTCGCGATGGCCCCGTACCACCGGGAATCCCGCCGGATCAAGGCACTGCGAACCGTCACCGAACGGGATGTGTCGATGGACATCACGGGTGGTCCTGCCCGCAGCTTCGACGACTCGATCGGCGTGGGCATGTACCGGATCGACCTCCATCCCTCCACCGGCGGGGACAACTACATCGACGTCCCCTCCAGCCCCTTCCAGCTTCCCCTGGGATTCCTGATCCCCCAACGGGTGACGAACCTGCTGGCTGCGGGCAAGACCTCCGGAACCACGCACATCACCAACGGGTGCTACCGGCTCCACCCCGTGGAGTGGAACACCGGCGAGGTCGCCGGGATCCTGGCCGCCCACTGCATCACCGAGGGGCTCACCCCGCACCAGATCCACCACAACACCACCCTCATCGGCGACTTCCAACGGGTGGTCGCACAACAGGGCATCGAGCTGGCCTGGCCAGACACGGTGTCTGGATACTAGAAAGGAATCACGCCATGAAGAACAACGTCGTTCTGGCGCTCGTCGCCGCTACGTCGCTCGCCCTGGCTGCCTGCACCGGACCAGCGCAGCCCCCAGCACCCGGAAACCCCGGGGCGTCCCCCGACACCACCGCCGCCCAGCCGGCCCCGGCGGACCTGACCGGCTCGGTGACGATGTGGTACCCGCCGATCGGCGGCGACATCGAGCGTGCCTACTGGGACGGCATGATCGAGAAGTTCAACGCGGAGTACCCCAACGTGGACGTGAACGTCGAGATCATTCCGTGGGATTCGCGCGGCGAGCGCCTCCAGACCGCCATCGCCGGACGGCAGACCCCCGATGTCACCTACGCACTGCCTGCGGACATCTTCTCGTGGTCGGCCAACGGGCTGCTCACCGAGGTTGACGACGTCATCGCGGAGGATCGCGACAAGTTCCTCCCCAACGCGATCGACACGATGTCGACCGACGGGAAGCTCTACGGCGTCCCGATCCTGGTGGGCCTGACCTCCACCGTCCACGTCAAGCCCGTCTGGGATGACATGGGTGTCGCCGAGGCCGACTACCCCAAGACGTGGGACGAGGTCCGTGAATGGGCACCCAAGCTGAAGGAGAAGGGCTACTACGTCACCCAGTACGACGCAGCCCCGACGATGACCCTCAACGGCAGCTTCTACCCGCTGCTGTGGTCGGCCGGTGGGACCGTCCTCAACGAGGAGGGCACCGAGGCCACGCTGAACGGGCCCGAGGGGCTCAAGGCCCTCGAGTTCGCCAAGTGGCTGGTCGACAACGAGTACACGCCCAAGGACGCCCTGACCCAGGCACTCCCGGTGGAGACCAGCCCGATCGCGGCCAAGAAGGTCGCCATGCTGTTCGCGCGTTCCACCGCATCGCTGGTGCAGCACGGCCTCAGCATGGATGAACTGGTCATCGCACGTCCCCTCGCGGACGCCAAGCCCGCCAGTTACGGCAACGTCGCTGGCTACGTGGTGTTCAAGTCCGCCGAGCACCCGGAGGCGGCCAAGGCGTGGATCGACTTCATCTCTGACCCCGAGGAACTGCGTGAGTTCCTGCCCGAGCGCAAGCAGCACTCGGCCCGCAGCGACATCACCGACCTGTTCCCCGAGGGGTCCCCGGACGCCGTCCTCGCCCAGTACCTGGACGACGGCGTGACCGAGCCCCGTTCCCCGAAGGCGACCGAGATCATGAACCTGATCAAGCCGCACGTGCAGTCCGCCCTGCTCGGCCAGACCGAGCCCCAGGCAGCCCTCGACGCGGCCGCCCAGGACATCGACGCAGCGCTGGCGAGGCCGTAACTCCCATGGCCTCACTTGCACGCCCCAAGCGTGACACGGCATCGCCCCAGAGCCACCCGGACCGGGCGGGGAACACCCCCGCCCGGCGCCGGGGGGCTCCGGGGGGCCGACGCGCTGCCATCCTGGGCCTCGCCTTCGTCCTGCCCTTCCTGTTGGTGTTCGTCGCCTTCAGGATGGGTCCCTCGATCCTGGGCGTGATCCTCAGCTTCATGTCGACGTCCTTGGGCGGGGACTTCCACTGGGTGGGGTTGGAGAACTTCGAGGCCCTCTTCAAGGACGACACCTTCTGGACGTCCCTGCGCGTCACCCTGGTGTACTCACTCATCTCCGTGCCGACCACGATCGTCGTGTCGCTGGTGATGGCCCAGCTGGCCGCCCGCTCCGTGCGGGGCATCAAGATCTACAGGGCCGCCTTCTTCCTGCCGGTCATCACCTCGCTCGTAACGACCGCGGTGATCTGGCGCTGGCTGTACTCGACCAACGGCCCGATGAACTTCGTCCTCGGCTTGTTCGGCGTTGGCCCTGTTCCGTGGCTGGGCAACGACTACACCGTGCTGCCGGCCCTCGCGATCGTCGCTGTGTGGGCCCGCTTCGGCTACTACATGCTGATCCTGCTCGCCGGGCTCCTCAACATCCCGCGCGACTACTACGAGGCGGCCGAGCTGGACGGCGCGGGCACCTGGGGCAAGTTCCGACACGTGACCCTGCCCGGGCTCAAGCGCCCGCTGTTCTTCGTGGTGATCCTCGACATCGTGCAGTCGTTCCAGGTGTTCGACCTCGTCTACGTGATGACGGGCGGCGGCCCCGTGCGCTCCTCGTACTCGATGGTGTTCATGATCTACGACCAGGGCTTCCGCTACGGCTACTTCGGGTACGCCAGCGCCGTCGGCGTTGTCCTGTTCGCCATCACGTTGGTGATCTCTCTCGTCCAGCGCCGAATCTTCAGGGAGGACTGAACATGCGCCGCACGATGTCCCTGCGCAGGGGCCTGTGGAACCACGGCCCCCTGCTGTTGGTCGCGCTGATCACGATCTTCCCCTTCTACGTGATGTTCGTCCTCTCGGTCCAGCCGGGACAGGCGTTCGAGCTCCCCGGTTCCCTGTGGCCGAGTTCGGTCTCGTTCGAGGAGTTCGTGCGCCTGCTGGCCCGGGGCGAGATGGGGCGGTGGCTGTTGAACACGGTCATCTACTCGGTCGTGAGCGTGGTGGTTGTGCTCATCCTCGCCTCGCTGGCCGCCTACGCGTTCGCGAAGGTGCGCTTCCCGGGGAGAGAGTTGACCTTCTGGCTGATCGTGTCGATGGTGATGATCCCGTACCACCTGACCTTGATCCCGAAGTTCCTTCTCGTCTCGGCCGTCGGTGGCCTCAACACGTACTGGGGGCTGATCCTCCCCACCGTGGCGAACATCCAGGCTCTCTTCCTGATGCGCCAGTTCATCGCCGAGATCCCCGACGAACTGATCGAGGCGGCTCGTGTCGACGGGGCCGGTGACCTGCGCATCTTCTGGTCGATCATCCTGCCGCAGTGCAAGCCGATCCTGGCCACCATGTCGACGTTCGTCTTCCTGTGGCACTGGAACGATTTCCTGTGGCCTCTGGTGGGGGCGCAGCGCTCCGACATGTACATGTTGACCGTCGGTTTGGCCTCGCTGAACCAGGAGGAGACATCCTTGGCGACCACCATGGCCGGATCCGTCATCACCTTCGTCCCGATCTTCATCATCTTCATGCTGGCGCAGCGGTACTTCGTCCAAGGCGTCGTCATGACTGGCATCAAGTGAGGAGCAGCCCGTGGCCCGTCGCATCACTGTGTCAACCGTCGCGGGCTACCCGATCGTCGCGCCCGGGCTGAGCGTCGAGCAATCGCTCGACCTCATCCGGGAGCGCTGGGCCGAACGGCTGGCCATCGTCTGGCCCGACCAGCCCGATCTGGTCGTCCTGCCCGAGCACGGCGACCGTCCCATCTGGTCCCTGGACCCGTACCAGAACATCCCCATCGAAATGGCGGCCGAACTGACGGCGGCCAAGGGCGACACCATGGTGTCCTTCTATGGCGATCTGGCACGCGAGCACCGCACGCACATCGCCTATTCGGGCTACCGCATCGACGCGTGGGGCCACCTGCGCAACTCCACCCAGATCATCGGGCCCGAGGGCACCGTGCTGGGCATCTACGACAAGGTGCACCTCACGATCCCCGAGCACCATGACCGCGATGTCGTCCCCGGCGCGGGCATGAAGGTGGTCG